>NZ_LT559262.1:2634863-2964221 GCF_900083545.1 Alistipes provencensis | reverse complement strand
GGGGGGGGGATTTTTCATAGTAAAAATTACCCTGTTTTGTTTGGCCCTTTAAACAATAATACATACTTTTGTACAGTCACATATGGTCTCTTACAAAGAAACCATATATGAAGTTGCGTTTTCCTCCTTAAAAACAAAGAGGTATTTTTTAAGTTGCGAGACAGGGTCAAATGATGGGAACACGAATTTGACCTTGTTTATTTTAGAAAAAGAAGAGGATAGTGAAATTTTCAGAATTCTCTTTAGTGCGGCGTCTAATCTATTGTATATCAGTGCATTCAACAACAGCACCGGTATGGCTTTGAATTGTCTATGAGAAAGGGTGAATCACCGATACAATCGGTGAAAATCGATTCTCGCTCCTTCGAAAGGTCCAAATTCGTTTCTGCTGTTCCGACATCTTCGGATCGCATGAGGGATATTCATGTCGTCAGGTGGTATGTGATGGTGCTTCCCTCCTGCCACAAAGGTCCGGCAAAAGGGTTGCAAGAGGAACTCAAACGCCGCCGCAGAAACGGAGAGCCATTATTCGAGTATTTCGCACCTTCGTATGTGGAGGTGAAAAAGCAAGACGGCGGGTTTGTCGAAACCCGTCGCCCGTTGCTGTATAACTATGTATTCGTCCACGCCTCGGAATACGAGATTTACCGGATGAAACAATGGCTGCCCCAATACAATTTCCTGCCCCGCATTAAAGACGGAAAACACGAATATCATCCCTATCTCTCCGAGGACGCGATGAGGAACCTGCAATGGATAGCCGATTCATACTCCAATGTGGTCCCCGTCTATACGCCGAAACCGGAGCGACTTATCAAAGGTGACCGAATACGCATCACCGAAGGACAGTTCAAAGGAGCCGAAGCCAGCGTTATTATCCAACCCGGCGCCGGAAAGCGGGATATCATGGTCTGCGTGGAGAACTACATGTGGATTCCGTTACTGCGTGTACAACCCGGCCAATATGAGGTCATCGCCCTGAACGACGACGGCAAACACGTCTACACCCGGCTGGAAAACGATCGTCTGCTTTTAAAACTACACGAGGCATTAGGGCGTTTCTACCATCAGGAAGGCGGAGCAACCGAAGCCGACCGCAAACTGGCCGCCGAAACAGTGAAACAATACGGCAGTCTGCGCATGGATTCCGACATCATGCGCAGTAAACTCTACGCATTGCTGCTCCCGGCTCATACGATATTGGGCAATCGTGAGGAAACCGAAAAACTGATCGGGACCCTTCAGTCGATGCTCCCGCTCATCAAGGCGGAACAATCCCGCGCCTTGCTTCTCACCACGCTTTACGGATGCACGAACAGTTGCCTGTACCACACCCAAGCGCATGAGATCATCGACAAGTGGCGGCAGGAAGAAAATCCCAAAAAGAGCAAAGCCCAACTTATCCAGCGTTTGGACGACTATGACCGCTGGCTGGGGCACTGACACTGATACCTTCCGCAGCAATATCCAATCTATGAAAAGCACCGAAACAGCCGGAATCTCGGACAGACAACAGCCTGCCGGAAACGCAAGTTCGCCGGGAGTAAGCCTGATGGATTTTCTGTCGACTCATCAGGCAGAAATCTTGAACCGGGAAAAGGACAACCAGCGGTTTGCCCATTTATACGGATTCGGAAATTACTGGGTGGCCTTCGAGCACTCGGCCTATCAGCTATGCCGGTTATTTCCCCGAAGCGAAACTTCCGTCATACGTTTCATTACCTATCCATTCCCCGTCGTGATGGCCGCAGTCACAGACGCTGAACTGCGCGCTTATTCCCGCCGTCATATCCTGCGGATTGCTGAACCGGACTACCGAGTGCTGACAACGGAAGAACTCCCGCCCGAGCGTTATCGGGAATGGCATAGGGTAGAGGTGGAAGAACTGACGTAGAAAACCGCAGTCCATGAACTGACCGCTATATCCCACAAAGATCAAATATATGTCGCCTCTTTACAGCATTTTTATTCCGTTCTTCATCTCCCTGTTCCTTGTCGGCTGGATACATCCCCGCTTGGTCAAGATCGCCTTGCTGAAAAACATCGTGGACAATCCGGACGCACGCAAATTGCAACGCACTCCGGTCCCTGTTCTGGGTGGTGTCGCCGTCTTCTTCGGTATTGTAATCGGCATCGGAAGCGTCGGAGGAGTCGTGAACAGCTCGGGGTTGCTGATCGTCATCATGGCCATGATGGCGATGCTCTACACCGGGACAATGGACGATATCCTGAACCTTTCCCCGGCCCTGCGGTTCCTGATCGAAATCCTCGTCGTACTGTTGTTGATCCATGTAGGAGGCTACTGTATCGACGATTTCCATGGATTATGGGGCATCGGCCAAATTCCCCGATGGATAGCCGTTCCGCTGACCGTTATCGCTTCCGTGGGAATCATCAACGCCATCAACCTGATCGATGGCGTGAACGGTCTCTCTTCGGGATTCTGCATTTTGGCCTGCATGATGTTCGGCACGTTGTTCTACCTGTCGGGATGTGTGAAAATGACGCTTCTGGCAGTGGTGTCGATCGGGGCATTGATCCCGTTCTTTTTCCACAATGTCTTCGGGAAGACATCGCGGATGTTCATCGGTGACGGCGGTACACTGGTAATGGGAACCGTCATGTCGGTCTTCGTGATCGAGATTCTGCGCACAGACTCTCCCTGCGTGACTTTTCTGGGGGAGAACGTGGGGCTGGTCCCCTTCACGCTCGCCGTACTATGCATTCCCGTTTTCGATACGCTGCGCGTCATGTCGACACGCATTCTGAAAGGGACATCGCCGTTCCATCCCGATAAAACGCACCTGCATCACATGTTTATCGGATTGGGGGCCTCCCACATGGCGACAACACTGGCTATTTTGTCCCTGAACGTATCGGTAGTCCTGTGCTGGTGGTTATTGGAGAGGTTGGGCGCCTCGATCGACGTACAGTTGTATGCCGTCGTAGGAATGAGTTTGCTGGCCACATTCGGGCTGTATCATTTCATGCAATGGCACTTGGATCACGATACGAAATTGCTGCGTAAAATCCGTCGGATAGGGTACGGAATACACATCAGCCGCACCCGAAGCTTCATTTGGTTACAGAAAGTGATCGACAGAATTTAAGGCATCCCTTATTAAAAACAAATCATTCAACAAAAAATATGAGAATCAAAAACATCCTATGGTTATCGGCCGCAACAGTGCTGTTCAGTTCATGCGCCACTCCGAAAATCGCCTATCTCCAAGATATGCAGCCGGGGACGGCGGAGAAAGTGTTGAACACCACGGAAATTCGGGTGCGTCCGGAAGACAAGATCTCCATATTGGTCAACAGCAAAGATCCGCTATTGGCCAATCTGTTCAATCTTCCCATCGTATCCCGACAAATCGGAACGACCTCGTCCGCTTCGTCTTCAAATAGCCAAGGCATATCCGGATACACGGTAAACAAGGACGGCAACATCGACTTTCCGGTATTGGGTCCGGTCCATGTGGCCGGCATGACCCGCGAAGAGATCGCCGCCCACATAAAACATGAGTTGATCTCGCAGGACCTGGTCAAAGACCCGGTCGTAACGGTCGAGTTCTTGAACCTTACCGTCTCGGTTTTAGGCGAAGTCGTCCATCCCGGACGTTTCAATATCGACAAGGACCGATTGACACTGCTGGATGCCATCAGCATGGCCGGGGACCTCACGGTCTACGGCAAACGGGACAACGTACTGGTCCAGCGTGACGAGGACGGGAAAAAAGTGCTCTATAAAGTCAACCTGAATTCGGGACACGACCTCTACGCATCTCCGGTCTATTACCTGCAACAGAACGACATCATATATGTCGAGCCCAATTCCGTGCGGGCACGGCAGGCAACCGTGAACGGGAACAACGTCCGTTCCGCGTCTTTCTGGATGTCGCTGGCTTCGCTGCTGACAACCATCACCGTATTAATCGTGAAATAAGAAAATAGAATATGTCCATCAATCAAAAAAGGCCGACGCAGGCAGATGATTTCATCCGAATACAGGATTTATTGTATCTATGCCTGTCCGAATGGAAATGGTTTGTCTTGTCATTGGCTGTGACGGTCGGCACTGCCGTCTTCTACCTGTTGCGAACCCCTCCGGTTTATACCCGGACAGCATCGGTCCTGATCAAAGACGACTCGAAAGGCAAATCGGTTTCTTCGGATCTGGAATCTTTCTCGGAATTCGGATTGTTCCAGTCAAGTACCAACGTAAACAACGAACTGATAGCGCTCCAATCTCCGGCCGTAATGACCGAGGTTGTAAAACGCCTGCAATTGGATATGAACTACACCGTTCCCGGCCGATTCCACCGGCGGGTCGCCTATGGTCCGACCCTTCCGGTCAGCGTCTCGATAAATGATCTGTCCGAGAAGGAATCTGCCGGTTTCACCTTACGGGTACAGCCGGACAGCACCGTCCATCTGACCGATTTCACCCGCAACGGCAATGAATTCGACGACGAGATCTCCGGAAAGTTATCCGACACAATAACCACTCCTCTAGGAATACTGAGAATAGAGGCCACGCCTTACTACAAAAGCAAAGAACCTTATACGTTGTATGTCTTTCGCAGCAGCCTGCACGGAACGGTGGGGCAGTACTCCTCGAATCTGTCCGTAGCCCTGAGCAACGAAAAGACGTCGATCGTCAACCTTACATTCAAGGATTATTCCATCCAGCGGGCCGAGGACATTCTCAACACACTGATCTCGGTCTACAACGAGAACTGGGTGAAAGACAAGAACCAGATCGCAATCAGCACCTCAATGTTTATCAACGAACGTTTGAGAGTGATCGAGCGGGAACTCGGAAACGTGGACGAGGATATTTCGTCGTACAAGAGCGAACATCTGCTACCGGACGTGCAGGCGGCCTCCAGTATGTACATGGCGCAGAGCAGCCAGACGAACGCCCTGATCCTCACGCTGAACAACCAGCTTTACATGACCCGGTACATCCGGAACTACCTGACTAACGATGCTAATAAGAACCAGCTACTGCCGGCGAACTCGGGCATCGAGAGCACCAACATCGAATCACAGATCGCAGAATACAACAAACAGTTATTGCAGCGCAATAGTCTGGTCGCCAACAGCAGCACGCAGAACCCGCTGGTCGTGGATATGGATCAGGCACTGACCGCCATGCGGCATGCCATCGTCCAGTCCATCGACAATCAGATCGTGACGCTGAATGCACAGATCGAGAGTTTGCAGCAGAGCGAACAGCAGACGACATCCCGCATCGCAGCCAATCCCACCCAAGCGAAATACCTGCTTTCGGTGGAGCGCCAGCAGAAAGTAAAGGAGGCGCTGTATCTGTTCCTGCTGCAAAAACGCGAAGAAAACGAGCTCTCGCAGGCATTCACGGCATATAATACCCGCATCGTCACCCCTCCGGGCGGCAGTATGCTACCGACAGCCCCAGTCCGGAAAAACATCCTGCTGGTGGCGATCGCATTGGGACTGTTTATCCCGATAGTCATCATCTTCCTGCGGGAGAATATGAACACGAGAATCCGGGGGCGCAAGGACCTGGAAAGCGTGACCGTGCCGTTCATCGGTGAGATTCCGCTCTTTACCCGCCGAAAAACGGGTTTGTTCAAGAACAAAACCGCCGATGTGAAAGCCGTCGTGGTCAGGGAGGGATGCCGCGACATCATCAACGAGGCTTTCCGGGTGCTGCGCACCAATTTGGAATTCATGACCGGCAAAGACAAAAAGTCGAATGTCATCGTCATAACCTCATTCAATCCGGGCAGCGGCAAATCATTCCTGACGATGAATATTGCCGTAAGTCTTGCCATCAAGAAAAAGAAAGTGCTGGTTATCGACGGCGATCTGCGTCACGGTTCCAGTTCCGCCTATGTCGGTTCGCCCAAACCGGGACTGAGCGACTATCTGAACGGGCGCGTGGAACGTCTTACCGACATCATCGTGACCGATACAAACCACAAGTATCTGAATATTCTGCCCGTGGGCACCATACCGCCCAATCCGACCGAACTGTTGTTCGATGATCGGTTGAAACAAACGATCGATACCGTAAGGGAGCAATACGACTACATACTGATCGACTGTCCGCCGATCGAACTGGTCGCCGATACGCAGATCATCGAAAAACTGGCCGACCGGACCATCTTCGTGATCCGTGCCGGGCTGCTCGAACGGAGCATGCTTGTTGAACTGGAAAAGATTTACGACGAGAAAAAGTACAAGAATATGTCCATGATCCTGAACGGCACCGAAGGAGTCGGGGGACGTTACGGATACAGATACGGCTACCGTTATGGTTATCATTACGGTTACGGCTCAGGATATCACTATGGCTCCGATGAGACGCGGGGGGGGGAAATGGCTGGTTATTAAATGATTGACCCCATGAATCTCTGGCCATTCAGAAAACGTGTTTCATTGCAGGACAGCGGTATTTTCAGCGGGTTCACCGACTGGCACTCGCACATTCTGCCGGGGGTGGACGACGGCGTGCGGACGATGGGGGAGTCTTTGGAGATTCTGCATCTGTACGAAAAGCTGGGAGTAAAATCCGTATGGCTCACGCCGCACATCATGGAGGACATTCCCAATACCTCCGCTCATCTGCGGGAGCGGTTCGCGGAACTGCGGGCCGCTTACAAGGGAGGCGTGCAATTGCATCTTGCGGCCGAAAACATGCTCGACGGCCTTTTTGAGGAGAGGCTGGAAAAGAACGACCTGCTGCCATTGGGTGAAAATGGGGACCACCTGTTGGTCGAGACCAGTTATTTCAATCCGCCGATGGACCTATTCGGCACGTTGGAACGGATCAAGGTCAAAGGTTACTATCCAGTTCTCGCACACCCGGAACGGTATGTCTATATGGATAGGAATGTATACCAGCAACTGAAAGAATGGAATGTTTCGTTCCAACTTAACTTGCCCTCACTTGGCAATGCATATGGCATGGAAGTAAGAAGGAAGGCTGAATGGTTACTGAAGAATAGCTTTTATCATCTTACAGGTATGGACACGCACCGGATGTATCAAAAAATGGCATCCTGTATAATCCCGAAAGAAATCGTAGTAGCATTGAAGAACAATATATTACATTAAATAACATTGCATTCAAATTTATTTCTATATTCAGTCAGAGAAAGAGTATGACGAATGGCTTAGCTGTCAAAAAAACAGACTATGGGACTATGGTTAGGAGTGTAATGAAAAGCCAATAACTGTGGTAATTGGCAACCCTACTAGAGGGCTTAAGAAAAGAAAATTCGTTCATTTTAACTTAGTTGAGGGAATGCTCTTGGGTGGATACTATCATGCCTATGTGAATGCACAAAAACTCTTCTATGAATAAAAAGCTAGGCAACGGCTAAGTTGTTTCATAACTTATGAATATACTCTGGATATACAATATGCCATTAGATCCTGAGGCAGGAGGAACGGAGCGTATAACCTCACTGGTAGCCCAGAAGCTTAGGATATTGGGGCATAAATGCCTCGAAGTGCTGGTGTTCAGTGAGCGCGGCGGAGTAATGACATATCTGGGAAAGACTGTCACAGACCTTCATGCTTTCCTAAAGGAGAAAAAAATCGACATCGTGATAAATCAGATTGCCTACGCGACATGGCTGATTGATACCTTTCTCGCTTATGGCGGCAGAAAATGGTGTGCAGAAGGAGGCAAACTAATTTCATGTTTGCACTTTGACCCATGCAATCCTGATTTCGTGCAGTTGCTCATGTCAAAAGAGCAACTCACGCTAACAGACAAATTACAGATCATCAAGCATAAGTTGCTCCCAAGCTACTATACCCACAAGAAAGAACGGCAGGAAGGAGAAATTTATAATAAAATCTATGATAACTCCGATGCGTTTGTGATTCTCTCGGATACCCATCGTCCCTATCTCAGAAAAGTAATGCAGCGCGTAGAGTACGACAAATTGATTGCAATCAATAATCCCCTCACATTTGACAGAATCATATCAGAGAAAGAGTTAGATAAGAAAAAGAAAATCATGCTGGTGTGCGCCCGAATGTCAGAGTACCACAAGCGAATCTCGCTAATACTTAAGGCATGGCAACGATTGCAACGCGGGAAAGCGACAGATGGCTGGGCATTGAAACTTATAGGCGAAGGACCTGACCTGGAAAGATATCGAAAACAGGCTGCCTATTTAAAAATTACAGACGTGGAGTTTTGCGGGCGTCAGGCTCCATTGCCTTATTATCAGGAGGCTTCAATACTGTTGCTAACCTCCAGTGCCGAAGGCTGGGGGCTTTCCTTAACAGAAGCGTTGCAGAATGGCGCAGTGCCTGTGGTGATGAATTCCTCGCCCGTCTATACCGACATAATAAAAAACGGCTATAATGGCTATCTTACTCCTAATGGCGACGAAAAGACCTTTGCCAACCATATAAAGGCACTTACAAGCAATCCTCGGCTTTTACGCGCCATGCAAATGAACGCAATCGCTTCTGCCTCCTGCTTTTCTATTGATAAGACAATCGGTAAATGGGAGGCACTTCTTTCTAAAATTAGTGAATAATGCTACACAATATCGAAAAATCAGAATGCTTCGGCATCGACATATCCATAGTAAAAGAAATTCCTCTTTTTGCGAACTATAAAAAAACCATCAAACGACTTGATGCCGAAAGCATATGGAACCCCAAAAATCCTATAATAATCGAAGCAGATCCGTTTTTATTCGTCCATAATGATCGCCTCTTTCTGTTCTACGAGGATATGCATTTCTATACCACTGGAGGTATTATAAAAATGATTTCTACAAACGACTTGAAACATTGGTCGAAACCGACTCCGATTACACATGAGCAAGGAATCCATTTTTCATTTCCCTTTGTGTTTGAAGACAATGGCGAGGTATATATGATTCCAGAGACTGGGTGGGTGGGTGAAATCCGATTATATAAAGCACAAAACAACGATTTAACAGCATTCGTTCTTGATACAGTACTTTTCAAGCGTACGTTTAAGCCTAAAAACATAATATTCGACTACGCAGATACCATTGTATACAAAAGAGAGGGAATCTACTATCTATTCACTTCCACTCTTGATGAAAACGGATATGAACTAAGACTCTATATATCCGAAACGCTGAGAGGCGTTTATCGCGAACACCCAGACTCTCCGATATGTCATAACCTTAAATTTGGACGCAATGCCGGAAGCATCATCGAGAGTAATGGCGAATTGTATCGCCCAGCGCAGGATTGCTCGAATGTTTATGGAGGCCAAGTGAATTTACTTAAAATCACCCAGATATCGCCGGAGAGCTATAAGGAAGAAGTTTTTGCAGAATGGGTCCTGCCTATGGACGATCCATTCTACCGTCAGGGAGGACATCAGTTGAGTTTCGCAGCATTCAAGGGCAAAATCATAATGGCCACTGATGCTAAAAGAGACCGAGCGTTCTATGGCACACGGATATTCCACAAGATTCTGCGTTTGCTAAAATTATCAGACCATTGAATTTTATGATGAACTTCAGTTTCATAACTCCGGATCAACTTCATTATGTCGCAAAAGAGTGGAAAAAGCTCGAAGTCGGTGAAGATATGTCTTACTTCCAATCGTACAACTGGTATGCAATGCTCAACGCGCTCAATTATGACATCAGAGACAAGAAGTTTGACATCGGATATGCAATAGTTCGCAAAAACGGAAATATAAAACTGATTGCCCCCCTATGGATTGTCCATCGCACGTTCGGGAAGTTTAACCGCAAGGGCATCTACTTGTTTGGACGGGGGCAATGGTCGGATTACCTTAACTTCATATACGACGAGTGGGATGAGGCGGTAGCGAGATTCCTATTTGCCAACCTAAAAGACAGCTTTCACATCGATCGTTTTTATTTCGAAAACCTCAAGACCACAACCGAGCTGGCGCAGTTCATCAAGATTAACTATAAAATCATAACAGAAAGGAAAAGCATATGTGTCGGGCTAAGCCTTCCTGCATCTTCAGAAGAATATATAAGAATGCTATCAAAGAATTCTCGGCAAAATATACGTACTGCCCGTAACCGGGCAGTCAAAGACAATGTCAAATTTATCTATGATTTTGATGACAAAAACGTGGACATAGCCGCATTCTCGGAATTCAGAGCTGAGAGAGTGACCGAAAAAAACAGATTTGATGGCATGACTGTCAAATGGCGCATCTTAAACTTCATATCCACCAATATTTTGCATAGAGGATGGTACCGTTTTAAAGAATATGCTCCGTATACTCACGACGGAAACTCCAGATTTATCTCCTTGAAAACGATTGACGGCAAACTTTGCTCTGCCTTTAATTATGGAGTGGATAAAACACATCGACAAATTGTCCTTATGGCTGTATCTACAAACGAGCAATATTCCAGATATTCTCCTGGTATATTGCTTTTATCCGCATTCATCGAGAAACTGATTAAGGATGATGAAATAGTTTCAATCGACTTCACAAGAGGCAACGAGCATTACAAGTATGCCTTAGGAGGAAAAGAGCATTATATATCGGGACTTGAATTCATCTGCAATGAATAATCCGTTGATATCTGTCATAATTCCAGTATACAACTGTGCAAAGTGGCTGTCGACGTGCATTGAATCGATTCTGAATCAGGATGAGTCTGATTTTGAATTGATTCTTGTCAACGATGGCAGCAAAGATGGTTCCGGCGACATCTGCCGGAACTATGCCGACCAAAACCCATGTATAGTTTATGTGGAACAACCAAACAAAGGCGTCGCCGCCGCACGTAACAATGGCCTAAGCAAGGCATGCGGACGTTTCATCACTTTTGCCGATAGTGACGACTGGCTTGAACCTAATGCCTTCTCCACATGTTTAGACACAATCTCGAGAACGGATGCGGATATGGTTAAATTTGGATATCATATCGAAAGATCAGGCGAAAAGGCCAAAACATGCACGATTGACAAGATAATGGTATTCAATGGCATAAACGGCCTTCTTGAATATACTGACAAGGTTGAATACCATGCCTTTGTATGGAATATGTTCTCTAAAAGAGAAGTAACATGCGGACTTTCATTCAATGAAGAGATAAACTGGCTCGAAGACCAAATTTTCGGCTACAAGTGTTTCATGGCCTGCCGTCGCATAGTCTACATCCCAGATACACTATATCATTACAGGTACTGGGACGATCATAGCCTTTCAAGTGTGCAATCGCCCAAAGTGATAGCTGCCGCTTCTCGATTGGAACATGAGTTGAAAATTCTCTTGACCCATGAAGATGCATATCGGGAGAATATAGACGATGAATACCGGTGGCGTCTGGAATTTCTGGTAAATACACTCTATTCCACCGACGCATCATATAACTTAAGACGAAACCTTGCTCATTCCGTAGAGCCGTTGCAGCCGTTGAAATTGAGAGAAGGACGTATATTCTTCAACGATTCCCGCCCGTTTATCCTTAATGACCTGATACTAAGAGCTATCTTCAGACTGAAGAAATTATCCCAGCACAAACGAGCCACAAGAGTATGATAGACATTCAAGATAAATCACGATGTAGTGGCTGTGAGGCCTGCGTTCAGATATGCCCCCGCAAATGTATCAGTTGCCAGACTGACAGCGAAGGGTTTGTATATCCCGAGGTCAATCATACGGAGTGCATCGAATGCGGATTATGTGAAAAAGTCTGCCATATTTTTCATCCGTATGACGCACGCATACCTATCAAAACGTTGGCAGCAAAGAATATAGATGAGATGATCAGAGTTCAAAGTTCGTCAGGCGGCTTTTTCACAGCGATTGCGGAAAAGGTAATCGATGATAAAGGAGTTGTATTCGGCGTAAAATTTGACAGCCATTGGATGCCGGTATTCTCTTATACTGAAACAAAGGCCAGACTCAGTGACTTCAGAGGAAGCAAATATGTCCAGGCCAAGGTTCGGGATGCCTACATAAAGTGTAGAACATTTCTCAGACAAGACCGTAATGTCTTGTTCTGCGGTACACCTTGTCAAATATCAGCTCTGTATCATTTTCTTGGCAAAAGATATGACGAACGGCTCACTACGGTAGACTTCGTATGTCATGGAGTACCATCGCCATGTATATGGTCGGATTACCTCGAAAAAATTCAGGGAAACAGAGATGGCGATTACATATATCCAATAAAGAACGTGAATTTTCGAGATAAAAGCAGTTCGTGGTCTTTATTTCATTTCAATCTGACAACCAATGGTATGACCATAAACAGTCCTGCATGGGAAAACCCGTATATGAGGGCTTTCCTATCCAACTATTCATTGCGCCCCTCATGTTATGATTGCCAAGTGCGTAACAGCAGGTCTTCTTCCGATATTACCATGGGCGACTGCTGGGGTATTGATAGAATGATACCAGATTTTTCAGATGACAAGGGAGTATCGCTATTGCTGATAAATACTCTTAAGGGCAGTCTTATGGTCGATGGCTTGGCCTTGAATACCCGCAATCTCTCATTCAAGGAGGTCTGCGAAAACAATTCGTCAATAATTCTCAACCCTAAGAAACCCCATAAAAGAGGCAGATTCTTTACCCTTCTGAGCGCAGGCAAGCCTCTCCAAACAGCGAACGATATGGTGCATGCTGTACCGTTCTATCAAAAACTATTGTGGTCGATACGGCAAAGAATTCATATATAATGGAAGACGTATCAAGAAACAATACTCGGTTGGCCAAGAATACATTAGTATTATATGTCCGAATGATCATAATGATGATAATCGGCCTGTTTACGAGCCGTGTTATTTTCAACGCGCTCGGAGTAAGCGATTATGGTCTGTATAACGTAACCTCAAGCGTCATAACGATGTTCGGCTTCATTGACGCAACGCTGTTCAGTGGAACCCAGCGTTTCATGTCGTTCTCGTTGGGACGGGATAACAGTGATGAGCTAAAATCCGTTTTCAAGACTTCGATGACAATCTATCTCGGAGTTTCCGTGCTCATACTCATCTTGGCAGAGACCGCAGGTTTATGGTATGTCAACCATTGCCTTAAGTTTCCGCAAGGACAATATACGGCAGCTATGTGGTGTTACCAGGTATCAATAATATCTACCATAATCGGACTTCTGCAGGTACCTTTCTCCGCAGCGCTGATTGCCCACGAACGCATGGGGGCATTCGCTTATCTCGCTATTTTTGACGTAGCGTTCAAACTGCTTGTTGCCATCACCGTATTTATCGCCCCGTACCACCGGCTCATCATATACTCCTCGTTGATGCTAGTGTCATCAATGGTGACTATATTCATCACCAACCGTTATTGCCGCAGGCATTTTGAAGAATGCGGATTTCATTTCGGCTATGACAAGACCTTATTCCACAACATTCTTACATTCTCGGGATGGAACATCATAGGGTCAATGGCTGTCATAGGACAAGGCTCCGGAATAAATTTGATGATCAACTACTTCTACAACTCTGCAGTCAATGGAGCCCGGGGCATAGCGATGCAGGCAAATACATGGATCACGCGTTTCATACAGGATTTCCAAATGGCCGTGAACCCACAGATTGTCAAATATTATTCCTCAGACAATATTCCCGAAATGGAAAAGCTGGTGGTTAGAGCCGCGAGATATTCGAGTTTCCTCTATCTATTTTTGGGCATACCGTTGTTCATAAACATAGAATGGGTATTGGAATTATGGCTGGGATCGTGCCCGGAATATGCACCACTGTTTCTAAGAATAGCGATGATTGAGACTCTGTTCCGGACCATGGGCAATCCCACCACGACAGCCATGCATGCCACCGGAAAAATGAAATGGGTACAGATAACAGCCGGCCCACTCCAACTATCGTCGGTCATTCTGGCATTTGTTTTATTCAAGATGGATGTGCAGTTGGCCATCGTGATTCTGGCAAGCATATATCCATGGATTCTTGTCATACCCCTACGGTTATACTGGGTTAGGAAATATTCGGGGATGAATGTTGGACGATTCAACAAGGAAGTGATGGCAGCCATACCGGTCTATGCCGTGCTCTTATTCTCCTTGCCTTATCTGACATACATCTTATTACCTGATTCAGGTTTCGGCAGTGTCATGAGTACGAGCCTTATAAGCGTGATATGGAGTAGTGGCATCATTTATTTCATCGCGCTTGAGAAACCGGCAAAAGAGAAACTCAACTCTGTGGTGTGCCGTAAATTAACTGCCGTCAAAAACCTTATCATCAAATGACACCTCTGAGACTGATTTTCTGGTATTATAAAAACTGGGGGCCCAATTATGGCGACTGGCTGAGCCCATATATAATCTCACGCCTTACCGGCAGAGATATACAGCAGTGCTTTGGCAACGGTTTCCCGGTAAAATACGCCATCAAGAATCACATCAAAAAACTACTAGGCCGCGAGTACGACATGTTTCTGTTCCCATGGGAACAGAACATAATAGCAATCGGCAGTATAATGAGCCGAGCCACCCCCAGCAGCAGGATATGGGGCACAGGCATTCTTGACCCCGCGCTTCCTGTGAAAGGTGGATATGTCTACGCCGTGAGAGGTCGACTGACGTTACAGGCATTAAAAGAGAAAAAGTGCAGACAGTTGAGATTTCAAAACAACATAGCTTTGGGCGATCCGGGAATACTGATTCCTCTTTTCATCAAGCCGGCGATTAAAAAACATGAATTAGGGCTGATACCACATTTTTCGGAAATCGATTATTTCAAGGACCTCTACGATGGGAAAATCAAGATTATTGACCTTCGATCTGAAGATGTAAAGGCTGTTACCGATGAGATATCTTCCTGCAGAAAAATAATATCAACGTCGCTTCATGGACTGATTGTAGCGCATTCATATGGAATTCCGGCGATCTGGATAGAGCACGAGGAATTACACAAGGGCACATCGGGCTTCAAATTCAGAGATTATTTCAGTTCTGTGGATATTCCGGAGTACACTCCCCTGCACAATATCGAGGAATTGATAAATGACAGTAATGTATGCCAGATGACTTTCGACACCATGGCTACTAACTCCCTGCCGCAGAAAGACATCCGCTCAATCCAACAGGATCTCCTTGATACCGTACCGTTCAACATACTCGGAAAATGGAAAGATGATTGACGGATTGGTGAACATATTGACCCCTGCATACAACAGCGAGACATTCATACACCGTCTGCTGGACTCTGTCCTGAGGCAGAGTTATCCTCACATATCCATGTACGTTGTCGATGACGGCTCGACTGATCACACGGCACGGATAGTCAAATCATATATCAGCAGATTTAAGCAAAGGGGATATCAGCTGAAATACATATATCAGACAAACCGGGGACAGAGCTACGCTGTCAACAACGGTCTCAAGTATCTTGACGGAGAGTTTTTGTTCTGGCCAGATTCAGATGACTGGTATAGTAGCAATGATGCGATCGAGATACTAGCCAAGGCACTGAAGCAATCCGCAAACGACATCGGGATAGTGCGATGCAGATACCGGATGATGGAAGAACTACCCGACGACAGTTGCCGGGAATTATATCTCACAGATTTCGGCAGCGACTCTTCGACACGCTTCCTGCTCAAAGATGCCGTCACACGCGACAACGGCTTCAGATGGGAGCCTGGAGGATATGGAATTAAACTCAAGTATTTAGACCAATATATCCCGGAGCGTGAAATCCTAACAGGCCCAGGATTAGGACAAAATGCACAGATACTACTCCCATATTTCGCATACTCGAAATGTCTGAGCATTGATGAAGTTCTATTTAATTACCTGATCAGACCAGATTCTCATAGTCGAAGTATATTCAATGGATATGATAGGGTTATCTCAAGAGAGAAAGGACATATGCGATTAATATCCGACATTCTGAGGTCATTGACTCCGGATACTCAGTTTGACGTCCAGGAGATGATACGTTTGAACGAACTTTATTTCCTCAATCAGATGCTTAATCTGTCTATCGCAGCTGACAGGTATAAAGACATCATCGAGAATATCGACTCTTTGACCAAACTCGAACGATCTGTATCCAAGCAGGAAAAGGTCATATATCTTTTTTCCAAATACATGCACCGGCCCCAGTTAGCAAAGAAGCTTCTTTCATTAATCACGAAAGCCAGGTATTGAGTCATGAAAATTATAATTCTCACACTCCCGCTACATGTAAATTACGGTGGGATATTGCAAGTTTACGCCCTTCAGACGATATTGACGGATATCGGTCATGAAGTCGTTGTGACGGACTGGCCAACATTTATATCACTTCCGCCGAAACCTCAACGGTGGTTTGTATATCTGAGAAGATACCTCGGAAAGGTATTGCACGGCTCCGACTCCGAGGTTAGATGGGAATACAGGCAGAATCAGAGAATAGCGATGGAACGCCGACACACCCAGCCTTTCATAAACACCCATATCAACCGCTACGTCATCTCCGGCCCTCGCGAAATTGACTGTGGGGACATCGATGCCGTTATCGTGGGCAGTGACCAAGTGTGGCGCCTAAGATACTTCTGTTCTTTATGGAATGCTGGCATCGAGGACGCATTCCTTGGATTCACCGAAGGCAAAAAGCTCAAACGCATTGCCTATGCGGCCTCGTTCGGATCCGAGGTATGGGAAATGAATAAGGAACAGACTGAAAACTGCCGCCGGCTCCTTTCGAAATTCGACGCGGTATCGGTACGTGAATCATCCGGAATACAGTTGTGCAAAGATTATCTCAAACGAGATAATGTGGAAAGAATGGCTGACCCGACATTTCTTCTGGATAAAGAGCATTATATCAAAAAGTTTCATGTTACTAATTTTCCCCGCAGCCACGGAACAATGATGTGTTATGTACTCGACAATGATACACGGAGCAAAGAGCGTATACTAAAAATCGAAAAATCGCTGGGACTTAAGAGTTTCAAGGTCAATTCCGAAGTAGAGAATAAAGAAGCCGACAAGCAAAACCGTATACAACCTCCTGTAGAACAATGGCTCAGAGGATTTCTCGATGCCGAATTGGTAATAACCGATTCATTCCATGCATGTGTGTTCTCGATATTATTCAACAAGCCGTTTTATGTAATAGGCAATGCTGAGCGCGGCCTTTCCCGTATCGAAAGTTTGCTTTCCATAATGAACCTGCGGCAGTGTATAATATCCGATTACAACAACCTTCCGGCAGATATTCCCGACATTAACTGGAAGGAAGTCAACAGCATCGTTGCCAAGGAACGTGAGACAGGCTGGTCTTTTATCAGAGAAAACCTAAAATAAGTAACCTGATGCCCGCGATATCCGTAATAATGCCAGCATTCAACTCCCAAGAAACCATATCAAGGGCGGTTGAATCGTTCCGGTATCAGACATTCCCCGATTGGGAACTGATCATTATCGATGACGGCTCTACCGACAATACTCCGCATATCCTTGATGACCTAGCGGCAGCCGACTCAAGAATAAAAGTCATACACAAGCCCAACGGAGGAGTAGCGTCAGCCCGCCAGGTCGGAATTGAAAGTGCCATGGGAGAATATTCCATTCATGCCGATTCCGACGATTGGGTGGAAACCGACATGCTTGAGAAAATGTATACGACTGCAAAGAGGACGAATGCCGATATGGTTGTCGCGGACTTCTTTATCAATTATCCCGACGGACGACAGGAAATCCGCCGCCAGAAACTCGATTCATATTATCCCTGTGATGTGATCTATCAACTATATGCCAAAGACCTCTTTGGAGGTCTTTGGCATAAATTACTGAGAACTGCAATTTATACCAAAGCCAAAGTTTCGTTCGAGGCCAGAATCGATTTCTGTGAAGACAAGCTACTGCTCACCAAGATCTTGTACCGTTGTCCCGACATAAAGATTGTCTATCATCCCAAGGCCTTTTATCACTACATGCAGACACCTATATCAATTACACGCAAGATAAGCCACCACAGTTTTGAATGCATGAAACGTTTTCATGAAATGCTCCCGCAATATCTGCCGGATGAACCAAGATTCACAACAGTGAGGAAAACTGAATCCCTTAAAATGTTTCTCAACGGATTTATATACAATATATTCACAACAGATGAGATATCCAGAGAGTTTTCTAAAGTCAAGCCTCAAGCCTATAAGACCCAGAGCATACGTTGGCTAATCGGCTATCTGTGCATCGATCTTCATCTTTATAAGATTGCCAGACTATTTATAAAATACTGATTATGGATTGTTATTCGATATACGAGTATCTGCCCAAAATACTCAGGCGTATTGGCATACGACCGTTTTGCCCACAGCGCCGCTGTTCCGGAAAGTGCGCACCCTCACCAGATGATGTGTCGCGGGCACTGGAGTATCTGCACTCGATACATCCTGACAATGGCACATCGGCCATCAGAGAGCATGCTACGGTTTCTTCATGTGAATATGACCTTCAGATAATAATACCAGTCTACAACACTGAAAAATTTGTTCAGGCTTGCATTGATTCAGTTTTAAATCAGAAAACCCTCTGTCAGTATATAGTTACAGTGATTAACGACGGTTGCACAGACCGTTCTTCAGATATAATCACTCATATGGGTTCAGATCCCCATGTTGAGATAATTAATCAGCCTAACAAAGGATTTTCTGGCGCACGTAATGCAGGACTGTCAGCTCTGAAAGGACGTTATATCATGTTTCTTGATAGCGACGATATGCTCGCTGACGGCTGCATACAAAACCTCTATGAGCAATTTAACGATGATGTCGATATCATTGGTGGCGGATGGCTCACCATTGATCTCAATGACAACATCATCGAAAAGGTATCGCCTGTCGGGAATTTGCAAAGTAGTTATCCATGGGGAAAAGCCTTTAGGGCCCAGCTATTCAAAAACATAATATTCCCTGAAGGTTATTTGTTTGAAGACTCAATAATGGGCTTTCTTATATTTCCGATTGCAAAAAAAATGATAAATATACCTGAGCATGTTTACAAATATCGTATTAATCCCTCCGGGATTACCTTGACTTCTCGTGGCAAGCCCAAGATACTTGAAACATTATATGTGACACTGAAACTCATAAAGGACCGAGCAAAACTCGGAATGGATAATGATGCGAATTTCTATGATTCTCTGTTATATCAGGCCAAGATGAATCAAATCCGCCTAGGAACATTCAAAGACCGCCATGCTCAAAAAGCCGCATTCTTAGTAATGAGAGATATCATAATGAAATGCGGTCTCAAGACCAAAAGCTCCCGGCTCAAACAGATAGAGGAGGCATTGCTAGCAAATGACTTTCCGCGTTTTTTATGGATTTGCAACTTGTAGCTTATGATTTTCTTTTATGGCTCTCCATTCGGCGAAAACGGACCAGCACAGGTCAATCGTGCTTATGTGAAGTGTTTGCCATCTAAAGTGCTCCGGATCAAATCAAACAACAGATTTGTGGCTCGACTCGAAATCCTGGCAAAAATTCTGGTATCGCGCGTGATAATTATATCTGCTCTTGGGTTCAAAACATACGAAACCGCTCTTGCAAAGACATTAGGAAAGAAGATTATCTACATCATGCACGGTCTCGCCTCCGATGACGGACCGCTGCAACGTAGACTAGAAGCTGACATTCTACCCAGAGCCAATCTGATTTTGTGCGTAAGTTCCATATTTTGCAAACTGGCCCGTAAAAAACTACCCGAATATGCCGACAAGATAGACGTGCTCACAAATGGCATCGATTGGGATGAGCTTCCGGATTCCACTCTCGTTGACGACAGCCTAAGAAAAAACAATGAAATAATATTGGTGGGTGGCGGACGCCCCATAAAGCGTAATCTTAACATATGCAGGGCAGTAGAAATTCTGAACAACGAAGGACAAAACTACCATATAAGTGTTTTTGGAGACACGCCTTCACAAGAAGACACCTACAGTATATCTGAATTCCCGTTTGTTAACTGTTACGGATTAATTCCACACAAAACGCTGATGGAAATGTATCAGCAGGCTTGTCTTTTCATTCAGGTCTCAGAGTCTGAACCTTTCGGGTTAGCGGTAATAGAGGCCTTATCTTGTCGATGCAACATACTTATTTCTGCAAACGTAGGAGCCAATGAAGTATTTCATCCTTTACCACAAGAAGTCGTTGACATTCCGGCTGATATCGAAGAGATCAAGACAAAGCTCCAATGGGTCATAAACAACCCCAACAGAGACCGACTTTTGGGTAATATTAACAGAAAATCGACCTCCGTGACTACATCGGTAATCAAACTGTTGCGTTATGTCGAAAAACTCTGTATATCATCATCTAACACTATTTTTTAAAGCAATCTTCATGAATGTACGTCGAGTTTGGTATGGTACAGCAACGTGTCTGTTATTACCTGTCATATACTTATACAAAAGCGTTCTAAAACATCGGATATACGATCTTATCAATGAGGACTTAAAGCAGTGGTGCTTATGGAAGGATCTTTCTGTATCTTTATTCAGTTTTGGAATGTTGTTCATAGAACACAAGGAATTCAGGAGTGTCGTATACTATAGAATTGGCTGGCGGAAGATATTTGTATACTGGTTATTCAAACCCCAGAACAACCTAACCATCGCCTGTCAGACAATCGACGGAGGTATAACGGTCCAACATGGCTACTCCACGGTTATATGCGCTCAGAGCATTGGAAAGAATTTCTCAGTGAACCAATGTGTAAATATTGTTTGGAACGACGATATGACACCTATCATAGGTGATAATGTTAAGGTCTGCGCGGGAGCCATAATCATAGGAGGTGTGACCATAGGGAATAATGTGACTATCGGGGGGGGGTGCGTGGTCGTAAAAGATATCCCGTCCAATTCTGTAGTTGTCGGAAATCCCATGAGAATAATCCCAAAGCAACGACCAAAAAACGGGAATATCGGCTGATGCCTTTATCAGAGTCTAAACGACATTGTTGAATTTGACTAAAATTAGGAATGTTTATTTTTGAGATTCTTATTTACATATTCTTTACATGGATCATGTTTTCCTTGGCCCGCAACTCAGAATTACGCTATGGTGGTGAAGATCGCATAGACAAATATCTGTGGTGGTATATCCTGTTTTTCACTTTTATCGCTGCGATTAGGTGGAGGACAGGTGAGGATTCTGTGTCATACATACTTACCCTGCGCAATGGACTAATAATCAAAGGCTCCCAAGAGCATCTTTGGAATTGGTTTGTCTGTTTTATTCATAATTACAACATCCATTTCTCCATAGGAATGGGTGTCACTGCATTTTTCCAGATTTTCTTTCTAACCAAAGCGTTTGAAAAATACAAACCTCTCCTCGTGTGGCTCCCAGTGGTTTTGTTCGGAGGTAGGTATTTTCTGGATATGATGAACGCCGTAAGACAGATGATTGTGGCTTGCGGTTTTCTGTTTCTCAGCAATTACATCGTTCAGAAAAAGGCCGTTCCATACATTGCCGGAATTCTTTTGCTCTCGCAGATTCACCATTCGGCACTCATAATACTAGTTTTTTACGGTCTGGCTTATGTTCCCTTTGAAAAAATCAGATTTCCTCAACGGCGAACGTTATGCATGGCCATTTTGGCTGCATGCCTAATATTCGGACAAATAGGTTCATTCTTGGGAATGACCGGATACATCGAGCCATTGACCTCACTAATCGGTTATGAAAATTATTCCGACAGAGCGGTCAGTATACTCGGTGGTGCGTCCACTGAGCAGCTTGCATTTGGTCCTATGATGCTATCATATCTTATGATATCTATTCTCGTGATATGGTATGCACCGAGATTGCATGAAGAATATGGCGACATAATCCCGGAATTCAATCTGTGGTATTTCTTGTCTTTTATCTTTTCCTGCTTTTTCTTTCTTGTATGCAACCTCAGTCATCTGGCGATACGCTTTGCCCAGTATTTTGAATTCTTCCAAGTGGCAATACTTGCATTGTTACTACATTATCTTTACTGTAATCGGACGAAAATGCAGCAAATGTTGATCATCGTGATATTATCTATCTGGTTATCCACAAGTGTGGACATATTTAAGAACAGAGGTGTTCCATATGAAGCATCGACCTATAAAACTATTTTTTCATCAGATGCACACCTTTGAACAATTATCTGCAAATACTCCAATGGTGAATGCACAGCGTTTGGAATATATAGATGCTCTTCGAGGATTTACCATATTTTTGGTAATCACCACACACTTACATGCATTTGTATGGCAAGATTGTACTATATTCGATTCTATCTTTGAGGCAATAAGGATGCCATTGTTCTTTTTTATCTCAGGATATCTTGCATATACACCCAGCCTGACCAAAGAAAAATTTAGGACGAGAATAGTTAATAGATTAAACAAACAATTAAAGCCAACTTTAATTGTTTGGATTGTCTACATTGTTTTATTGTTCTATTTTAGCACAAGAAAATTTTCAGCTTTTCCTGAATATTTTAATGCAAGGCTTTTCGACCCGATGAAATCAGGTTACTGGTTTACGTTATCGCTCGTTGAAATCTTTTTGATTTTTGTAACAATAACAAGGATATGTTATCTGAAGAAAATGAAAAAAAGAAATGTGGCTTTGATTTTTGCGATTTGTTCCATGTTATGCATTAGTATATCAATCCTGTATCCTAATCAACATTTATTATCAGAGCAAATTATCAAACTCTCAAATCTGCTGTGTATTGAAAAAACTATCTCGTTAAGCGGCTATTTCTTTTTCGGCGCTGTATGCAAAATATACATCGACCAATTTCAGAAACGTCTATCAAATAAGGGATTCATTTTGTGCTGTGCAACTATTTTCTTGATAATCAATCAAACATACTGGGGGGGGGTAATTGGTTACAAGTTTAATTCATTTTTGGGAGTTTTTATCACGGTTTCATCATTCTTTTTGTATAGGGAGTACATCTCTTCATCAACATCTTTTTGGAAATTTTGGATTCACGCCGGCAAAAACACCCTTCCAACATATCTATTTCATTATTTTTTCATATTCATTCTTACGAAAAATTTTGTGGCCTATGATTATTTCCAAATTCCATCTTTGGGTGATTTGATTCCTAATGAAATTATAAAAAGCATAGTTAACATTACGATTGCCGTCGGCATTTTGTGGATGACCTTGTATTTGGACAAAGTTCTTAAAAAATTGCCAAAAGTTTACAAATTGGTATTCGGCTAATCTCCAATTATCATATCAATCATGCGACCACTGATCTCAGTTATAGTACCAGTCTACAACGTTGAAAAATATCTTGACCGGTGCGTAAACAGCCTGCTGAATCAAACTATCGACAATATTGAAATAATTCTTGTTGACGACGGCAGTCCCGACCTTTGTCCGCAGATGTGCGATAAATATGCCTCAATCCATTCCAACATAAAGGTGGTCCATAAACAAAATGCAGGCCTTGGCATGGCATGTAACACAGGGCTTAATATCGCTGTTGGCGAATATGTGGCATTCGTGGACTCCGATGACTGGGTGGACAACAATATGTATAAACAAATGACAGACATCGCAAGTTCCCATGAAGCGGATATTGTGTTTTCGGGATTAGAACGAAATAACGGAACTATGGCTATTGGGACGCTTCCACATCCGGCGTCAATCGAGATTTTTTCCACCAAACCCGAGATAGGTGTATTGATGAAAAATATGATTGCGTCAGAACCACATATAGATATTGAACGACCTATCCAGGTATCAGCAAAGGTTGCCCTATACCGCAAGTCAATCATAGACACACATGGAATCAGATTCGAAAGTGAGCGCTCGTTGATCAGTGAGGATCTATTATTCAACCTTGATTATCTCAGCCACGCCGGAAAGGTTGTGATAATACCTAACTGCTTTTATCATTATTATACCAATCAGCAATCAATCACCTGTAACACGGCAAAAGACAAAAGAGCCGATTTCGAGAAGTTCCATAATCATATTCAGAAAAGATATCCTCAGTTCATGGATGATGACGATTTTATGATAAGGACCGACCGCCTGTTTGCAGGCTATATCCGGTCCTATATGGATTTTATCGTCAATCACACAAGTATTACGGCTAAAGATAAAATAAAACGCATTAACAGTCTCTGCCATTGCTCCAACTGGGAGTTGATAAAAACAAGATACCCTGTCGACTCCATGCCCATGAAGCATAAAGTCATACTCAGGCTGACATTATGGAAACAAGCGATGTTGTTATTCGCAATTTTCAAACTCTACCATCGGTAATATGGATATCACAACATTGAAAACAACACTTGCAGCAGATGCTGCGAGATTTAACGAAAAACCTTGTCTAAAGGATTGGTTGCTTGGAAATGAAGGATGGTTCATCTACCATTACATCCGCCATATGCGATATGTGGAATACTACATGAACAAAGGCATATTGTATAAGCCTCTAATGCTATACCATTTGTTTTTCTATAAACGACTGGGCGCCCGTCTACGCATGGCTATCTATCCGGGTACGACAGGGCCTGGATTAAGAATCTATCATACAGGTTCCTTTCTGCATATAGGGCCCAATGTGCATATAGGAAAAAACTGTACTATAGTCAGCGGCCTTGTTTTCGGGAATAAGACGGAATTATCCACGACTGATCATGTTTATGTAGGCGACAACTGCTATTTCGGAATAAATACCACAGTCCTCGGAACAGTCAAAATCGGAGACAATGTCACAGTAGGGGCGCACGCCGTAGTGGTCAGCGATGTCCCGTCCGGCTCGACAGCGGTAGGGATTCCGGCAAAATTAAAAAAATCGTCGTAACTGATATGAGAAAAATAGCAATAATAAACAGTGATCCCATGGATTGCAGCTATGGAGGAGTTGCTCCATTCATGCGAAATATGCATCCGTTTTTAAGCAAGAAATATGATGTTGAGTATTTCACGATACCGACATCCTGGACCAACAAGTTCATCCCCGGTAGAATCAAACTGATGATTTCTCTGGTAATACGCCGTAAGGAACTGAAGTCATGTGATTTCATATTGAGCCATGTCCCAGAAGGTTCGTTTGTTGCATCGTTTACAGGAAAACCTTATTGCCATATATATCATGGCAACGACAATCCGATGACCCAGTCGAGATATCGATTAGGTAAGTATTTCCGTGGCCTTTTCAATATCTTTTTCAAACGGATAGAGAAAACCTCCTGTCTTAAATACACCGTCGGACCAGCTTTTGCTGATAGGAAGAAGTTATTCAATCCCATATGTCATAATGTGTCGATAAAACCATATGCCTTAAGAAAAGGTTTCATTTTTGCCGGGCGGTTAGAGCAGATCAAGAACGTCGACAGAATTATACTCATCTACTCCAGACTTCCGGAAGATATAAAAGAAGAACATCATCTTTATATAGCTGGCTATGGCACACAGGAGACGACTTTAAAAGAGTTGGTAAAAAAAATAGGTCTCTCTGATTATGTCAAATTCCTTGGGAACATGCCCAATAAGGAAATTGTAGAAATCGATTCCACCAAACGGATTTTTCTGATGGCATCAACTCAAGAAGGACTGCCCACAGCCATTGCGGAAGCTCTGTCTGTTGGAGTTCCAGTCATATCCACCAATCCCGGAGACATTGGTTTAGTATTAAAAAACAATAAAAATGGTTTTATATTTCCGTTAGATTTCAAAGACGAGGAGTATGTGGATGCCATCCTGACCATATTAAATGATTATGACAGATTTTCAAAATCTGCCAAGGAATCATCTGCTGTTTTTGAAAGTGGGAAAATCACTAGAGAAGTCATTGACAATATTGAAAAAATATTAGATCAAGCATAAAATGAAAAAAACTCAATTATCAAAACTTTTCATATGTAGCATCGTAAGGAATGCAAAAAAGGGCTTGAGAAAAAATATTCCCGTAATAGAGGAAATATTTGGTTCTTTCCGGTCTGTCAAAGTGTTCGTCTATGAGAATGACAGTACTGACGGTACAAAAAAATTATTGAAAGAATGGGCGGAACGCCACCCGTCCATTGTCAATATCTCATTGAACAACAACATTCACGTTCCGGCGTCTCCTGCAAGCCCGGACGGAGTCAATCCATTCTTCAGTAGAAAGAGAATCGAAAAAATGGTGTTCCTAAGAAACCAATATCTAAATTATGTGGAAGAATCCGGCTGGGATGGAGACTATCTAATGATTGTTGATTTGGATGTAGCGGAGCTATGTGCAAAAACAATTCTAGAATCATTCCAGACTTCTTTGGAATGGGATGCAGTCTCCGCATACGGTTATAGTCTATCTCCGAAGTTAAGAGAGAGATATCACGACACATACGCATACCGTAAAAAGACAGTGGCCTATTCTGAACCACAGACAGAACATGACATCTTTGGTAGCCAAGATGATTTCAAAAGCTACAGGTTGTCGGAATCTCTACTTCCGGTCTCATCGGCATTCGGTGGTCTAGCGATATATCGGTGGGAAGCCATCAAAGGTCTCCGATATGAATTGGAACCAAACGATGATGATCGAGTCGAAGTATATTGCGAGCATAGGTCTATATATCGTCAGATGTATGAACGAGGATATTGCAACTTTTTTATAAATCCCTGTATGAGAATAAAATACCAAGACCTAACACTTTCTTTGTTCTGGAAATGGATAAAGTCCAAATTCTGAGAACAGACATGGAGCAATTATATTTTTCTCCCTATGCCATAACATTCAAAAGGTAGGAAATGCAAGATACCTAATCCGCAATGATTACCAAAATTCAGTAATACATGACAGAATACTACTTCAATATACGCTATGAAATGGATCGGGAGATGGTACATCAGGCCATCAAGAAAAGGCTTGAGCAGCCCGGGGCAAATTATATCTGCGTGGCAGATGGAGTGATACTCAATATTGCCAATCGCAATCCGGACTACCTAAAAGTGGTGAATGGGGGAATGTTCTCCATCTGCGACAGCAGCTATGTGCCGCTTTATATCCGATGGATCTACTATGGCAAGCGTTATAAGCAGTATTGCGGTAGTCAGATTTTTATGGACATTGTAAAGAGCTGGAAGTATCGGATGATTTTCATGGGGACCTCACAGACTATTTTGGATGGATTGAAAGCCAATCTGCAGAAAGAAAATCCAGACGTGGCACAGATGCAGTTCATTGAACTGCCGTTCCGCAAAGTAGAGGAGTTCGATTATCCGGAGATTGCCCGGATTGTTGAGACCGATGGCGCTGATATTATTTGGATCGCGTTAGGAGCTCCCAAACAGGAGATTTTCATGAGCAGGTTGAAACCCTATTTGCATCATGGTGTTATGATTGCTGTAGGTGCCGCGTTCAAATTCTTCAGCGGGACGGAGGTTTCGCGTGCCCCTCAGTGGATGATCCGTTGTCACCTTGAGTTTGTGCACCGTATCTTTAAGGAACCGCGTAAACAACTCTCCCGATGCACAGGTATTCTTGGCTCGCTGCCTCGCCTTCTGTGGCAGGAATGGCGGCGTAAGCGGCACAATGTCCATACAGGATGTTAATCATAAATTTTCATTTGGCGCGGACATTTGGAAAATAGTCCTGCCGCATCTTTCTATTCCCATTCCTGAGCTATAATGCGTCATGTCGATTTTAAAAGCATTGTGCTCTATCCATTGCATCATTAGCAATATTCCATAACATTTATTTCTTAAAAAATGAAAGCAGCCTTAATCACCGGGATTACAGGTCAGGACGGATCGTTTCTGGCGGAATTTTTATTGGAAAAAGGCTATGACGTACATGGTACCATACGTCGTTCCTCCGTAGATTTTCGGGAGCGGATTGCCCATTTGGAGGGTCTGCCGCATTTCCATCTGCACTATGCCGATCTGGGTGACTCGATGAGTCTGTTGCAGGTCATTGGCAAGATCCGTCCGGATGAAATCTATAACCTTGCAGCCCAAAGTCATGTTCAGGTGTCGTTCGACGCTCCGGAGTTTACAGCCGATGTCGACGCCACGGGCGTACTGCGCATTCTGGAAGCCGTGCGTCAATGCGGTCTTGCCGATACATGTCGCATTTATCAGGCCTCGACCTCGGAACTCTACGGCAAGGTGGAGGAAGTACCGCAGAATGAAAACACCCCGTTCCATCCTTACTCGCCTTATGCCGTGGCGAAACTCTACGGCTACTGGATCGTCAAGGAGTACCGCGAGGCCTACGGAATGTTTTGCTGCTCGGGTATCCTGTTCAACCATGAATCGGAACGTAGGGGTGAAACGTTCGTGACCCGCAAGATCACCCTCGCCGCCGCCCGCATCGCTCAAGGAAAGCAGGATAAATTGTATTTGGGCAACTTGTCGTCGCTCCGCGATTGGGGCTATGCCAAAGACTATGTAGAATGTATGTGGCTGATTCTCCAAAACAAGACGCCGGAAGATTTCGTCATCGCCACGGGTGAGCAACATTCCGTGCGGGAATTTTGCTACCTTGCATTCAAATATGCCGGCATTGAATTGGAGTTTGTCGGCGAGGGCGAAGATGAAAAGGGAATCGACAAAGCTACGGGCAAGGTACTGGTCGAGGTTTCACCGGACTTCTATCGACCGACGGATGTAGTAAATCTCTGGGGAGACCCGACCAAAGCGAAGGCCGAACTGGGCTGGAACCCGACCCGGACAAGTTTCGAACAACTGGTTCGAATCATGGTCGATGCCGATATGGCGAAGGTGGCTGTGGAACGAGCCGGTGAGGAGATACGGACAAACCTCGCCGAGTATCTCGAAAAGGGCATTGTAAAATAGCGGAATATGGAAAAGAGTGCTAAAATATACGTCGCCGGGCATCGGGGCATGGTCGGATCGGCGATCGTGCGTGAGTTGCAGCGGCAGGGATATACGAATATCGTTACCCGTACGCATCGGGAGCTGGACCTTACGCGTCAGGACGCTGTCGAACGATTTTTCGCCGAAGAGAAGCCGGAGTATGTCTTTCTGGCGGCGGCGAAAGTCGGTGGTATCGAGGCCAACCAGAGTGCTCTGGCGGACTTCATGTACGAGAATATGATCCTTGAGATGAATGTTATCCATGCGGCGTGGCAGAACGGCTGTAAGAAGCTGGAATTCCTCGGCTCTTCGTGCATCTATCCGCGCATGGCACCTCAGCCGATGAAGGAGTCGTGTCTGCTGACCTCGGAACTCGAAAAAACGAACGAGGCGTATGCGCTGGCAAAGATCTCGGGACTGAAGTACTGCGAGTATCTCAACCGCCAGTATGGCACGAATTATATCAGCGTAATGCCGACCAATCTTTATGGGCCGAACGATAACTACCATCCGACGCACAGCCATGTGCTGCCGGCACTGATCCGCCGTTTCCATGAAGCCAAGGAACAAAAACTGCCATATGTCACCTGCTGGGGCGACGGGAGTCCGTTGCGCGAGTTCCTCTATGTGGATGACCTCGCCAACCTGTGCGTATTCCTGATGAACAATTACAGCGGCAACGAGACGGTCAATGCCGGGACGGGTAAGGAACTTTCGATCAAGGAACTGACGGAACTCGTGGCGAAAGTGATCGGTTACGGCGGAGAGATTCGGTGGGACACCTCGAAACCCAACGGTACGCCCCGCAAACTGCTGGATGTGTCGAAGGCTGCGGCGCTCGGCTGGACTTACAAAACCGAACTGGAGGAGGGTATTCGGCTGTCGTATCGGGATTTTCTGGAAAATCCCATGCGAGCCGAACGATAACCTTGTCCCATGATCTCTATGTGTTGAGGATGTACATTATATCGTCGACCAGATCAAGGAAAACATTGTCAGATAACTATCGACAGAAACTCGAAAATCAAATTGATTTTTTCCTCAGATCAACTGTTGGAAATATCAAAAATAATTCGTATTTTTGTATCATAGCATAGAGATGTAATGAGGAGTAAAACAATCGCTACAACCGCGTGACCTCAAAAACAAAGCACTGCTATAACATATTGATACATAAAGAACAAAGACAATAGGTCCGAGTTCCGTTTTCCACTCGCAAGAGGTCTGAGAAGACCTCTTTTTTGTAGTACAATACGACGTAGAAAGAATAATAGTCCTGCATATCGATGATATGTGGGATTATTTCATTTTGAGACCACAGCAAAGACACATGCGAAAGTAAGTCTCCGAAGTGCCTAATCGGATACACAGTTGCAAGTTACAGAAATGTACCGCGCGGATTGTTCTCGGTCACGTCGGCATCACGCAGCAGACGCTGTGCAAAGGCGAGGAAAACCGGAGCGTTCCGCTCGAAGATGATCCGAAAACTCTCCTTGTCACCCTCTTTGAGACGTCTCAGCAACTGTTTATCATCCGGCAGATCCATTCTTCTCGGCGACGCTATTTCCGGATTTTACTGCATACTACAATGCAGTTGGGCACGGCCCGTTCGCCGGTATGGTCGAAACGGTGGTTGTCATAGGGATGGTTGGTCCGCAACCTCAAAGGCGTACAAAGAAAGCCATACGATTTTGTCACGATCCATTGGCGGAATTTCGCCGGATGTCCGCTTCTTAATAAAACAGACACACATGGAAAAACGGGTCGATGGATTTCTGAACTGGGACGACACCCTGAAAAATGCCGGAGAAGAGGGTAGCAGCCTGTCGTCGGACTATATGGCCGCCGTGGCCGAAGACAAAAAGCTCTGCGAGGAGTATAAAACCTGCCGCAACATCTCCGCGGCCTTCGCGCTCCGGGAACTTCCGGAGGATGCGGAAGAGGGCCGCAAGGCATACGATGTATTTCGAAAAAACTGCCGAAAGATGCTTTTCAGACGTATTTCACACAGCGCAGTCCGCTACGCCGCCGCCGTACTTCTGACTGCAGGGATCACTTGGGGAATAACGGCCCGTTTCGGGCAGTCCTCGTCCGGCGATGCCCCCTATACAGTTTCGGCACCGTGGGGACAACGGGCCGAGGTGAAGCTCGGCGACGGCACGCAAGTGTGGCTCAATGCCGGTTCGACACTGTCCTGTTCCGCCGGGTTTGCAACCGGGCAACGGGAGGTCCATATCTCGGGAGAAGCGTTCTTCGAGGTGGCCCGCGACGAGCATCGGCCGTTCATCGTCTCGACGGGAGACATGAAAATCAAGGTATTGGGCACCAAGTTTAACGTTTCGGCCTACGAGCCCGCCGCAGCCACCATCTCGCTCGTGGAGGGCGCCGTAGAGGTGACGGCCGGCAGCTCGGCCGAAGGGTCGGTGAACATGAAACCCGAAGATCAGGTCCACTATGCAAACGGTGAACTGCGGCTGTCCCATGGGTTCAACCACGATGAACTGCTGTGGCGAGAAGGCATCCATGCCTTCCGGAACGCCACGCTCCGGGAGATCGCCGGACAGTTGGAATTCTACTACCATACGAATATCGTTATCCGCAATCCGGAGGCCGCTACCGCCCGCTACTCGGGTAAATTCCGGCAGAAGGACGGTGTCTACGAGATCCTGCGGCTATTGCAGCAGGCGCAGGGCTTCAGCATCACCAAGGACGATTCGACAGGAGTGATCTACATCGACTGAGCTACGCCGACGAACCGAGACTAACCTAATACCAACCTTATGATATGAACTTTACCCCTTTGTTTACCAGATTCACCCGGGTGCTGACGCTCGCATTGCTGCCGCTCGTCTGCCTGTACACGGGCCCGCAGGCTTACGCCTCCGCGACAAAGCCTGAGGAGAGGATCGTGACCGTATCGGCCGATACGGTGCGGATCGGAACGCTGATCTCGGAGATCGAAAAACAGACCGGATGCCTCGTGGTCTACAGCTCGCAGGAGGTGGAAACTTCGCGGCAGGTGCGGCTGAAATCCCGCTCCATGACGGCAGCGAAACTAATAAAGGAGGTCTTTGCGCCGATGGGAATCGACGGCGTATTCGACAACAACTACATCATCCTGAAAGCTGTCCGGAAACAGAATACACCTCCCGCAGGCGACCGGAAAGCGCCGTCGGACGACGGCCGGACAGCGGTCCGGGGTACGGTGAGCGACGCCGCAGGAGCGGGCATCGCCGGTGCGACGGTGCTCGAAAAGGGAAGTTCCAACGGAACGATCAGCGGCGCGGACGGAAGTTTCCGAATCTCCGTACCGTCCGACGCCGTATTGGAAGTGTCGTTTCTGGGCTATCAAAAATCCGAAATACCGGTGAACGGCCGCACGGAGCTTCAGGTTCGATTACAGGAGAGCGAGCGGCTGATCGACGAGGTTGTCGTGGTCGGCTATGGCACGCAGGACAAGAAAACCCTGACCGGATCGGTCTCCGTCGTCAAGATGGCCGACGTGGAAACGAGTTCGAAATCGACCGTTTCCCAATCGCTGGCGGGACGTGCCGCAGGCCTGCGCGTGAATCAGGTATCGGCCCAAGCCGGAGGCGGCGTGAAATTCCGCATCCGCGGCGAGTTGTCCGACATGTCGAACAGCCCGCTGGTGGTCATCGACGGGCTTCCCGTCACGGAGGGTTCGACGCTCGGCTCGGGCAACATCTACGAATCGGGCTCTACGGACAACCTGCTCGGTTCGCTCAACCCTGACGACATCGAGTCGATAACCGTCCTCAAGGACGCCGCATCGACGGCCATCTACGGCTCGCGCGCGGGTCACGGCGTCATCCTCATCACAACCAAACGCGGTGCGAAAGAGCGCCCCGTAGTGACTTATTCAGGCAATATCTCGGTGCAAACCGTCGCCAAGCACTACGAAATGCTCTCCGCCGATCAGTACATGGACATGTATAACCGGCAGAGCTATGAGGAGTACCTCCGGACCTATGCCTTGGGTATGTACTCCCGGTTCATGACGGCACCGTCGGGCACCATCCCCGAATACGTTCCGGCCTACACCGATGACCAGATCAAACACCTGAAAGGCACCGACTGGACCGACGAGGTTTCCCGCACGGGCATCCTCCACCAGCACAACGTTTCGGTGCGGGGCGGCACGGAGTCGTTCCGCTACATGGCCTCGGCCAACTACATGAAACAGCAGGGCATCATCCGGGGCAATACGGCCCAGCGCATCACCGTGCGTTCGAATCTCGACTGGGACATCAGCAAATGGGTCTCGGCGGGATTTACAGCGACCTATTCGCAGAACAAGTACGACAATATCCCGCTCGGCGAAGGCGAACACGAAAACGCCGGTATCCTGCGGGCGGCAGCCATGGCCAACCCCACGATCCCGATCCGCGACGTGAACGGCGATTACAGCATCGACCCGGCACGTCCTACCTCTCCCAACCCCGTGTCGCTGCTCGAGATCACGGACATCTCGGTCTTCGACCGCATCATGGGGTCGGCATTCGTGACTGCGAAGCCCGTCGAGGGGCTGGAACTGAAATTCCAGCTCGGGGCCGACCGCCAGTTCCAGAAACGGTCGAGTTACCTGCCCAAGACGGTGCTCGAAGGCATGCGACGCAACGGCGACGCGAATATCCGGCAGCGCGAGGACGACAGCTATCTGATGGACCTCACGGCGACCTATACCAAGACGTTCGGCAAACACCGCCTCAAGGTGCTGGCCGGTTATTCCTACGAGAAACGCGACTACGAGTATGTGAGCGCCCGCAACACCGATTTCATGATCGATGGCTCGCTCTACTATCAGTTGTGGGCCGGACAGGCCGACAAACCCGAGGTCGGCTCCGACGGGGGTCGCAAGACCCTCTCGTCCTATTTCGGGCGTATCAACTACGACTATGAACAGCGTTACCTGCTGGAGGTTTCGATGCGCGCCGACGGGGATTCGAATTTCCATCCCGACTACCGTTGGGGCATATTTCCGTCGGTGGCCGTGGGATGGGTGGTCAGCGAGGAGAGGTTCATGCAGTCGGCGCGGAAATGGCTCTCCAACCTGAAAATCCGGGCTTCGTTCGGCGAAACCGGAAACTCCAACGTGCCGTATCAGGTCTACGACTCCTTCTCGATCCAGTATCCTGCGGCAGTCATCGGCGACAAGATCGTGGCGGGCATCACCGACTCGACCGTCGGGAACAGTAAGCTCACATGGGAGACGACGCGTGAATTCAACCTCGGCATCGACATCGGCTTCAAGAACAACCGCTACTCGGTGGCCTTCGAATACTACCGCAGGACCATCCGCGACCTGATCACATGGAACAGTCTGATGTACTACTATCCCGTATCGTCGGTGATCGCCAACGGCGGCGTCACCCGGGGAACGGGTTTCGAATTGACGCTGAACACCACCAATATCGACCGTAAAGATTTCACATGGAATACGACGTTCACGGCCTCCCGTTATGTAGACCGCTGGAAAGAACGCCCTCCCTACTGGAAACCGGCCCCATATCAAAAGGTCGACGATCAGAAAACCGCATGGTGGTCATACAAGTCGCTGGGGCTCATGCCGGCCGACGCCGACGCTCCTCCGGTACACCAGTCCACGCTGCTGCCGGGCATGGTGATACTGCTGGACAAGAACAACGACAAGACACTCGACGACCGCGACATGGTCTATATGGGCGCCTCGGCCCCGGACCTCTTCATCGGCCTGAACAACTCGCTGCGGTGGAAGAACCTCGATTTTTCGATCTACTTCTACGGCGAGTTCGGCATGACCCGCGGCGCTTCGTACATGGAGAACTGGACGCAGATGCAGAGCGGCTACAACGTGACGCGCTATGCCTACGAATCCTTCACCAACAGCAACCGCAGCGGGACGCGCCCGTCGTACATTTCGGGCGGCAACGGCTGGGGCGATTTCTACACGCAGGACGTCTACTACATCCGGTGCGGGAACATCAATCTCGGATACACGATCCCCGTCGACAAGAAATTCCTCCGCAACATCCGCGTCTACGCCGACGTAAGCAATCCGTTCGTAATCACCAACTGGAAGGGTCTCGATCCCGAGACCGACAACCTGAGTTTCTCCTATCCCAACGTGCGAACCTACACCGTGGGGCTGAACATCACCTTCTAACACCTTGCAAACCATGAAAAAACAGATACTTCAACTGCTTGCCTTATCCGCGCTCCTGCTCGGTACGGCCTGCGAACTGGAGACGGTCGAATACGGCAAGATCGACCCCTCGACTTTCCCCAAGAGCAAGGAGGACGCCGATGCGCTGGTCATCTCGGCCGCCTACCATCCCTTCAACACATGGAACATGTTCAACACGGGATGGGGTTACCCGATGCTCTCCTTCATGCAGACCGACGAGATGGAGTGCAGTTGGCCGGCCTGCTACATCGGCTTCGACATGACCGGAGCCGGGGGCTATCCCGTCACGGACGAGAGCCGCACGCCGCTCTACTACCATTCGAAATACCTCTCGGGGATGATGCTGGCCATAGACCGCATCAAGGACGTCCCGATGACCGACGCCGAGCGCGCGGGACTCAACGCCGAACTGCGCTGCGGCATGGGATTCCTCGCCTTCATGCTCTACGACCTCTACGGACCGATCTCGCTGCCCAACCTCGAGGCACTCAAGGACCCGCTCTCGGATGCCAAGATCCCGCGGGCGACCGAGACCGAAATGCAGGCGTTCATCGAATCCAACCTGCTGGCGGCGGCTCCCGACCTGCCGTACAAATACGACGAATCGGGTTACGGGCGCTTCACGAAAGGGTGTGCGAACATGGTCCTCCTGAAATACTACATGATGGCCCGCCGCTGGAAGGATGCGGTCCGTATCGGGCGCGAACTCACGAAAAAGGATTACGGCTACGAACTGGTTCCCGACTACCATTCGCTCTTCACGCTGGCCGGCGAGAAGAACACCGAGGTGATCTTCTCCGCGACGGCCAAGAACGGCTACGGCATGACGCACTCGTGGCTGGCGCATACGCTTCCCTCTGATTTCCCGGTCCCGGCAGGGCTAAACCTGATGCAATGGGGCGTGTTCCACCTCTCGTGGCCCTTCTACGACACGTTCGAAGCGGGCGACAGGCGGCTCGAAAAGATTTATGCCGAATACACGGGCACCACCGGTACGGTCCACAGCCGCGCCGACCGTTCGAACGCCGACCGTACCGGGCTCTATTATGGTCCCGTCCCGCTGAAATACGGTCTCGAAGGGACCATCGGTCAGGAGTGTGAAATAGACATTCCGGTCTACCGCTATGCGGACGCCATCACGCTGTTGGCCGAGGCTATCGTACGGGACGGCGAGGTCGTGACCGACGAAGCGTTGGAGTACCTCAACCAAGTGCGCCGCCGGGTCGGACTCGCCGAATATACGATGGGACAGGTCCCGACCGTGGCGAAATTCCTCGAAGTGCTGCTGGCCGAGCGCGGACACGAACTCTACATGGAGGGTGCTCGTCGTCAGGACCTCATCCGCCACGGGAAATTCATCCAAGTGAACGAGACCAAGATGCGTTTCGCGGGCGTATTGACCGATGCCCGGCTGCAAAAGATCTACCAGAAGACCGACGGATTCCGCTACGACTACGAACGCCTGCCTATACCGATCGGAATTGTCAATCAGGGCGGAGGCGTCATCCTCCAGAACCCGGGGTATTAACGCACTAAACGACAGAACCATGAAAAAACAGATATGCTGGGCAGTCGCCACAGTCCTCTTTTTCTGCAGCTGCACCGACAACTACCGTGTCCGGGTGGACGAAACGAACATCGCTCTGCAGGCGCCTGCCGCCGGAGCCGTGTTCGACCTGAACGACCTCGGCGACGACTATCGCTTCGGCTGGGACCCCGACGGCGGGGAGTATGCGCTCGTGCTGAGCAAAAGTCCCTACCTGCTCAATCCCTATGTCATCGAAGCCGGCAGTACGGGCAGCTATACGGCCGATTATCAGGCTTTGGATCAGCAACTGGCTCTCTTCGGGCTCAAAGCCGGAGAGTCGGCACAGCTCTACTGGTCGGTGAAGCCCGCGGACAACCTTGCCATCGCCTCCTCGGAAATCCGCCCGCTGGCGGTGCGGCGTCTCGTATCGAAACTCGAAGCCCCTGAAGACCGCTTCCGGCTGGCCCTGAGCTACGACGAACCGGACACACCCTGCGAATTTGCATGGGATGCAGAGGGACTCTCCGAAACGGAGTCCTGCGAGTTGATCTTCTCCTCCGGACCGCAGTTCGAAGCGGCGAAAACCGCAGTGTTCGATGCCAACGGTTCCCGTAAAGCCACATTGACCCACGAACAGTTGCAGACGCTCATCGGCAAACTGGCCCTCGACCCCTTCAATCTCAACACCGTCTATTGGAACGTGCGCATCAAATCCGACGGGACATGGGTTTCGCTCGCCCCGGCGACACTGCTGCTCGACGGCATGCCGATCTACACCGACCCGCGCGACGGCGAGGTCTACCGGGTCGTGAAACTGATTTACAGCGACGGGGAAGAAGTGGTCTGGTTCGCGGATAACTACCGGGGCTCCAGATTCACGGACGGCAGCGACCTCGGGCCCGACGACGTCCGGTGGCCCTCCGCCGAGGAACTGCGGGATGCGCAGAACGGCAATCCGGTGCCGGAAGACCGCATCGCGGAATACCAGCACGTCTACGGCGGCCACTACCGCTTCGACATCCGTAACGACATCGCCCCCGAAGGGTGGCATCTGGCGACCAACGAGGAGTTCGTCAAGTTGTTCAACGAAGCCGCTCTGGCCGACGGCGGGGTAGTCGTTCTGAAAGACCCCGTCTTCTACTCGGGCGGGATCACAAGCACCGATACCCATGTCAACGCGTGGAAGATGAACATGACCGCGGCCGGGCGCTATCTGGAATGGGGCTCCTATATTGAGTTCAACAAGAAATACGCCAATTTCCACATTGCGACGCTGCCCGAACACATGCGCGGCAAGACCAACGTCACCCTGCTCCACGACGGCGGCGCCCAACTGTGGTACCCCGAGCAGACACTCTACGCTCCGGTGCGCTTCGTCTACGGCAATCCCTGAAAAACGACAACCCGATAACCAAACTTCAAACCACAATGAAACACCATATCATTCTGTTGGCAGCCCTTGCCACCTTCACGGGGTGGTCATGCAGTTCGGACGGGGACGACGAAGCCGCCGTCCCGACCGTCGCCCTGACCAATCCCGCCGACAACGCCCGTGTAAATCTCGCCGCAGGAGCCTCGACCACCTTCGGCTGGACAGCCGTCGACGGCATCGCCGACTACAGGCTCGTGCTGAGTCTCTCCGAAGAATTAACCGACCCGCAGACCTTCACCATGAAAGGCAATCCCTTCTACCTCACGGCGACGGATTTCGACACCGCGGCCGCAGCGCTCGGAATCGGAGACGGTGAACAGCGCAAGATCTACTGGAGCGTGACCCCGGCGGATTCGAAGCCGGTGAAGACACAGGTCCGGGTCATCGACCTGACCCGGACGGAGACGCAGGCCGCCGTGATCGCACTGCTGTCGCCGGCCGACAACGCCCCGATGGACCTCAATGATAAGACACTGACCGTAGAGTTCTCTTGGTCGAAACCGGCCGAGGTTACACAGTGTAGCGTGCTGTTCTCCCTGTCGCAGGAGCTGACCGACCCCGTTTCGGTCGACGCGGGCGACCTGAAATCGCTCAAATACGCCTCCGTCGATGCCTTCGACGCCGTGCTGGCGCAGATAGGGCTGAGAGCAGGAGAAGAAAAGACCGTCTATTGGAGCGTCCTCCCGGCCGAAGGACACGAAGAGGTCGGAACGCAAGTGCGGAGCATCCGCGCCCAACGAATCGCTCTGAGCCTCGTCCGGCCGGAAAAGGATGCCTCGATCATGCTGACATACACGCCCGACGGCGGAGAGGCTCCGACACCCGTCGTCTTCGAATGGGCCGACAACGGTGCCTCCTCCTACGAACTCGTATTCAGCGCCAACGCCGACATGTCCGCCCCCATCCCGGTGACAGGACTGACGACAAATACCCGGTCGTTCACCCACACCGAACTGCAGGAACTGCTGATTGAACCCGATGCCTTCGGACTCCGCCGCTACCTGCCGAACCCGCTGTACTGGAATGTCAAGGCCGACGGAAAGTGGATGGCCGACGAACCGGGGACCTTCTCGCTGAGGGGCATGATGGTTTTCGTCGACAAGCGCAACAACGGACAGGAGGTCAACGTCTACCGCGTCGCCGTCATCAAAGCCGCGGGCTACGAGGCCGTCTGGCTGGCCGACGACCTGCGCACATCGTACTCCGCCGACGGTCAGGACCTGACCCGTGTGACCGAAGATTCGGGCAATGAGTTCAACCAATTCGCCGGCCCGGGCCGTACCTACGAAGGACAGGCCGCAGGAGCCGCGAATGCAAAGGTGATCCCGCAATATTTCCTCGATCTGAAGACGATGTACTATCGCTGCTCGGCATCGACGGCCGGTTACCTCTCCTCCGGAGCGTGGAAACTGCCGACGCTCGCCGAATGGAAAGCCCTTTTCGACGCCGCAGGACAAGCTGCTGAGGGCGGTGGATGCTACGTCATAAAGGATTACGACCGTTATGCCGCCGACGAGCACGGCACGCCGACATTCGACTACCAATGGTCGCCCGCCCGCGAAGAGTGGAACACATGGCAGATGAACATGGGCCCCAACGGACGCTTCTACTACGGATACAACACCTACGTCTATTTCAACTGGGGCACCGACTTCAGCGGAGAAGGAAATTCCGCCCACGAGATGTTCTACGTCTACGACTATCAGGGCGACGCCTCCCAGAACGGCAAGTTCTTCTACTACTGGTCGGCCGGCGAACCGCCTTACAGCGCCGAAGGTGCCTCGGGCTGGTGGGGTTCGGCCAACTCGCTGGCCCCTGCACGCCTGATCTACAAGGGACGATGACCGGAACCCTCAAAAAACACACGACGATGAAGACATTCCTGAAAATAACGTTGCTGGCCGCCGCGGCCGTTACGGTTTCCGCGTGCGAGAACATGATCGACCCGCCGCCCTTCATCAGGGAGACGTTGCCGCCCTCGCCGCCTCCCGGTCCCATCAAGCCGGTCGAGGCGCTGGCCAACCCCGAACGAGGCTACCACCTCGAATACGCCTATTATGCCCACAAGACGCTGCTGGACAACGGCTCCGTCGCCGACCCCGAGACCGAGGCGCTGTTCAGCATTCCCGAACTGGTCGGCCGCTGGGGGTACGACGGCAGTTCGCGGCTGATCCAACTCTACATCTACCTCAAACAGTGGTCCGGTTCGGACCTGCCGCAGTCGGCGCTGGACAACATCCAAAAGGCGTTCGACATCGTGCGGGCCGGCGGATTCAAGGTGATCCTGCGCTTCGCCTACAACGACGACATGTATGTGAACAACCGACTCGACAAACCGGAAACCATCCGCCGCCACCTCGAACAGCTCAAACCGCTGCTGGAGGCGAACACGGGACTCGTCGCCACGATGCAGGCCGGGTTCCTCGGGGCATGGGGCGAATGGCACTCGTCACCGCTGACGGACAACGACCAGCAGATCAAGGACGACGTGGTGAACGGCCTGCTCGAAATCTTCCCGGCGCCACGCGGCGTGCAGGTGCGCGAACTCGCCCGGAAAGATGCGCTGGCGCTCCGGAACACGTCCGACTACCCGCGCATCGGCATCCACAGCGACTTCTTCACGGCCGGCATGGACCCCATCGACAAGATGAGCATGCCCGGCGAGGAGTACAACCGCATGAAAGAGCAGTCGCCGCACTTCTATATGACCGGAGAGATTCCCTATGTCGAAGACGAATACGGATTCGTGCAGATCATGGATATCTCGAAAGTCATGGTCATCCTGCGCGACCAGCACTTCTCGGCTTTCGACATCACCCAGAACTACGAACTCAACATCCAGAACTGGAAGGTGCAGAAAGTCTATCCCGCATTGCTCGACGCCAACAACATGCTCTATGACGAAACCTATTTCCAGCAGGGCGAGAACGTCGTCAACCGCTCCTTCTACGAGTTCGTGCGCGACCACCTCGGCTACCGCATCAACGCGAAATCAGTCGGAATTTCCGTCTCCGGAGGCAGCATCCGCTGCGACATCACGCTGACCAACACCGGATTCGCCGCTCCGCTGAACCCGCGCAAGGTCTTCCTTGTGCTTATCGGAACCGATGGAACGATTGCTTCCGCGACGGAACTGACCGATGTCGATCCGCTCGGCTGGCAGCCTTATGATCCCGCTTCGGGCAACTACACACCCCTGCAACACACCATCTCGGCTTCAGTTCCCGCCGCCGGACTCTCCGGCAGCTACAAGGTCGGCATCTGGATGCCCGATCCGCTGAACGAGGGCCGCGGCGGGGACTACGACCTGCTGTGGGCTCCGGGGCCGCTGGCCGAACACTGGACCGACGCCGGGGAGATGCGCCGCGTGAACATCGTGGGAACCGTTGAAATCTGATGCCGTGAGATACTTTCCCAAACCGACAGCCTTGTTGCTGGCGGCGCTCGCATGCAGGGCCGCCATGGCCGGAGCCCCCTCCGGAGCGGCCCTGCAACCGGCGGCCGAAGGAATGATGTACCGCAGTTACGAATACCTGTGGGACGAATCGCGCCTGCTGGAAAACCCCTACAAAGGGTGGTACCACCACTACTACGACAACGGCGTGTGGGCCTATGGCATCGGCGGCGACGGGATCGGCGAGGACGACGCCCTGCGTCCCGGAGAGTTCGCTCTGCTGGAGAAGTTCCCGGGCATGGACCACCTTTATCTGCGTCTGGCGTGGAGCTATCTCGAACCCGAGGAGGGGCATTTCGACTGGAGCCTGATCGACGAAGTGGTGAACAAATATGTACCGCTCGGCTACGGCATTTCATTCCGCATCACCTGCCGCGAGACGGGTAGCTGTCCGGGAGCCGTGGGGCAGTGCGTCGACGGGATCAACTATGCGACGCCCAAGTGGGTGCGCGATGCCGGGGCCACCGGGACAGACCTCCCGGCCGGTTATAACGGCTCGGCACACTCGTGGTCGCCGGACTACGGCGATTCCATCTTTCTGACCAAGCTGGAGAACTTCCACCGGGCCTTTGCCGCGCGTTACGACGGCAAACCGTGGCTCCGCTATGTCGACATGGGTTCGGTCGGGGACTGGGGCGAGGGACACACCCATTTCTCGACCCGGCAGGAAACCTCCAACGAGGTGATCAAGAAACACATCGACCTCTACTGCAAATACTACCGTCATTCGCTCCTCGTAGCGGTCGAAGGACTTTTCTGCTACCTCAAGGAGCCGTTCGACGGTGCGAGGGAGGGCAACGGACGCATCCTCGATCTGGCCGAATACTGCCGCCGCAAGGGCGTGGCTTTCCGCAGCGACAGTTTTCTGGTGGATTACTACATGCAGACCTCAACCGGGAACTGGTCGGTGACCCGCCCTTACCTGTTCGAAATAATGTATCCCGACCGCCCCGTGATCTACGAACTGGAGCACTACTCCTATGCCAAACGCGAGGGGCATTGGTTCGGGCAAAACGGCGAAGGCGTCAACCGCTACGGCTACTCGGGGGCGGTATTCTTCGAGAAATCGATGGAAGTGGCGCATGCCTCCTACATCGGGTACCACGGTTATCTCAGCGAGTGGTTCGCCGACAATCCCGACCTTTCGGTGCATCTGGCCAACCGTGCGGGTTACTGGTATTTCCCGGTCTCGGCAACGTGGCAGCCCACAGTCGGAAGAACGGGGAACAAACTCGCCGTACGCTGGCTCAACCAAGGAGTCGCACCCGCTTACAACCCCTTCGTCCTGCGCCTGCACCTGACCGGCAGCGAAAACAGTACGGTACTGACTGTCGATGCGGACAACCTCCGCTGGATGCCCGGCGAAGCCCGGACCGAAGAATATGTCTATGACATTCCGGACACCTGCCCCCCGGGGAAATACCGGCTCTGCATCGAACTTTACGACCGACACCTCGACCGGAGAATCGAAGTGGGGCTGGGCGAAAAACACCTCACACCCGACGGACTGATCCCTTTGGGCGAGGTACAATTGGAATAACGGCACGACCATGAAACTCCGGACCATCCTTGCGGCAATAACATTGCTGACGGTCGGCTGTCGCACACACGACCCGCAGCACGACAGCCTGACGCTGTGGTACGACGGCACAGCCCGCAGCTTGGGCGGACGGAGAATACCGGGGTCTGAAAGCCCGCGGCAACGTCACGGTCGGCTGTCGGTGGCGGAACGGTCAGGTGTGCGAAGTGACGCTTTGCAGCGCCGCAGACAGCCCGCTTCTGCTGTGCATTCCGGGCCGGGAACCTGTATCCGTCGCCTGCCGCGCCGGAGAGGAAAGACGTCTGACATTTCGGGGAATTGCCCGAATTTGACTTTTTGGATTGGCGGCAAACCTAAATTTCGTATATTTGGATGGAGATAGAACTGATTGCGCCCGTTATTATTCGAGAGAAATCCATGTCGGACCGGAAAGATTTTTCGCACATCTACATCACTTACTACGCCCGTATGAAACGTTTCGCACGGGAATATGTCGTGTTGGCGGAGGATGCCGAGAACATCGTGCAGGATGTTTTCCTCGAACTGTGGGGCAACTGGGACCGGATGCAGGATTCGGCCAACTTGTTCGCCTACCTCTATCTGGCCGTCAAGAACCGGAGCATCGACTTTCTGCGCCGCCGGAGCGTCTCCCTGCGGGCCGAAGAGCATATCACCCGGGAATACCGTCTGACTCTGCAGCTCAATTACGAAGCCCTCACCGCTTTCGACGACGTCTCCTCTGCCGAGGAACTGGAACGGATGCTCAATGAAGCACTCTCCGCGCTGCCGGAACGCTGCCGGCAAATCTTCGTCATGAGCAAGCTCGAAGGCCGGAAACAATATGAGATCGCCCGGACGCTCGGCATCTCGGTCAACACCGTGGAAAGCCAGATGGCCATTGCCTACCGCAAGCTCCGCGCGGTGCTGAAAAACTATTCGCCCCTGCTGTTGTTCCTGCTGGGCATCCGTTAATCCCCACAACCGTGGTCTATTCCGGCAAAAATGCGTATCTTTATCCGCCGGACCTTTCCCGGAATAGGAAATTTAACGAACAATACATACCGAATGATGAAACCCTACAGAATTTTATGGCTCGGCTGCTGTCTGGCGGTCGCAGGCTGCGGAGGCGACAAGTCCCCCGGCCGGAATTACGACAAGGAGATCGATCGGCTCATGGGCCGCATGACGCTCGCCGAGAAGATCGGCCAGATGAATCAGGTCTCGGGCCAGAGTAACCCCACCGGCGTCCTGAAACAGTACTCGTCACTCGAAGGGCGCGTCCGCGAAGGAAAGATCGGAACCGTGCTCAACGTCACGGGAGCCGCCACGACACGGGAACTCCAGCGGATCGCCGTCGAGGAGACCCGGCTGGGCATTCCCCTGATCTTCGCGCTGGACGTGATCCACGGTTACAAGACCATTTCGCCCGTGCCTCTGGCCGAGAGCTGTTCGTGGGACATGTCGGCCATCGAAGCCTCGGCCCGGATGGCCGCCGTCGAAGCCTCGGCAGCGGGTCTGCAATGGACTTTCGCCCCGATGGTCGACATCGCACGCGATCCCCGCTGGGGCCGCGTCATGGAGGGAGCGGGGGAGGACCCCTACCTCGGGTCGCACATCGCCCGGGCCCGTGTCCGGGGATTTCAGGGCGACGACCTCTCGGCGCCGAACACCATCCTCGCCTGCGCGAAGCATTTCGCAGGCTACGGAGCCTCCGAGGGCGGCCGCGACTACAATACGGTGGACATCTCCGACCAGCGGCTGCGCGAACTCTACCTGCCGCCGTTCAAAGCCGCCGCAGACGCGGGTGCCGCGACTTTCATGAACTCGTTCAACGAACTCTCGGGCGTCCCGGCGACCGGCAACCGATTCCTCGTGAAGCAGATACTGCGCGGCGAGTGGGGCTGGGACGGCGTCATCGTCTCCGACTGGGGTTCCGTGGCCGAGATGATTCCCCACGGCGTCGCCGAGGACAAGAAACAGGCCGCACTGCTGGCCGTGAAGAACGAGTGCGACATCGACATGGAGGGCGACTGCTATCCGAGTTCGCTCGAAGAGCTGGTGAGGGAGGGCAAGGTCTCCGAAAAGGAGATCGACCGCTCGGTCCGCCGCATCCTCCGGCTGAAATACGAATTGGGACTCTTCGACGATCCCTACCGCTACTGCGACGAACAGCGCGAAAAGGAGGTGACCCTCTCGGCGGCGCACCGTGAAGCGGCCCGCGACATGGCCCGCAAGTCGATCGTGCTGCTGGAAAACCGCAAATCGGTGCTGCCTCTCGGCAAACCCCGCTCCATCGCCGTCGTCGGGCCGCTGGCCGACAGCCCGGTGGACATGCTGGGCGAATGGCGGGCCAAAGGCGACCCGAAGGAGGTCGTGACGATCCTCCGGGGCATCGAGAAAACCGCCGGAGCCGGCACGCGGATCACCTACGCCAAGGGCTGCGACGTGACGGGCGGCGACCGGAGCGGTTTTGCGGCGGCCGTCGGCGTTGCGCGCAACGCCGACGTGGTGATCGCCTGTCTGGGCGAGAGCGCCGACATGAGCGGCGAGGGCTACTGCCGCTCGGAGCTGGGTCTGCCGGGCGTCCAGCAGGAGCTGCTGAAAGAGCTCAAAAAGACCGGAAAACCCGTCGTCCTGCTGCTGAGCAATGGCCGGCCGCTGACGCTGGCGTGGGAGAAGGAGAATATCGAGACGATCGTCGAGACCTGGTTTCTGGGCACCGAGGCCGGAAACGCCGTCGCCGACGTGCTGTTCGGCAAATACAACCCCTCGGGCAAACTGGTCATGTCGTTCCCCTACAACGTCGGCCAAATCCCGGTTTACTACAACCACAAGCACACGGGGCGCCCGTTCGAGCCCAATCAGCGTTATGTGATGCACTACATCGACGCCCCGGTCGATGCGCTCTATCCGTTCGGCTACGGACTCAGCTACACGCGCTTCGAATACGGCGAGCCGACGCTCAGCAGCGACCGGATGGCCGCCGACGGCACGATCACGGCGACGGTAAAAGTAACCAATGCGGGCGACTACGACGGCGAAGAGGTCGTGCAGCTCTACATCCGCGACCTCAAGGCGCAGATCACCCGCCCGGTGAAGGAGCTGAAAGGATTCCGGAAGATTTTCCTCAAGAAGGGCGAATCTACCGACGTGACTTTCGACATCACACGCTCCGAGCTGGAATATGTGCTGGCCGACGGCTCCGTCGTCTCCGATCCCGGGGAGTTCGAGCTCTTCATCGGCGGCAACTCCGCAGGGCTCCGTCCCGTTCGATTTACAGTACTCTAAACATATAAGTAATACCGATGAGAAAAACGCTTCTGCTGCTTGCAGCCACCGTCGCCTGCACTTTTTCCGTTCAGGCCCAAAAAACCTATACGCTGGCCTCTCCGGACGGCCGCCTGCAAACGACCGTCGCCGCGGGCGACGCGCTGACCTATGCCGTCACGTTCGACGGCCGAACGATACTGGACACCTCGCCGCTCTCGCTGACGCTGGACAACGGCACGACGTGGGACGCCGATCCGCGCGTGGCGGGCGTCACCCGCACAAGCGCCGACAAGATGATCGCTTCGCCGTTCTACCGCGCCGACTCGATCCGCGACCACTACAACGCACTGACGCTGCGCATGAAAGGCGACTGGTCGGTGGAGTTCCGGGCCTATGACGACGGCGTCGCCTACCGCTTCGTCAGCCGCGCCAAAAAGCCGTTCAACATCGTGAGCGAGCAGGCGGACTTCCGTTTCCCCGCCGATCTCGAAGCGACGGTTCCCTATGTGGCAAGGGGCAAGGAGGGCGATTTCGACGACCAGTTCTACAACTCGTTCGAGAACACCTACACGACGGCGCGACTTTCGGAACTGAATTCCGGACGCCTGATGTTCCTGCCGCTGGTGGTCGACGCCGGCGACGGGGTGAAGGTCTGCATCACCGAAACCGACCTCGAAAACTATCCGGGGCTCTATCTGACCAATGCCGGAGCTGCGAAGAACGGCCTGAAAGGGGTCTTCGCGCCCTATCCGGAAAAGCAGGAGCAGGGCGGTCACAACCGGCTCCAGATGCTCGTCCGGGAACGGAAAGACCATATCGCAAAGGTCGACGCCCCGCGTGCGTTCCCGTGGCGCGTGGCGATCGTCGGTTCGGACACCGACCTCGCCGCGAGCAACCTGAGCTACCTGCTGGCCGCACCGTCGCGCCTCGACGACATCGCATGGATCAAGCCGGGCAAGGTGGCTTGGGAATGGTGGAACGACTGGAACCTCTCGGGCGTGGATTTCCGTGCGGGCGTCAACACCGCGACCTATAAATACTACATCGACTTCGCCGCATCGGAGGGTATCGAATATGTGATCCTCGACGAGGGGTGGGCCGTCAACAAGCAGGCCGACCTGATGCAGGTGGTCCCGGCCATCGACTTGCAGGAGATCGTGGACTACGGTCGGCAGAAAGGCGTGGGCATCATCCTCTGGGCAGGTTACTGGGCTTTCGATCGCGATCTGGAGAGGGTCTGCAAACACTATTCGGAGATGGGTGTCAAGGGTTTCAAGGTCGACTTCATGGACCGCGACGACCAGCAGATGACCGCCTTCAACTACCGCGCCGCCGAGACCGCCGCCAAGTACAAACTGCTCCTCGACCTGCACGGCACCCACAAACCCGCGGGCCTGAACCGCACATGGCCCAACGTCCTGAACTTCGAGGGCGTGCACGGCCTCGAACAGATGAAATGGCAGCCGCCGACGGTCGACCAGATGAAATACGACGCGACGATCCCCTTCATCCGTCAGGCCGCAGGCCCGATGGACTACACGCAGGGGGCGATGCGGAATGCCATAAAGAAGAATTACCACCCCTGCAATTCGGAACCGATGAGTCAGGGCACGCGCTGCCACCAACTGGCGCTCTACGTCGTGCTGGATTCGCCGCTGAACATGTTGTGCGACTCGCCGACCGCCTACCTGCGCGAAAAGGAGTCGGCGGACTTCATCGCCGCGATCCCCACCGTGTGGGACGAGACGCGCATCCTCGACGGACGGATGGGCGAATACATCCTGACAGCACGCCGCAAGGGTACGACGTGGTACATCGGCGGCATTACCGACTGGACGCCCCGCGACGTGGAGGTCGACCTCTCGTTCCTCGGCGGAGCCTATGACGCCGTGTTGTTCCGCGACGGCGTGAACGCCGACCGCAAGGCCAGCGATTACAAGCGCGAAACGCTCCGCGTCGACGCCTCCGAACCCCTGAAACTGCACCTCGCACCCGGGGGCGGGTTCGCCGCTGCGCTTACCCCCGCCCGATAAGCCGCACGGCACATCCCAACGGCCGCCTGCACCGGATACGACCCGCAGGCGGCCGTTTTTCTTTTCGTTTTTCAGCCCGGCGATAGCGGATACCGCCGAAATGATATATCTTTGTGCCGGGAACGACTCGCAAAAACTATGGCTAAGATTCTGATTATCGACGACGAAGAGCAACTGCGCGGACTGCTGGCCCGGATCATCTCGCTCGAAGGATACGACGTGACCGAGGCCGCGGACTGCACCTCGGGACTGAAGGCGCTCCGCCGCTGCGATCCCGACGTGGTGCTGTGCGACGTGAAGCTGCCCGACGGCAACGGCGTCGACATGGTGGCCCGGATCAAGGAGGCCGCGCCGTCGGCCGAGGTCATCCTCCTGACAGCCTACGGCAACATCCCCGACGGGGTGCAGGCCATCAAAAACGGCGCTTTCGACTACATCACCAAAGGCGACGACAACAACAAGATCCTGCCCCTGCTGAGCCGTGCGGTCGAAAAGGCCCGGATGCAGCGACGGCTGGCCCGCATCGACGACACCCTGTCCGAACAGCACTCGTTCGAGCGGATCATCGGCCGTTCGGAATCCCTGCGCCGGGCTGTGGAACTGGCCCGCAAAGTCGCCGTAACGGACACCTCGGTGCTGCTCACGGGCGAAACGGGCACCGGCAAGGAGGTTTTCGCCCAAGCCATCCACCACGCCAGCCCGCGGGCCAAGGAGACTTTCGTCGCAGTCAACTGCTCGGCCTTTTCGAAGGAACTGCTCGAAAGCGAACTCTTCGGCCACCGCGCCGGCAGCTTCACGGGAGCCACCAAGGACAAGAAAGGACTTTTCGAGGAGGCCGACAAAGGCACGCTGTTCCTCGACGAAATAGGGGAGATGCCCGCCGAGTTGCAGGCCAAACTGCTGCGCGTGCTCGAAAGCGGGGAGTTCATCAAGGTCGGCGAAACGCGCCCCACGCGGGTCGACGTGCGCCTGATCGCCGCCACGAACCGCGACCTCGAACGGGAGATTGCCGCAGGCGGTTTCCGCGGGGACCTCTTCTTCCGGCTCTCGGTCTTCCGCATCCAACTGCCGCCGCTGAGCGAACGGCGGGGCGACATCCCCGAATACGTCCGTTTCTTCGCGGCGCAGTTCGCCGCCAAGATGGGCAAACGCATCGACACGATCGACGACCGCTATATCGCGGCCCTCGAACGCCATCCTTGGCCGGGCAACGTCCGCGAACTGCGCAACGCCGTGGAGCGCAGCATGATCATGGCCGACGGCAACAGCCTCACAGTCGACTGCCTCGCCCCCGAATTCCACACGGCGGCCGGCACCGCCGCCCCCGATTCGCTGGCGCTCGAAGACCTCGAACGCCGCCACATCCTCCGGGTGCTGGAACACACCGCGGGCAACAAGGCCGAAGCCGCCCGCCTGCTGGGTATCGGCATCGCCACGCTCTACCGCAAACTCGAAAGCTACGGGGTGAAATAACCGCCCCGGCTTCTCATTCCGAGAGGGCCGCCTTATCATTTTGATAGGGCGGCCCTCTTTTTTGGCACACCTCCGAAAAACGCAACATCCTATCCACCAATCACTTGACCCGTAAATTCCGGTTCTGGCACCGCCTTCGTATGCTATGGAGCGAAACCAAACGGAAGATTCGACATGGCAACCCTGATAATCATACTGCTGATCGCGCTGTTTTGCGGCGCCATGTTGCTGCTGGACCGGATGCTGTGCGGTTATGTAAAATTGATGTCTAACTCAAAAAAGAAGCGAAAATGAATGAAATCGTACTGTTCCTGCTGCTCTGCGCCCTCGGCGCACTATGCTACGGGTTCTATTTCAAATGTGTGGATTGGTTCGAAAAAATCTGAAGAAAATGTTTACAGGACTACTTATTCTGAGCATCGCCGGGTTCATCTACCTGATGTATGTGCTCGTAAAACCCGAAAAATTCTGAATCGATGAATACCGAAATTTTAGGCGTCATCCTGCAATGGACCCTTCTGGTGACGCTCTGCTATCCGCTGGGACGTTACATGGCCAAAGTCTACCGCGGCGAGCGTACATGGCTCGATTTCATGGCTCCCGTCGAGCGTCGTATCTATAAGTTCTGCGGCATCAACCCCGCGCAGGAGATGAACTGGAAACAGTTCCTCAAAGCGCTCCTGACGGTCAACCTCTTCTGGTTCTTCTGGGGTATGCTGCTGCTCGTCTTTCAGGGCTGGCTGCCGCTCAATCCCGACGGCAATCCGGGACAGTCGCCCGATCTGGCGTTCAACACCTGCATCTCGTTCATGGTCAACTGCAACCTGCAGCATTACAGCGGCGAGACGGGCCTGAGCTACTTCACCCAACTGTTCGTCATCATGCTCTTCCAGTTCGTCACCGCCGCCTGCGGCATGGCCGCCATGGCCGGCGTCATGAAGGCGCTGGCGGGCAAGACGACGAAGACCATCGGCAACTTCTGGGTCTTCCTCACCCGCAGCGTGACGCGCATCCTGATGCCGCTGTCGCTCGCGGTCGGCATCCTGCTGGTCGTCAACGGCACCCCGATGTCCTTCGACGGCAAGCAGTCGCTCACGACGCTCGAAGGCGCCGAGCAGGTCATCTCGCAGGGCCCCACGGCAGCCATCGTGCCCATCAAACAGCTGGGCACCAACGGCGGCGGCTACTTCGGCACCAACTCGGCGCACCCGCTCGAAAACCCCAACGCCTTCACCAACATCCTCGAATGCTGGTCGATCCTGATCCTGCCGATGGCCATGGTCTTCGCCTTCGGATTCTACACCCGCCGCCGCAAACTCGCGGCATGGATCTTCGGCGTGATGCTCTTCGCCTTCACGGCAGGTATCTTCGTCTCCGTTCCGCAGGAGACGGGCGGTAACCCCAATATCGACGAAATGGGCATCACACAGGACCTCGGCTCGATGGAGGGCAAGGAGATCCGCATCGGTTCGGCCGCTTCGGCCATGTGGGGCATGGTGACGACCGTCACCTCGAACGGTTCGGTCAACTCGATGCACGACTCGCAGACTCCGCTGAGCGGCATGATGCAGATGCTCAACATGCAGATCAACTGCTGGTTCGGCGGCGTCGGAGTGGGGTGGATGAACTACTTCGCCTTCCTCATCATCGCCGTCTTCATCAGCGGACTGATGGTGGGCCGCACGCCCGAGTTCCTCGGCCGGAAGGTCGAAGCGCGCGAGATGAAGATCGCCACGCTGGTCGTGCTGATGCACCCCTTCCTGATCCTCGTCGGCACAGGTATCTCGGCCGCCGTAGCCGCCGCAAACCCCGAAATAGGGTGGTTGAACAACCCTTCGTTCCACGGACTGAGCGAGATGCTTTACGAATACACCTCCTCGGCCGCCAACAACGGCTCGGGCTTCGAGGGGCTGGCCGACAACACGCCGTTCTGGAACATCTCGACGGGCATCGCGCTCATCATGGGCCGCTATTTCCCGATCGTGGGGCAGATCGCCATCGCGGGACTGCTGGCCTCGAAAAAGTGCATTCCCGAGAGCGCCGGAACACTCCGCACCGACACGGGCACCTTCTCGCTGATGACCTTCGCCGTCATCATCATCGTCGCGGCCCTCTCGTTCTTTCCCGCACTGGCACTGGGTCCGATCGCCGATTACCTGACTTTCTAAACAAGCTACCGCCATGAAACAAAATCAAAATAACTCCCTCTTCGACCGCACGCTGCTGCGCCGGAGCCTCCGCGCTTCGTTCACGAAGCTCGATCCGCGGCAGATGGTCAAGAACCCGATCATGTTCACCGTCGAGGTCGTCACCTTCGCCATGCTGTTGCTGCTGGTCTGGATCGCCGTGACGGGCAACACATCGCAGGGCTCGCTGCTCTACAACACCGTGGTCTTCTTCGTGCTGCTGCTCACGGTGCTCTTCGCCAACTTCGCCGAAGCCATCGCCGAGGCCCGCGGCAAGGCGCAGGCCGACTCGCTGCGCAAGACCCGCGAGGAGACCCCCGCCAAACGCATCGAGCCCGACGGACAGTCGCACATCGTCAGCAGTTCGGCCCTGAAACAGGGCGACCTCTTCGAATGTGTCGCGGGCGACACCATCGCCGCCGACGGCGAGATCGTCGAGGGCCTCGCCTCGATCGACGAGAGCGCCATCACGGGCGAATCCGCCCCGGTGATCCGCGAGGCGGGCGGCGACAAAAGTTCCGTCACGGGCGGCACGAAAGTCCTCTCGGACCGCATCCTCGTGAAGGTCACCGCGCGGCCCGGCGAGAGTTTTCTCGACAAGATGATCGCTCTGGTCGAGGGCTCCTCGCGCCAGAAAACTCCGAACGAGATCGCGCTGACCATCTTGCTGGCAGGCTTCACGCTCGTCTTCGTGATCGTCTGCGCCACACTGAAACCCTTTGCGGACTATGTGGGTGCCAACATCACCGTCGCGGCCTTCATCTCGCTGTTCGTCTGCCTGATCCCTACCACCATCGGCGGCCTGCTGTCGGCCATCGGCATCGCGGGCATGGACCGCGCCCTGCAGGCCAATGTCATCACCAAGTCGGGCAAGGCCGTCGAGACCGCCGGCGACATCGACACGCTGCTGCTGGACAAGACCGGCACCATCACCATCGGCAACCGCAAGGCCACGAATTTCTACCCGGTCGACGGAGTCGACAAAAAGGCGTTCATCCGTCTCTGCGTCCTCTCGTCCGTCGCCGACCCGACGCCCGAAGGCAAATCCATCGTCGAACTGGGCGCCGACGCAGGGGTCCGCATCGACCCGGTGTCGATGGTCGGGGTCCGCATGGTGAAATTCACCGCCGAGACCAAGAGTTCGGGCGTCGACATGCCCGACGGACGCCGCATCCGCAAAGGCGCCGCCGAAGCGATCCTGCGTCTCGCCGCGGAACAGGACAACACCTGCCCGGCGGAGATCGCCGCCACGACGCGCCGCATTTCGGAAAACGGCGGCACGCCCCTCGTGGTCTGCGAGAACGAGCGGATCATGGGCGTCATCGAACTGCAGGACATCATCAAGACCGGCATCCGCGAGCGCTTCGAGCGCCTGCGCCGGATGGGCGTGAAGACCGTGATGGTCACGGGCGACAATCCGCTGACAGCCAAATACATCGCCGAGAAAGCGGGCGTCGACGACTTCATCGCCGAAGCCCGGCCCGAGGACAAGCTCGAATACATCCGCCGCGAACAGCAGTCGGGCAAGCTGGTAGCCATGATGGGCGACGGCACGAACGACGCCCCGGCGCTGGCGCAGGCCGACGTGGGCGTGGCAATGAACAGCGGCACGCAGGCCGCCAAGGAGGCGGGCAACATGGTCGATCTGGACAACGACCCCACGAAGCTGATCGAGATCGTCGAGATCGGCAAGCAACTTCTGATGACGCGCGGCACGCTCACGACCTTCTCCATCGCCAACGACGTGGCGAAGTATTTCGCCATCGTCCCGGCGCTGTTCATTGCCTCGATCCCGTCACTCGGCGCCCTGAACGTCATGCACCTCCATTCGCCCGAAAGCGCCATCCTCTCGGCGGTGATTTTCAACGCCCTGATCATCCCGCTGCTGATCCCGCTGGCCCTGCGCGGCGTGACCTACAAACCCATCGGAGCCTCGGCCCTGCTGCGCCGCAACCTCTTCATCTACGGTCTGGGCGGCGTGATCGTTCCGTTCATCGGCATCAAGCTGATTGATATGTTAATAAGTGTGTTCTTTTAAAGTATCGCTTCAACCATGAAAAACCTCTGGATTTCACTCAAAATAACGCTGGCAATGTGCCTGTTGCTCGGCGTGGGCTATGTGCTCGTACTGCGCGGCGTATCGGCCGTCGCAGGTCCCAACGGCGGGAAGGCCGACGTGGTGACGCTCGACGGACAGATCGTCGGCGCCGCGAACGTGGGGCAGTCTTTCACGGACAGCGCCCATTTCTGGGGCCGTCCCTCGGCCGTGGACTACAACGGCGGCGGCTCCGGCGGCAGCAACAAGGCCACGACCAACCCCGAATACCTCGCCGAGGTGGAACAGCGCATCGAGAATTTCCTCGCGGCGCATCCCTACCTTTCGCGCGAAGAGGTTCCGGCCGAAATGGTCACGGCCAGCGGCTCGGGTCTCGATCCCGACATCTCGCCCCGCGGCGCACAGGTTCAGGTGCAGCGTGTGGCCGAAGCCCGCGGACTGGACGTCGCGGCCGTGCAGCGACTAGTCGACACCCAGACCCAAAAACCGTGGCTGGGACTCTTCGGAACGGCAAAAGTCAATGTCCTGCGCCTGAACGTCGCGCTGGAAGAAATGAGTAAAAACTAAACCCATGAAAATCGACAAGACCATGAAACGCTGGATATTCATCCTGATGACCGCACTGGCGGTCTTCCTGACCGCCGACCTCTGTGCCCAAGAACGCGGCGTGAAATTCTCGGGAGGCACGGATGTGGTGAGCGGCTACATCTGGCGCGGCGTCTGGGAAGCCGGAGCCAGCCTGCAACCCACGCTGACGATGACCGCCGGGAACTTCTCGGCGACGACATGGGGATCAGTGGACTTCGCCGCCACCTCCTATAAGGAGATGGACCTGACGTTAGCCTACACCCTCGGTCCCGTGACCCTCTCGCTGGCCGACCTCTACTGGGAGGGCGGCGCCGGCGACCGCGGTACGGTCAGCCACAGCTACTTTCGCTTCGGGGCCGATTCGCCCCACCGCGTCGAGGCGGGCATCGCATGGCGCATCAGCGAGCAGGTACCCCTCACGCTGGCGTGGAACACCGTGCTGTTCGGCGCCGCCGATGTCAACACGAAAGGGGAGCGTGCCTACGCCACCTATGCCGAAGCCTCGTATCCTTTCGCCGTAAAGGGCGTGGAGATGAAGGCCGGCATCGGCATCGTGCCGTGGAACGCCGTCGGCACCTACGGCATCGACCGCGATTTCTACGTCCAGAACATCTTCCTGAACGCCGGGAAGAGCTGGACCGTGCTCGGATCGCTCCAACTCGGCATCTTCACGTCGCTGGGCTGGAACCCCGCGGCGGAGGACGTGAATTTCGTGGGCGGATTCTCATTCCGGATGTAACGATGGAGAAGCAGGACAGCGTTCAGCGCTTTCTGGAACTGATCCGGCGTTCGCACCGCGGCAAGTTCAAGGTCTACATCGGCATGAGCGCCGGCGTGGGCAAGACCTACCGCATGCTGCAGGAGGCCCGCCAACTGCTCGATGCGGGGGTGGACGTCAGCATCGGCTATATCGAAACGCACGGCCGCACCGAAACGGAAGCCCTCGTCGAAGGGCTTCCGTTCGTGCCGCGCCGCAGGCTCTTCTACAAGGGCAAGGAGCTCGAGGAGATGGACACGCAGGGGATCATCAACCTGCATCCCGAAATCGTCGTTGTGGACGAGCTGGCCCACACCAACATCGAGGGCAGCGGCAATCCCAAGCGGTGGCAGGACGTGATGCAGATTCTCGACGCGGGAATCAGCGTCATCTCGGCCGTCAACATCCAGCACATCGAGGGGCTGAACGAGGCCGTGGAGAAGATCACCGGCGTCGAGGTCCGCGAGCGGGTTCCCGACAGCGTGCTGGCCATGGCCGACGAGGTGGTGAACATCGACCTCACGGCCGACGAGCTGATCGGCCGCCTGAAGGCCGGAAAGATCTACCGTCCCGACAAGATCGCCGCGGCGCTCGGCAACTTCTTCACTCAGGACAACCTGCTGCAACTGCGCGAACTGGCGCTGAAGGAGGTGGCGCTGCGCGTCGAGAAGAAGGTCGAGAACCAGATGGCCGAGGGGGACAAGCTCCGCCACGACAAACTGCTGGCCGTGATCGACAGCAGCGAGAAACGCGCCCGCCGGGTCATCCGCAAGACGGCGCGCATGGCCACGCACCTGAACACCTCGTTCACGGTACTCTACGTCCAGAGCGACCGCGAGGCCGCCGACCGCATCCCGCTGGCCCGCCAGCGCTACCTGATGAACAACCTGAACCTCGCCGCGGAACTCGGGGGCGAAATCCGCCGTGAACACTCCAACGCCCCGGTGGAGACCATCGTCGGATTCTGCCGCGAACAAAAAATCAACATCGTCTGCATCGGACGTCCCGAATTTTCGCTAATTTCGCTGCTGAAAGGCGCATTCGGCCTGCGGCGGCTCATCGGAAAGCTGTCGCGCATGAACATCGATCTTTTTATCTTTTCATAAATTATGAAAATACAACGGAGAATCACGCTGGGCATCGGCATCCTCTTCGCCATGATCCTGCTGCTGGGCATCCAGTCCGTCAGCTATGTGCGGCAACTGTCGCAGGCGACGGGAACCATCCTCGCCGACAACTACAATTCGCTGCAGTATGCGGGCGGCATGCTGCAATCGCTCAACAACATCGGCGAAGATTCCGTTTCGCGGCACATCCTGCGCGAGAACCTCGCCCTGCAGCAGCAGAACATCACCGAGATCAGCGAGCGTGAGAGCACCTCGGCGCTCTCACGCCACATCGCCTCGCTGAGCGATCCCGTGACCGAGGCCGAAATCCGGACCGTGCGGCAGGACCTCTTCCGCATCATGGAACTCAACATGGCGGCCATCCGTGCCAAGAGCTCGGCCGTCGAGCAGCGTGCCGACTATGTCATGTGGTGGCTGATCGTCGTGGCGGGGCTCTGCGCCGTGATCGCCGGGGCCATCCTCGTCTGGTTCCCGCGGCTGGTGCTGCGGCCGATCGACGCCCTGAAACGGGGCATCACCGAGATCGCCAACCACAACTACGAACAGCGGCTCGACTTCCCGGGCAACCGCGAATTCGAATCCGTCGCCGAGTCGTTCAACGACATGGCCGCCAAATTGGACGAATACCGCCGCAGTTCGCTCGACGACCTGATGGCGGCTAAAAAACGGATCGAAGCGATCGTCGACACGCTCCACGAGCCGATCGTGGGGCTGGACCCCGACCGCCGCATCCTCTTCATGAACCGCGAGGCGCTCTCGGTGCTGAATCTTCCGCGGGAGGTAGTGGGGCGCAACGCCACCGAAGTAGCCCTCTCGAACGACCTGCTGCGGCGGCTGATCCGCGGACTCTGCGAGAAGAAAGAGGACCCCGAACCGCTGAAAATTTATGCCGACAACAAGGAGAGCTATTTTCAGGTGGAGAACACGCCGCTCTTCATCACCCCCGTGGGCGGCAGCGAACGGCAGTTCGTGGGCAACCTGATCGTGCTGAACAACATCACCCGCTTCAAGGAGCTTGATTCGGCCAAGACCAACTTCATCTCGACCGTCTCGCACGAGATGAAAACCCCGATTTCCTCGATCCTGATGAGCCTGCAACTGCTGGGCGACGCCCGTCTGGGCGAGCTCAACGGCGAACAGAAACAGCTCGTGGAGAGCATCAAGGAGAGCAGCGACCGCCTGCTGTCGATCACCGGCGAATTGCTGAATATGACCCAGATCGAGACCGGCAAACTTAAACTGATACCTAAGGTAACCAAGCCTATCGAATTGATAAACTACGCCGTAAAGGCGACGCAGGTATTGGCCGACCGGTTCTGCTGCTTCGTCGAGGTGGACTACCCCGAGAAGATCTCGAAACTCTTCGTCGACAACGAGAAGATCGCGTGGGTCATCACCAACCTGCTGTCGAACGCCATTCACCACTCGCCCGAGAAATCGCGCATCATCATCGGCGCCGTGCAACGCGAAAAGGCTGTGGAGATCTATGTGCGCGACTTCGGCCGCGGCATCGACCCGCGTTACCATACGAGTATCTTCGAACGCTATTTCCGCGTTCCCGGAACCAAAGTTCAGGGCAGCGGGCTGGGGCTGGCCATCTCGAAGGAGTTCGTCGAGGCCCACGGCGGCACGATCTCGGTCGAAAGCGAGATAGGCAAGGGGAGTTGCTTCTCGATTCTGCTCCCGGCCTGACACAAAAGAAGCCGCCGGAATTCCGGCGGCTTCTTCATTCAGAGTTCGACGACCTCCCCGATGACGGGACGCAGGACGGTGGGCGGCTCATGCCCGGCCATCGCCGCGGCGGTCTTCAGCGGCTCGTCCCACGGATGCAGCGCCAGCGCGTATTTCGAGTGGTGGACCGTCAGCACTCTCCGGGCCCCCAGATCGGCCGCGGCCCGCGGCAACTGATCGGGCAGCGTGTGGATATAGCGCCAGTCGGCATTGTACTGCCCGTTTTCGAGAATCGCAAGGTCGATTTCCGGGAACCGCTGCCCGATCTGCGCGAAATGACTGCCGTAACCGCCGTCGCCGCCGATGTAGATAGTCTGCGAAGGGGTCTCCAACAGGTAGGAGGCCCACAGCGACTTGTTGGGATTCAGTCCCCGGCCCGAAAAATGGCGCGAAGTCAGGCAGAAGACCCGGAATCCTTCCACGGGGCTGGCATCCTCGTCCCAATCCAGTTCGACGATCCGCTCCGGGGCGAATCCCCAGCGCTCGAAATGTTCGCCGACGCCCAGCGGACAGACGACCTTTCCGATGCGGTCCTTCAGTTCGCGGACCGTGCGGTAGTCAAGGTGGTCCCAATGGTCGTGGCTGATGACGAGCAGGTCGATCGCGGGCATATCCTCCGGGCGGTAGAGGTCGCTGCCCTTAAAAGCCTTGTTCAGGAACGCCAGCGGAGCGGCGCTCCGGAAAACCGGGTCGACGAGTATCCGCCGTCCGCCCGAAAGGATCAGGTAGGAGGAGTGGCCGAACCAGACCAGTTGGTCCTGCGCGGGATCGAGTGACAGCAGGTCGGTTCTGACGGCCGGAACGGGCTCCGCGGGGCGCAGGTCGTCCGTCGAACGGAACAGGAATCCCAGCATGGTCCGCACACGCCCCCGGTCGGAGGTGAACTGCGGGGTGCGTTCGCGGTTGCGGAACTGCCCGTCGCGGTAATTGGGCGAACGTTCGATCCGCGCCAGCCGCTCACCGCGGGGCAGCCGCCCGAACGAAGGCTGGTTGATGAACAGCACGACCGCAGCGGCCAGCAGGCAGACGATTCCGAGGAGTATGAGCATGACACGTTTTGTTTTTCGGCAGGACATTCGTAAAGGCGTTTTAATCAGCGTACAAATATAAACCCGTTTTTCCGGCCTTTTGGTATACGGATTACGGATTTTGTTACCGGAATTACCGTTCGGACCATCTTTTATACAACAAAAACAGGCATTTCGGCACCATATTCGCCCAATTTGTGTTCGGATGGAAAGCAGATTGACAAAAAAATCCTAATTTTGCACCTTAATACCGGACATCCATACCAGGCAATCAATACATAGATGTCAAGCAATGAAAATATCCCGTGATACAATCAGGCAGCAGGCGGTCCTGACAGGCCGCCGCACGCTGAAACTGGGCAGAGAGGCCGGCAGCAAGGTCCGCCGCTTCTCCCGACGCACTTGGATCATCATCGCCGCAGTTGCCGTCGTGACGACCGGAGGAGTGTGGTGGTGGCTGCGTCCCGAACCCGCAAAACCCGTCTGGCCCGTGGTCGAAGTCGAACCCGTCCAGACCGACGATATCGAACTCTACGGCGAATACGTCGGACGCATCCGCGCCCAGCAGTTCGTCGAGATCCGCGCCCGCGTCGAGGGCTTCCTCGAAAAGATGATGTTCGAAGAGGGTACCTATGTCCGCAAAGGGCAGCCCCTGTTCATCATCGACCCCAAGCTCTATCAGGCGCGCGCCAACAAGGCCAAGGCCCAGTTGAACAAGGACAAGGCCATGGCCCTCAAGGCCGAGCGCGACCTGAAGCGCATCCGTCCGCTCTACGAGCAGAACGCCGCGAGCCAGTTGGACCTCGACAACGCCATCGCCTCCTACGAGAGCGCCACGGCAGCCGTTGCTATGAGCGAGGCCGACCTCACGCAGACCGAAACGGCCCTGAGCTACACCACCGTCAGCTCGCCGCTCTCGGGCTACATCTCCGAGCGCAGCGTCGACATCGGCACGCTCGTGGGTCCCAACGGCAAATCGCTGCTGGCGACGGTGGTCAAGAGCGACACCGTGCGCGTGGATTTCAGCATGACGGGTCTCGACTACCTCAAAAGCAAGGCCCGCAACGTCAATCTGGGCCAGAAGGACTCCACCCGCAAGTGGGACCCCTACATCACCATCACGCTGGCCGACAACACGCAGTATCCGCTGCGCGGACTGGTGGATTTCGCCGACCCGCAGGTCGATCCCGAAACGGGAACCTTCTCCGTGCGGGCCGAGATGGCCAACCCCGACCGCATCCTGCTGCCGGGGCAGATCACCAAAGTACGCCTGCTGTTGGACGTGCGCGAGAACGCCACGGTCGTCCCGACCAAGTCCGTCGTCATCGAGAAGGGTGGCGCCTATGTCTTCGTCATCCGGCCCGACAGCATCGCCGAGCGCCGCATGATCGAACTCGGCCCCGAGGTCAACAACCGCGTGATCGTCGAGCGGGGCGTCGTTCCCGGCGAGAAAATCGTTGTGGAGGGCTTCCACAAACTCACCCACGGAGACAAGGTGGACCCCGTACCCGCCCCGGAAAAGGGCCCTGTAACCGAGACGGAGACGTCTGAAAAATAACGAGCCATGAAATCGGATTTCTTTATCGACCGGCCCGTCTTCTCGACCGTTCTCTCCATCGTCATTGTCATCGTCGGCCTGCTGGGACTGGTGTTGCTGCCCGTGGACCAGTATCCTCAGATCGTGCCCCCGGTGGTGAAGGTCTCGGCATCGTATCCCGGTGCCAGCGCCCAGACCGTGACGCAGGCCGTCGCCACACCCATCGAGCAGGAGCTCAACGGTACGCCCGGCATGCTCTACATGGAGTCGACGAGCAGCAACTCGGGCGGTTTCTCCGCCACGATCACCTTCGACATCTCAACGGATGCTGATCTGGCGGCCGTCGAGATCCAGAACCGCGTGAAGCAGGCCGAGGCGCGCCTCCCGGCCGAAGTCATACAGAACGGCATCTCGGTCCAGAAGCAGGCTTCGAGCCGCCTGATGACCATCACGCTGCTGTCGAACGACCCCAAGTTCGACGAAATCTACCTTTCGAACTACGCCACGCTCAACGTGCTGGACATGCTGCGCCGCGTGAAGGGCGTCGGCAGCGTTTCGAACGTCGGCAGCCGCTACTACGCCATGCAGGTCTGGGTGCAGCCCGACCGGCTGGCCAACCTCGGACTGACGGTTCAGGACCTGCAGAAGGCCCTCAAGGATCAGAACCGCGAATCGGCGGCGGGCGTACTGGGCCAGCAGCCCATTTCGGGACTCGACGTCACCATCCCGATCACCGCCCGCGGACGCCTTTCGTCGGTGCGCGAATTCGAGGAGATCGTCGTCCGCGCCAACCCCGACGGATCGCTCATCCGTCTGCGCGATGTGGCCCGCATCTCGCTCGAAGCCTCGTCGTACAGCACCGAGAGCGGCATCAACGGCGGCAACGCAGCCGTGATGAACATCAACATGCTGCCGGGCGCCAACGCCATGGAGGTGGCGCGTTCGGTGCGCGAAACGATGGAGGAGATCAGCCGCAGTTTCCCCGAGGGCATCTCTTATAAAATACCGTTCGACATGACCTCCTACATCTCGCAGTCGATCAAGGAGGTCTACCACACGCTGTTCGAAGCGCTGCTGCTGGTGATCCTCGTGGTCTTCCTCTCGCTGCAGAACTGGCGCGCGACGCTGATCCCGACCATCGCCGTGCCGATCTCGCTCATCGGAACGTTCGGCGTGATGCTGGCCTTCGGCTTCTCGCTCAACATGATGACCCTGCTGGGACTGATCCTCGCCATCGGCATCGTCGTGGACGACGCCATCGTGGTCGTCGAGGCCGTAGAACGCACGATGGACGAGGAGGGCCTCTCGCCCTACGAAGCCACCAAGAAGGCCATGAGCGGACTGGGCAGCGCCATCATCGCCACGTCGCTGGTGCTGTGCGCCGTGTTCGTCCCCGTGAGCTTCCTCTCGGGCATCACCGGCCAGCTCTACCGCCAGTTCACCATCACCATCGCCGTCTCGGTGCTGATCTCGACGTTCGTGGCCCTGACGCTTTCGCCGGCCCTCTGCGCCCTGATTCTGCGTCCCGATTCGGGGCGGAAGAAAAACCGCCTGTTCCGCCGCATCAACATCTGGCTGGCCAACGGCAACAAGTTCTACGAACGGATGATCCGCGGCGGCGTGCGCCACTCGAAACGCATGCTGGCGCTGTTCGGGCTGACGCTCGTGGCGCTGTGGGTGCTCAACCGGGTCGTACCCCAGAGCTTCATGCCGCAGGAGGACCAAGGTTATTTCACCGTCGAGCTGGAACTTCCTGAGGGAGCCACGCTCGAACGCACGCGCCGCGTGACAGACCGCGCCATGGAGTACCTGATGTCGCTCGAAGATGTGGAATATGTGCTCAACGTCACCGGATCGAGCCCCCGCGTGGGCACCAACCAGTCGCGCAGCCAGTTGACGGTGATCCTCAAGCCGTGGGAAGAACGCAAGACCTCGGACATCCGCGAACTGATGAACGGCATCCGCGAGGAGATGCGCCGCTATCCCGAAAGCAAGGTCTACCTCTCGACGCCGCCCGTCATTCCGGGACTGGGCGCCTCGGGCGGTTTCGAACTGGTGCTCGAGGCCCGCGGAAACGCCTCATACAGCGACCTGCAGCACGCCGTCGACACGCTGCTGCACTATGCTTCGAAGCGCAAGGAGCTGACGGGCCTTTCAGCGTCGATGCAGAACGACATCCCGCAGCTCTATTTCGACGTGGACCGCGACAAGGCCCAGATGCTGGGCGTGCCGATGGCCGACATCTTCTCGACGATGAAGACCTTCACCGGGTCGGTCTATGTCAACGACTTCAACCTGTTCAACCGCATCTACCGCGTCTACATCCAGGCCGAAGCCCCGTACCGGGCCCAGCGGGAGAATCTGGGGCTCTTCTTCGTGCGGGGCGCCGACAAGGCGATGATTCCCATCACGGCCCTCGGCACGACCTCCTACACCACGGGGCCGGGCACCATCCGGCGCTTCAACATGTTCAACTCGGCGACCATCTCGGGCGAGGCGGCCCAAGGGTACAGTTCGGGACAGGCCATGGCCATCCTCGAACAGATCGCCCGCCGCCACCTGCCGCAGTCGATCGGCGTCGAGTGGAGCGGCCTTTCCTATCAGGAGAAGCACGTCAGCGGCCAGACGGGTTATGTGCTGGCGCTGGCTTTCCTCTTCGTCTTCCTGTTCCTCGCGGCGCAGTACGAAAGCTGGCTGATCCCCATTGCGGTGATTCTCTCACTGCCGATCGCCGGTATCGGCGCCTATCTGGGCAACTGGGCCTGCGGGCTGGAGAACAACATCTACTTCCAGATCGGACTGGTGATGCTTGTGGGTCTGGTGGCCAAGAACGCCATCCTGATCGTCGAGTTCGCCAAGGACGAGGTCGAAAAGGGCCGCGACATCCTCACGGCCGTCATCATGGCCGCGCACCTGCGTTTCCGGCCCATCGTCATGACCTCGCTGGCCTTCATCCTCGGCATGCTGCCGCTGGTCTTCGCCAGCGGTCCCGGGTCGGCCAGCCGGCAGGGCATCGGCACGGGCGTCTTCTTCGGCATGCTGGTGGCCATCACCGTCGGCATCGTCTTCGTACCGCTGTTCTTCGTCTGGGTGTATAAAGCGAAAGAAAAATGGACTACACGATGAAACGAAGCAACTTATATATCCTCGGGGCCCTGCTGCTGACGGCGGCGAGCGGCTGCTCCGTGCAGAAGAAATGCCCGGCCCCCGAACTGAATCTCCCGGCCCAGATCGTCGCCGGACGCAGCGACTCGCTGACCATCGGCGATCTGGCGTGGTGGGAGGTCTACACCGACACGACGCTCTGCCGGCTGATCGGCCGCACGCTCGACCGCAACCGCAACATGCAGTCCGCCGAAGCGCGCATCCGCCAGTTGGAGGAGCTCTACCGCGTGAGCAAGGCGGCACGGCTTCCGTCGCTCGGCGGGCTGGTGCTGGCCGACAACGAGACCAACGACTATTACGGCGAGAAATCGACGAGCGACGCCGAATTCAGCGTCAAGGCGACCCTGAGCTGGGAGGCCGACCTGTGGGGCAGCCTGCGGTGGGCCAAGCGGAAAGGGGCGGCGGAGTACCTCGCCTCGGTCGAGGCGGCGCGGGCCTTGCAGATGACGCTCATCGCCGAGGTCGCCACGGCCTATTTCGAACTGACGGCCTTGGATCACGAACTGGACGTAGTGCGCCGCACGGTGGAGACCCGCGAGGAGAGCATGCGGCAGGCCCGGCTGCGTTTCGAAGGCGGCCTGACCTCCGAGACGGCCTACCAGCAGGCGAAAGTCGAGCTGGCGAGCGCCTCGGCGCTGATCCCCGACCTCGAACTGAAGATCGCCCAGAAGGAGAACCAGATATCGGTGCTCGCGGGAGGCTATCCCGCCCGCGTGGCGCGCAGCAAGATGAACATGAACGTCACGATGCCCGACTCGCTGGCCGTGGGACTGCCCTCGACACTGTTGCAGCGCCGTCCCGACGTGCGGCAGTCGGAGCAGAACCTCAAGGCGGCGATGGCCGCCGCCGGAATGGCCTATGCCGACCGGTTCCCGCGGCTGACGATCTCGCTGACGGGCGGACTCGAGAACGACGCCCTCAAAGGGCTCATCGAATCGCCGTTCTCCTATGCCGTCGGCAATCTCACGACGCCGCTCTTCGCCTTCGGGTCGAAACGGGCGAAATACCGCGCGGCGCTGGCGGCCTACGATCAGGCCCGGCTGGCCTATGAGCAGAAGGTGCTGGAGGTATTCCGGGAGGTCAACGATGCCGTGGTGGCCTACCGCAACATGCGCCGGACCGCCGAACTGAAATTCAACCTCAAGGAGGCAGCCCGGCAGTATGTCGTGCTGGCCAAGTTGCAGTACATAAACGGGGTGATCCGCTACATCGACGTACTCGACGCCCAGCGGAAATTCTTCGACGCACAGGTCGAGGAGAGCAAGGCTGTGCGCAACGAGCATCTGGCGCTGGTCGGGCTCTACAAGGCCCTCGGCGGCGGATGGGAGACCCCGGAGCACGAAAAGAAAGGCTGACCTTCAGGTCAGCCTTTTTTCTTCCCCATTTTGGCCCGGATACGGCTCAACGACTGCGGAGTGATCCAGAGGTAGGAGGCGATATGCTTCAGCGGCACGACCTGCAGCAGTTCGGGGCTCTCGGCCATCAGCGCCCGATAACGTTCCTCGGCCCGCGAAATACCTCCGCCGCCGAGCAGCCAGTTTTCCAATGCGAGGAACTGCTCCTCGAAGATCCACCGCCCGAAATTGGCCGCCCCGACCGACGAGGCGAAAAACTCCTCCAGATCGGCCTTGGAGATGCCGTAAAGTTCGGCATCGCACATCGCCTCGATGGTGATTTTCGAAGCCTCGTTGCCGACATATCCCCACGTCGAAAAGAGCGCTTCACCCTCGCCCGCGAACCACACCGAGACATCCACGCCGTCGTTACAGTAACGGCCCAGCCAGATGCCGCGGCTCACGACGTAGAAATCGGAGTTGCGCTCGCCCTCGCGGACCACGCATTCGCCTTTGCGGAATGCCCGCCGCTCCATTTTGCCCACGAGCCGCTGGCAGTCTGCCGCGGGAAGATTGTACTTCCGGCTGAATTTTTCGATAAATGCCTCCATGCCTTACAAGGTTTGAGGTGGTAAAGATAGTGCAAATCGAGAGCAGCAGCAAATTTATCGGGCCGCCACAAGCCGCCTCGTCCGATAGTAGATCGCCATGACGACCCCGAATGTCAGTACCTCGGCCAGCGGCACGGCCAGCCAGATGCCCCGTACATCCAGCAGCAGGGGCAGCCCGAAGAAGCAGGCCACCATGAAGGCAAACCCGCGCAGGACGGTGACGAGCATGGCCGGACGCGCCCGCTCGACACTCTGGAAATAGCTGATCGCCACGATGTTCACGGCAAAGAAGACAAATCCCGACGCGAACAGCGGCAGTCCCCGGACGGCAATGTCGTAAGCGGGGTAGGCGCTGTCGATGAACATTGCCACGATCTGACGGCTGAAAAGCGCCGTCACGCCGAAAAAGGCCAGTCCCAGCACCACGGCCGTCATCAGCGCCAGCCGGAACGTCTTGCGCACACGCACGCCGTTGCCTGCACCGAAATTGTAGCTCAGGATCGGCTGGGCCGACTGCCCGATGGCGTTGTAGACCATGAAAATGATCGGGAAGAAGTAGCAGGCGATGCTGAACGCCGCCACGCCGTCCTCGCCCAGATGGCGGATAAAGACGTAGTTTCCGGCAAACATCATCGTCGCAATGGCCCCCTCGCACAGGAAAGTCGAAAGGCCCAGACGGCACATATATCCCACATTGCGCCCAGTCAGGCGCATGCTTTTACGGCTCAGTTTCACCCGTTCGAAGCGCACGACCCGCCGGCGGTCGCCGAGGTAGACGAGGATCATCGCGGCGCCCACGATATAGCCCAGACTCGTGGCCAGCGCGGCGCCCATCATCCCCCAACCGAAGATGAAGATGAAAACATAGTCCAGCGCGATGTTGATGACCGCCGGAACGGCATTGCAGAGCATCGCGTAGTTGGGCGACCCGTCGAGACGGATGAAGAACATCCCCGAGCTGAGCAGGGCGCTGAAGGGCAGGAACGGCGCGAACCAGTGCATGTACTCCACGGCCAGCGGCAGCAGACGCTCCGAGCTGCCCAGCAGCCGGGCCACCCCGGGAGCATACCAAGTGATGAGGAAGCTGTATGCCGCCAGCAGCAGCGACGAAACCACCACGGCCTGCGTCACGTTGATGCGTGCGACCTTGACCTTCCCCTGCGAAAGGTGGATCGAGGCCACGACCGAGGCCCCGACGCCGAACATCAGCCCGACGCCCGTGCTGATGAGGAACAGCGGGGCGGTGATGTTGACCGCGGCCAAGGCATCACTGCCGATGCCGCGGCCCACGAAAATCCCGTCCGTGATGACGAACACGGCCGAGAAAACCATCCCCAGTACGGTGGGGATCAGCAATTTCCGGAACAATTTCGGAATATCCATGCTGCCGAAATCGATACTGTCTTTCATAACTCCTGTTTTTTGGACTGCAAAGATAGGGTCTTCCGGCCGGGCAAAAGTTATCATTTGGTAAAAAAAGCCCCTCCGATTTTCCGGAGGGGCCTTGTGTGCGGCGTCAGAGCGTTCCCTGTTTGAGCTGCTCGACGAACCGGTCGATACGGCGCAACTGCTGGGGAATTTTGATCGACTGCGGGCAATGCGACACGCACTGGTCGCAGCCGATGCAACGGCTCGCCTGCCGGAGTTTCGGAACCGAGCGGTCGTAACCGACGAGGAACGCCCGGCGGGCCTCCCGGTAAGCCGGGTCCTGCCGGTCCTTGGGGACATTGCCCTCGTTCACACAGCGGTTGTAGTGGGCGAAGATCGCCGGAATATCCAGCCCGTAGGGGCAGGGCATGCAGTACTGACACTCGGTGCAGGGCACGGTGGGGTATTTCAGCATCACCTGCGCCGTATCCTCCAGCAGTTCGTACTCCGCAGGCGCCAGCTCCTCGAGCGGCGAATAGGTGCGGATGTTGTCCTGCAGGTGCTCCATGTAGGTCATGCCGCTCAGCACGGTCAGCACCCCGGGGTAGGAACCCGCGAAGCGGAACGCCCACGAAGCGGCGCTCTGCGTCGGCCGCCGCTCCTTGAGACGCCCGACCAGATGGTCGTTCAACCGCGACAGCCGGCCGCCCAACAGCGGCTCCATAATCACGGCCGGAATACCGCGCTCCTCCAGCTCGCCGTAGAGGTATTCGGCATTGACGTTGCGCCCCGAAGCGTGCTTCCAGTCGACGTAGTTCATCTGTATCTGCACGAAATCCCACTTGGCCTCGCCACTGTCGTGCATCGCCAGCAGATGGTCGAAGACCTTCTGGTCGCCGTGGAACGACCATCCGAGGTTGCGGATGCGCCCCGCCTCGCGCTCGCGCTGCAGGAAGTCGAGCACGCCGTTGTCGATGAAGCGTTCGTCGAACGTCTCGACACCCTTGCCGCCGCCCACCGAGTGCAGCAGGTAGTAGTCGAGGTAATCGACCTGCAGGTCGGCCAGCGACTGGCGGTACATGGCCAGCGAATTCTCGCGCGTGAAGTTCGAGAAATTGGACATCTTCGTCGCAACGAAGAACCTGTCGCGCGGATGCCGTTTGAGGGCTATGCCCGTCGATTTCTCGGAAAAACCCTGAATGTAGACAGGCGCCGTGTCGAAATAGTTGACCCCGTGGGCAATGGCATAGTCGACCAACTCGTTGACAGCCTCCTGATCGATCGGATTGCCGTCGGCCGCAGGCGTCCCGAGCAAGGGCCAGCGCATGCAGCCGTAGCCCAGCAGCGACACCCGGTCGCCGGTCGCGGGCGTCGTGCGGAAAGTCATCTTATCCGTCGGAACCTCGCCGACGGCGGCGGTCGCCGTCCCCTGTCCCCGCTTTCCGCATCCGTAAAGTCCCGCGGTCGTCGCGGCGGCCCCGACTCCGAGGACCTTCAGAAACTCGCGGCGGTCTATCTTTTTCTTCTCCATCTCTTCCGTTTTTCAAATGATTCGCTGACGCTGGTGACCTTCGACATAGATCGCGCTGAACGGACGTGCCGGGCAGAGGTTCTCGCAGGCCCCGCAGCCGATACAGCGCTCCTCGTTCACGGCCGGGATGCGCGGCGATTTCGGGTCGCCGGGATCGCGGGGAACCATCTTGATCGCCCCCGTGGGACAATGCCGCGCACAGTTGTTGCAGGTCACACCGTCGGTGTTGACCACGCAGTTGTCGGCGATCCACACCGCATGGCCCACCTGCGTCGCCGATTTCTCCGCGAAGTCCGCAAGGCGGATAGCATCCGTGGGGCACACCTCGGCACACCGGGCGCACTCCGGACGACAGTAGCCGCGCTCGTACGACATCTCGGGTTTCATCAGCATAGACAACCGCCCCGAAGGACGCAGCACCTGATTCGGACAGACCGACACGCACAACTGGCACGAGGTGCAGTGCGCCGTGAAGTGGCGCGTATTCTGCGCTCCCGGGGGCAGGATCGGCACGGCACGGTTCGGGATTTTCTTCTCCCCGATCACGGCCAGCCCGCCGTCGACCTTCTTCTCCTGCGCACGCAGGGCGGTGTAGGCGAAAAGCCCCACCACGCCGAAAAACCGGCGCCGCGAAACGTCGGTCCGGCGAGCATCAGCTTGGGAAGCTGATGCTCGTTCGGGGCGCCGCATCGTATAGGTGATGGCTCCCTGACGGCAGGATTCGAGGCAGTCCATGCAGGCCACGCAACGGCTGTAATCGATCGTATGGTTCGCCGGGTCGATGCACGACGCCTTGCAGTTGCGGGAGCAGAGCTTGCAGCCGTTGCATTTCGAAACGTCGAAGCGCGGCTTGAAGAGCGAATAACGCGAAATCGCCCCCAGCACCGTTCCCACCGGACAGACCGTGTTGCACCATGTGCGCCCGCTGCGCCAAGCGAGAACCGCCAGCGCCACGAACGTCACGACGGCGATGAGGAACATCCCGAGGCTTTTGACCCACACCTCCACCGAATAGAACGCGTAGCTGTCCATGCGTTCGGCCGCCCACGCCAATCCGTTGTTGCACCACGCATAAACCGGCGCGAAAAGGTTCGAAGCGATGCGGCCGTAGGCGCTGTACGGGGCGATCAGCCACCCGACGCCCGCCAGCATCGCCATGATGAACGCCGCGAGCATCGTCCGGCGCAGCCATGTGAGCGCCGGGGAGTAGCTGAAACGGTAGCGGTGCTTCTTACGCCGCCCGGCGAACCACGATACGACGTCCTGCATCACCCCCAGCGGGCAGATGACCGAACAGTAGACCCGTCCGAAAAGCAGGGTCAACACCACCAACAAGAGCACCACGCCGACATTCACAGCCAGCAGGGCGGGCAGGAACTGGATTTTCGCCATCCACCCGAACCACGCATGGAGAGTCCCCGTAAAGTCGAGGAACAGCAGCGTGATCAGTACGAAGAAGAGGAGCGCCGCAGCGATCCGGATTTTTCGCAGCATTTTTATTTAAGTTTGTTACACAGTCCTTTTTACGCCCGAAGGCCCAGTTCGTAAGCCTCCTGCATCGCGGGCGAGGATTTGATCTCGCCGACGTGCCAAGCCCCGACACCGTAGACCACACCTCGCTCCGTGGGACCCTCGAGGCAGTCGAGGAAACCGCGGAAGCACTCCACCGTGCGCTCCATCATCGGGATGCTCTCCTCGGCGGCCGTCAGGATGAAATAGAACTCCTTGTCGGTCATCTCGGTATAGCGGGCGCAGCAGCGGTCGATCAGCGTCTTCATCTGGCCGCACACCGTATAGAAATAGACCGGCGAGGCCATCACGATCACATCCGCGGCGACCATCTTCGCCAGCACTCCGGCCGCATCGTCCTGCTGCGGGCAGGGATGCTCGCCGTTGTAACAGCGGTTGCACCCCGTGCAATAGTTGATTTTCAGGTCTTTGAGAAACACCTTCTCGACCTCGAGACCCGCCTCGCGGGCTCCCTCCATGAAACGGTCGCACAGCAGGTCGGAATTTCCGCCGCGGCGCGGGCTGGAGGAGAGTATCAAAACTTTCTTTGCCATAATTTCTAATGCAGATTACTCAGCCATTCAACGACTTCCGGATCGCGGTGATCCAGAAAACTGCTTTCGGGACGGTCCAGCGTGGCGATTGCCGCCATGTCGTCGTCGTCCAGTTCGAAACCGAAAACGTCGAAATTCTCGGCAATGCGCTCCTTGTGCACCGACTTGGGGATGCAGACCACGTCGCGCTGAATCAGCCAGCGCAGGACGACCTGCGCCACCGTCTTGCCGTATTTGGCGGCTATTTTCAGCAACAGCTCATTCGCGAACAGCCCGTTCTTACCCTCGGCGAACGGCGCCCACGACTCGATCTGCACGCCCTTCGAGCGCATGAACTCCCCGGCGGCGGTCTGCTGGTGGAAAGGATGCGTCTCGACCTGATTGACCGCCGGCGTGACCTCGTTGTGCAGGATCAGGTCCTGAAGGCGGTCGGGATAGAAATTCGACACGCCGATGGCCCGGATGCGGCCCTCCTTGTAAAGTTCCTCCATGGCGCGCCACGAACCGTAGACGTCGCCGAACGGCTGGTGGATCAGGTAGAGGTCCAGATAGTTCAAGCCCAACTTTAACATAGACTCCTCAAACGCCTTTTTAGCAGCATCATAGCCCGCATCGCTGATCCACAGTTTCGTGGTGATGAACAGCTCCTCGCGGGGGATGCCGCTGCGACGGATCGCGCGGCCCACAGCCTCCTCGTTCTCATAGGCCGCAGCGGTGTCGATCGAGCGGTAACCCGCCGTCAGGGCGTCGTAAACGGCCTGCTCGCAGACCTCGGGGTCCGAAATCTGGTAGACGCCGAAGCCGAGGATCGGCATTTCGACGCCGTTATTCAATTTCACATATTTCATAACTTTCAATTTTTATTTTTCGGGTAATGCTGCGCAGGTATGACGCCCGTCCCGAGCGCCGCATCGAGCGTCGCCCGGAATGCGGCGTAGCCCTGCGAAGCGACGTTCGACGCCAAGATGCACGTCAGCCGCGCCCGGGCACTTCGCCGAGCGCAAAGTTATCAAAAATTTCAAATAATTCGGGGTTCTTTTCCCCATCTGCCGGTATTCCTTCGGAAAAGACCGAACGGAAAGGGGGGGGGCGTTGCAACGGTATACTTTCATCGGTTCGTGCGGGTTTGGTTTCACGATGCAAAATTAGGGCGGTCCGTGCAATAAATCCGTACCCGGATTACGGTTCGGCATACCAATTTTACACATTCAGGGCCAGCCCTATGCCTGACAGCAAAGAACCGGCCCCAGAGCGAACAAACCGACTATTACCTACACAGCCCCGCGCCCCTGATTGGCAACCGCCTCCATCAGTTTGGCGATTTCGGCGGGGTCGCCCAGAAAATAGTCCTTCACATAGCCCAGCCCCTCGTCGAACTCGAAGACATAGGGCACGGCCGTCGGGAGGTTGAACTCCGAAACAGCCTCGTCGGAAATGCCTTTCAGACTCTTGATGATACCGCGCAGGCTGTTGCCGTGGGCCACGACCAGCACCTGATCGTAACGGGCCAGCGCCGGCAGTATCTCGCACTCCCAGTAGGGCATCGTGCGGGCCACGGTGTCCTTGAGCGACTCGGTGCGGGGCAGTTCGGCGTCGGGAATCCCGGCATAACGGGGATCGAAGCGCGGATTGCGCGGGTCGTCCTCGGCCAAAGGCGCGGGGGCCACGTCGTAACTGCGGCGCCAGACGTGCACCTGCTCGTCGCCGTATTTCTCGGCCGTCTCGCGCTTGTTCAGCCCTTGGAGCATGCCGTAATGCTTCTCGTTGAGCCGCCACGTCTTGGTCACCGGAATCCAGTCCTGATCCATCTTGTCGAGCACGGCGTCGAGGGTCTTCACGGCCCGTTTCAGATAAGAGGTATAGGCGCATCCGAAACAAAAGCCCTCCTTGCGCAGCGTCTCTCCGGCTTTCACGGCCTCGGCGACGCCCTTCTCGCTCAAATCCACGTCGGTCCACCCCGTGAACCGGTTCTCCTTATTCCATACGCTCTCGCCGTGGCGGAGCAAAACGATCTTTTTCATAGCTATTTTGCAACTGCGTTTTCGGGTTCGGCGCGCACCTCGTTGACCAGCTCGCGGCAGTCCGCGAAATCGCTGATATTCTGCATTGTCGTGTGCGCTATATTATCCAATGCCTCACGCGTGAAGAACCCCTGATGCGAGGTGACGATCACGTTGTTGAACGACAAGAGGCGCGCCAGCACGTCGTCGTCCATGATGCGGTCCGAGGTATCCTCGTAGAAATAGGCGGCCTCCTCCTCGTAGACATCCAGTCCCGCGGCTCCGATCTTCTTCTCCTTCAGGCCGTCGATCAGCGCCTCGGTGTGGATCAACTGGCCGCGGCCCGTGTTGATGAGAATGACGCCGGGTTTCATGTGCGAAATGGCCACGTCGCCGATCATGTAGCGCGTCTGGTCGGTCAGGGGGCAGTGCAGCGAAATGATGTCCGCACGGCTGTAAAGCTCGTCGAGCGACACATAGGCGATGCCCGCCTCGGCGGCGTACTTCCGGTCGGGGTAGAGGTCGTTGGCCACGATCTCCATGCCGAAGCCCTTGAGGATGCGGATCAGCTCGCGGGCGATCTTGCCCGTGCCGACGATGCCGGCGGTCTTGCCGTACATGTCGAATCCCAGCAGGCCGTGGAGCGAGAAATTGCCGTCGCGCGTTCGCCAGTAGGCGCGGTGGACCTTGCGGTTGAGCGCCAGCATCAGCGCCACGGCATGTTCGGCCACGGCGTGCGGCGAGTAAGCCGGGACCCGGACCACGGGAATGCCGCAGCGGGCCGCGGCGTTCAGGTCGACGTTGTTGAAACCCGCACAGCGCAGCGCAATCAGTTTCACGCCCAGATCGGCCAACTGGCGGATGGTCTCGGCGTCGGCCGTGTCGTTGACGAAGATGCAGACCGCGTCGGAACCCTTGGCGAGCGCCACGTTATTGGCGTTCAGGTGGCTGCGGTGGTAGCATATGTCGAATCCGTAAGCGTCGCGGATGCGCTCGAAAGACTCCTTGTCGTAAGGTTGTGTTCCGAAAAGCGTTATTTTCATGCGATTAAACGTATTTATGCAATCGTCACCTCGTCGTCGAGATAAACGTCCTGAATGGCGTGCAGCAGTGCGATTCCCTCCTTCATCGGGCGCTGGAAAGCCTTGCGGCCGCTGATAAGGCCCATGCCGCCGGCGCGCTTGTTGATGACGGCCGTCGTGACGGCCTCCTTCAGGTCGGACTCCCCGTGCGACTCGCCGCCCGAGTTGATAAGCCCCACGCGGCCCATGTAGCCGTTGGCCACCTGATAGCGGCAAAGGTCGATGGGGTGGTCGGAGGTCAGCTCCGTGTAGACCTTGTCGCTGGTCTTGCCGAACCCGACGGCCCGGAACCCGCCGTTGTTCGACGGGAGTTTCTGCTTCACGATGTCGGCCTTGATCGTCACGCCCAGATGGTCGGCCTGCCCCGTCAGGTCGGCCGAAGCGTGGTAGTCGACACCCTCCTTTTTGAAACCCTCGTTGCGCAGGTAGCACCACAGGATCGTCGCCATGCCCAGTCCGTGGGCCTCGTCGAAGGCGCGGGCGATCTCGACCAACTGCCGGCGGCTCTGCTCCGAGCCGAAATAGATCGTCGCCCCCACGGCGGCGGCGCCCATGTTCCAGGCCTCCCTCACGTTTCCGAACATCACCTGGTCATAGGTGTTGGGGTAGGAGAGCAGCTCGTTGTGGTTGATTTTGACGATGAACGGAATCTTGTGCGCATATTTCCGTGCCACGGACCCGAGTACGCCGAAAGTCGAAGCCACGGCGTTGCAGCCGCCCTCGAGGGCCAGTCTGACGATGTTCTCCGGATCGAAATAGGCGGGATTCGGGGCGAACGAGGCCCCCGCGGAGTGCTCGATGCCCTGATCCACAGGCAGGATCGAGACATAGCCCGTGCCGCCCAGACGGCCGTTGGCGAGAATCCACTGGAGATTGCCCAGCGTGCGGATGTTGCGGTCGGAATCCGTCCAGATGCGGTCCACGGTGTCGGGACCCGGCAGGTACAACGACTTCTTGTCGATGGTACGGCATACATGGGAGAGGTAGTAGCCGGCCTGCTCCCCGAGAATTTCAACAGTCTTGCTCATAATCAGACGCGTTTTAAGGATTTATATCTTACTTGCAAATCCGGTTCCAAATACAATACGATCCTTGCCGCCGCAAGTTTCATCCCCGGCAGGTTATTTCCGCGTGTTGCGGTACTCGGTGGGCGACTCCCCGGTGCGCTTCTTGAAAAAGCGCCCCAGATACGACTGGTCGGGAAACCGGAGCCGGTAGGCGATCTCCTGTACCGAAAGGTCGGTGGACTGGAGCATCATCTTGATCTCGAGGATCACCGCACGGTCGATGAACTCCTTGGCCGAGCTCCTCGCCACGCTCCGCACGATGGTCGAGAGGTAACGGGTCGAGATGCAGAGCTTGTCGGCATAGAACGAAACCTCGCGCTCCTGCGAACAATGCTCGTGCACGAGGGCCACGAAACGCTGGAAAAGGTCGGTCTGCCGCGTGGTGATCTCGGGTGTCCGCGGCTGCCGCGCGGCGAAGCGCTGCATCTTGTCGTAACTCTCCAGCAGCACGTTCTGCAGGCGGTTCTTGATGATCGTGTTCCGGAACACGTTGCTCCGGTCGCGGTAGGTGTAGGCCGCCATCTGGAACCAGATCGCAGCCCCCTCGACGATCCGCGTCGGCGGGTAGGAGATCGGGCGCTCGCGCAGGGCGCGGAAGAACGAAGGGTCCAAGCGGAACGCCGCCTCGGAGAAGAGGTCGCGCGAAAAAGCGCAGAAGGTCACCCGGAAATCCTCCGTGCGGTCGGTGAGCATCAGCACCGAGCCCGGCAGCAGCAGCACCATCGTATTGCGCCGCACCTCGCCCTGATACTGATTGACCGAAGCCTCGGCACGGCCGCTGCGGCAAAACAGGAACGCTCCGCCTTCGATCCGGCACGCGTAGTTGCTGAAGAAGGCGAAATCGGACTCTCCGACGACGAATTGTTCTTCCGGGGTGGTGATTATCGGATTTACTTGAGCCATAGTTATTTCTTTTTTCGAACAAAAATAGTGAATTATTCGATAAAACTCCCATTTTTGTTCCGAAAAGTCCCAAAACTGTTCGCAATATAAGGCACATCATCACCGTTTTTAAGATACTTTTGCACCTGAAAAAGTTTTTTAGTATATAAAGTTAAGGAAAAGTTATGAAGCAAACATTTGTGAAGGCTGCCTTAGTGGCCTACTGCATGGCAGCCGTCGCCTGTGGGCAGGCGCCTACGGCAATGGGACCCGGCGAATACGCCGTGATGACCGTCGCCACCACCGACCGCGAGATCCCGAGCAACTACTCGGCGACCATCCGCGGACGTCAGGACATCGCAATCTATCCGCAGGTTTCGGGCACGATCTCGGAACTCTGCGTTAACGAGGGCCAGCAGGTATCGAAAGGCCAGACCCTTTTCATCATCGATCAGGTGCCCTACAAGGCAGCCCTGCAGACTGCCGAAGCCAACGTCGAGGCCGCCAAGGCCGGCGTAGCCACGGCACAGCTCACCTACGACAGCAAAAAGGAACTCTTTGCCAAGAACGTCGTTTCGCAGTACGACCTGTCGACGGCCAACAACACCCTGCTGACGGCCAAGGCACAGCTCGCACAGGCCGAAGCCCAGCGCGTGAACGCCGCCAACAACCTCTCCTATACGGTCGTGAAGGCTCCGGCCAACGGCGTGGTCGGCACGCTGCCGTACCGTGTCGGCGCACTGGTGAGCGCTTCGATTCCGCAGCCGCTGACCACCGTGTCGGACAATTCGGAGATGTACGTCTACTTCTCGATGAACGAGAACCAACTGCTGGGTCTCACGCGCCAGTACGGTTCGATCGCCGAGACGCTCAAGAGCATGCCGGCCGTACAATTGCAGCTCAGCGACGGCTCAATCTACGATCAGGCGGGCCGCGTGGAGTCGATCAGCGGCGTCATCGACACCTCGACGGGCAGCGTGTCGCTGCGCGCGGCGTTCCCCAACCCCAACGGACTGCTGCACAGCGGCGGTGCCGGCAACGTCATCCTGCCGAGCATCTACAAGGATTGCATCGCCGTTCCGCAGGCCGCAACGTTCGAACTTCAGGACAAAGTCTATGTATATAAGGTAGTGGACGGCAAGGCCGTTTCGTCGATGATCGACGTCGAGAAGATCTCCAACGGCCGCGAATACATCGCACGCACGGGTCTCGTACCGGGCGACGTGATCGTAGCCGAAGGCGTAGGTCTGCTGCGCGAAGGCACGCCCATCCGTATCAAGGGTCAGGCCGCAGCCGAAGCCGCCGCTCCCGCAACCGATGAGGCTGCCGCCCAGTCCCAAACCGAAAAAGAGGAATAACCTATGACACTCAAGCATTTTATCGAACGACCCGTACTGGCGTCGGTCATATCAATCGTAATCGTAATCGCCGGTCTGATCGGTCTTGCGACGCTGCCCGTGGAGCAGTATCCGGACATCGCACCCCCGACGGTTATGGTGCGCGCCTCGTATCCGGGCGCCAGCGCCGAGACGATTCAGAAGTCGGTCATCGTACCGCTCGAGCAGGCCATCAACGGTGTGGAGGACATGACCTACATGACCTCCAGCGCAGCCGTCGGAAGCGCCTCCGTAACGGTCTATTTCCGTCAGGGCATCAACGCCGACATGGCGGCCGTCAACGTGCAGAACAAGGTATCGCGCGCCACCGGCCAGCTTCCCTCCGAAGTTACGCAGATCGGTATCATGACCATGAAGCGTCAGACCTCCATGGTGAAGATCTTCTCGCTCTACAGCCCCGACGACTCTTACGACGAGACCTTCCTGTCGAACTACTCGAAGATCAACATCGAGCCGCGTATCCAGCGTATCCACGGTGTCGGCGAGGTGTTCACCCTCGGCGCCGACTACTCGATGCGCGTCTGGCTGAAGCCCGACATCATGGCTCAGTACAAGCTCATTCCGTCGGACGTGACGGCAGCGCTGGCCGAACAGAACATCGAGTCGGCGACCGGTACGCTGGGTGAGAACTCCCAGAACACGTTCCAGTACACGATGAAATACCGCGGACGCCACCAGACGCCCGAAGAGTTCGGCGAGATCGTGATCTCGGCCAAGCCCGACGGTTCGGTCCTGCGCCTGAAAGATGTCGCCGACATCGAGCTGGGCAGCGAATCCTATGCTTACAAAGGCTATACGAACGGCCACCCGGGCGTCAGCACCATGATTTTCCAGACCGCCGGCTCGAACGCCACGCAGGTCGTGAACGACGTCAACGCACTGCTTGACGAGGTGCAGGCCGAACTGCCGAAAGGCGTCGCCGTCGCCCACCTGCAGAGTGTGAACGACTTCCTCTACGCCTCGATGAAAGAGGTGGTCAAGACCCTGTTCGAGGCTATCCTCCTCGTGATTCTAGTGGTCTACGTCTTCCTGCAGGACATCCGCTCGACGCTCATCCCCACGGCTTCGATCCTCGTGTCGCTGGTCGGTACGTTCGGCTTCCTCGCATTCGCCGGATTCTCGATCAACCTGCTGACCCTCTTCGCACTGGTTCTTGCGATCGGAACGGTCGTCGACGACGCCATTATCGTGGTGGAGGCTGTCCAAGCACGTTTCGACGTGGGATATAAGTCCTCTTTCATGGCCACCGTCGACGCCATGTCGGGTATCACCTCGGCTATCGTAACCTCGACGCTGGTCTTCATGGCCGTGTTCATCCCCGTCGCCATGATGGGCGGAACGTCGGGTGTGTTCTACACGCAGTTCGGTATCACGATGGCCGTGGCCGTGGGTATCTCGGCCGTCAACGCACTTACGCTGTCGCCGGCCCTCTGCGCCATGATTCTGAAGCCGTACCTCGACGAGAACGGCGAGATGCGCGACAACTTCGCAGCACGCTTCCGCAAGGCATTCAACACGTCGTTCAGCGCGCTGGTCAACAAGTACAAGCACGGCGTACTGCTCTTCATCAAGCACAAGTGGCTGATGTGGTCGACGCTCGGACTCGCCATGGCGGCGCTGGTGCTGCTGATGAACACCACCAAGACGGGTCTGGTTCCCGACGAGGACCAAGGTACGATCATGGTCAACGTCACCACGGCCCCGGGTTCCTCGCTCGCAGAGACCCACAAGGTCATGGAGCAGGTTTCGGCGCGCATCGACGGCATCCCGCAGATCCGCGACTACATGCAGGTGGCCGGTTACGGTATGATCGCCGGACAGGGTTCGTCGTACGGTATGGCCATCATCAAACTCAAGGACTGGGACGAGCGCCCGAAGAAGGAGGACGACGTGAACGCCGTTATCGGCCAGATTTACGGACGTACCGCCGATATCAAGGACGCACAGATCTTCGCCGTGGCACCGCCGATGATCTCGGGTTACGGTACCTCGACCGGTTTCTCCATGAACCTGCAGGACAAGGCCGGCGGCGAGCTGACCGACTTCTACAACGTCTACCTGCAATTCATCGGCGCACTGAACCAGCGTCCGGAGATCGCCCGCGCATACTCGACCTTCAACATCAACTTCCCGCAGTACATGGTGGACATCGACGCTGCGAAGGCCAAGCGTGCCGGCGTATCGCCGACCTCGATCCTCTCGACGCTGGCGGGCTACTACGGCGGCCAGTATGTCTCGAACATCAACCGTTTCTCGAAGATGTACTATGTGACGATGCAGGCCGACCCGAAATACCGTCTCGACACCGAGTCGCTGAACAACGTCTTCGTGCGCTCGAACAGCGGCGAGATGGCTCCCCTGAGCCAGTTCGTGAACCTGACGCGCGTCTACAGCTCCGAAGTGTTGAACCGCTTCAACATGTACAGCTCGATCGCCGTGAACGGTACGGCCGCCGACGGTTATTCGTCGGGTGACGCCATCAAGGCCATTCAGGAGGTCGCCGCACAGGTCCTGCCCAAGGGCTACGGCTACGAGTTCGACGGTATCACGCGTGAGGAGGCGCAGACGGGCAGCAACACGGTTATCATCTTCGGTATCTGTATCCTGCTGATCTACCTCATCCTGAGCGCCCTGTACGAGAGTTTCCTCATTCCGTTCGCCGTCATTCTGTCGGTACCGTGCGGTCTGATGGGCTCGTTCCTGCTGGCCAAGATGATGGGTATGGAAAACAACATCTATCTCCAGACGGGTATCATCATGCTGATCGGTCTGCTGTCGAAGACGGCCATTCTGATCACCGAGTACGCCGCCGACCGCCGCGCCGCAGGCATGAGCCTCACGCAGGCCGCCGTATCGGCTGCCAAGGCCCGTCTGCGTCCTATCCTGATGACCGTCCTTACCTGCGTGTTCGGTATGATCCCGCTGGTGCTCTCGCACGGCGTAGGCGCCAACGGTAACTCGACCCTCGGTGCAGGTGTCATCGGCGGTATGATCGTCGGAACGCTGGCGCTGCTGTTCCTCGTGCCGACGCTGTTCATCATCTTCCAGACGCTGCAGGAGAAGGTTAAACCCTTGGAATTCGACCCCGACCCCCAGTGGGCCGTGCGTGCCGAACTGGAAGAGTGTAAAAATGAGAAAGAGGAGTAACACATGAAAAAGATCCTGATAATATGCGCGGCAGCGGCGCTGACCGGCTGCGGCATCTATAAACCCTATACCCGTCCCGAGGTGACCACCGCAGGGCTCTACGGCACGGCGGAGACCGCCGACTCGACGACCTTGGGCGACATCCGCTGGCAGGAGATGTTCACCGATCCCCAGTTGCAAGCGCTGATCGCGCTGGCGCTGGAGAACAACACCGACCTGCAGTCGGCAGGCTGGCGCGTGAAGGAGGCCGAGGCGACGCTCAAATCGGCGCGTCTGGCTTATCTGCCGTCGTTCAACTTCGCTCCGCAGGGCAGCCTGAGCAGCTTCGACGGTTCCGCACCGTCGAAAAGCTTCTCGATTCCCGTGACGGCCAGTTGGCAGATCGACATCTTCAACGGCCTGACGAACGCCAAGCGCAAAGCCAAAGCGCTCTATCTCCAGAGCAAAGAGTACGAGCAGGCTGTAAAGACCCAGCTCATCTCGAGCGTGGCTAACCTCTACTACACGCTGCTGATGCTCGACAGCCAGTATGCGGTGACGGAGGAGACGGCGGCCAAGTGGCGTCAGAGCGTCGAGACGATGCGCGCCATGAAGGAGGCCGGTATGACCAACGAAGCCGGCGTGGCCCAGTACGAAGGCAATACGCTTTCGATCGAGGCATCGCTGCACGACATCGCATACCAGCGCACGCAGATCGAGAACTCGCTCTGCTCGCTGCTGGGCGAGGCTCCGCACACCATCGGCCGCGGCAGTCTCGACAACCAACAGTTGCCCGACGACCTGACGGTCGGCGTGCCCCTGCAAATGCTTTCGAACCGTCCCGACATCCGTTCGGCCGAGTACACGCTCATGCAGTCGTACTACGCCACGGCAAGCGCCCGTTCAGCCCTCTATCCGTCGATCACGCTGAGCGGTACGCTGGGCTGGGGCAACAACGTCGCCATCACCGATGCAGGCAAACTGATCTGGAATGCCGCCGGATCGCTGCTGCAACCGATCTTCAACGCCAACGCCAACCGTGCCCGCGTGAAGATCGCCAAAGCACAGCAGGAGGAGTCGAAGCTGGCGTTCCAGCAGGCGCTGCTCAACGCCGGCGCCGAGGTCAACAACGCCCTTGCGCAATGCCAGTCGGCCCGCGCCAAGACGGACCTCCGGGCCCGCCAGATCGCAGCCATGGAGCGTGCCGTGGAGTCGACCGAACTGCTGATGCAGCACGGTTCGACCACCTACCTCGAAGTGCTGACCGCCCAACAGTCGCTGCTCTCGGCACAGTTGTCGCAGATTTCCGACCGGTTCGACGAGATTCAGGGCGTCGTAAATCTTTATCAGGCCCTCGGCGGCGGCCGTGACATCACGGAGGAAAAATAATGGAAAGGGGAGCGACCAAAGAGGAGATCATCCGCGCCACGCGGGAACTCATCGCCCGGAACGGCATTCGTGCCGTCCGGGTCGATGAGATCGCGCAGACGCTGGGAATCTCGAAGCGCACCCTCTACGAAATGTTCACCGACAAGAACGATCTGGTAGGCGCCTGCCTCGACTACATGAGCCACCAGCAGCGGGAACGCATCGTCGCCTGCAGCAAGCGCCGCGGCGGCAATTCGCTGCAAAAGGTGCTCAAGCTGGTCAACGAGTACATGGACAACCTCTACACGGTGGACCCCCGTTTCCTGTCGGACATCCGCCACAAGGTCATCTTTGCCGAACATTACGACGAACACCGGGAATTCTGGCACCGGGAGATCACACGCTGTCTCGAAGCCTGCCGCGACGAAGAGCTTCTGCTTCCGGAGATCGACGCTCCGGCATTCGCAGACCGGCTGATGAACACGCTCTACGAACTGCGCCTGACGGGCACGGTCCGTGAGGAGCTCTACCTCTTCTGCCGCACCATTCTCCGCGGCGCGGCGACCCGGAAGGGCATCGAGCTGATCGACCGCAGATAGGCCGGGTTTCATCCCGATAAGAGACGATCCGCAGGGTTTCCTGCGGATCGTTTTTTATGTGCAGTCGGAAACGGATACGAAAAAGCCGCGGTCTGTGCCGCGGCTTTTATCATCCTATCGTGAGATCAATAAATCTTGCTTGCATCGGTCTCTTCGAGATACCACTCGGTGTGCTGCGTGCCGTTCGACGCCGCCCAGTCCAGAAAGTACTTGTAGGCCGTGCGGATGTCTTTGGTCTCGGCGGGGTAGCGGAACTCCCCGGGGATCATCAGCGCCCACATCAGGTAGTTGTACTTGGCCTCGTCGCCCTGTGCGATGTAGAACTTGTAGGGGTCCGACGGCAGGAACGAGCCCTTGCCGATGATGCCCGACTCGGTCGGCGCGTAACCCGGCATGTGAACCTCGTTCGTGCGCGACTTCACGGCGATGAAGAAGTTCATCTCCGAATCCTTCACGGCAGCGGCGTCCACCGGCTGCGAGAATACGACCCGCGTCGTGTGCTTCACGGTCGGCGATGCAGACTGCCCCTTCCATGTGTTCGAGGTGCTCAGCAGCTCCTTCGTATCGTTGAAGAACGGAATGACGGCATTCTTGCCCGACTCGGGGTTCTGCGAGGCGAACTGTCCCTTGCCGAAGCCCTTGTGCGACGACTCGGACGACGCGACGTTCGTGCCCGCCACCTGATCCATCTGTACCCCGAAAGCGATGTCGTAGGTGGTTCCGGCAGCCCTCAGCTCCCAGTTGAACGTCAGTTCGGAGACCTTGCCGCCGTCCTTCGAAAGCGTGCGGTCAATACGGCTCACGATAACGACATCATTCATGTCATAGTCGCCGAACCACGGCCAGTTGTCCTCGAAGCAGTAGGTGAAAACCTGCCCCTCGACGAGTTCGAACGGATCGGGTTCCGGTTCCGGATCGGGCGTAATCTGTCCCTTGCCGCCGTTGCAGTCACTTTTGGGAATGTTCGTCAGTTGCGAAAGGGCCAGATAGGCTCCGTCGGTGAAGCACTTGGCCACATAGAACTTGTTCTCGGCCTGCGGGTCCACGACCTCCATCCGTCCGGAGAATGCCGTGTAGGCCTGACTCCAGTACTCGTTGCCCTTGGAGTAGAACGACGACTTCTCGAAGCGCAGCACCGGCACGATGTCCGTCTCCCCGGCTTTCGAGGTAAAGGTGTTCTTGCCGCCCTCGGACAGATTGAAGTCCTGCGCGATGAAGAGCGAACCCGCGGCGAACTCGACCTTGGCGTTGTTGAAATCGGCCGTCTCGGTCACCAAGGCTGCGCCCGAAGCGATGTAGATGCTGCCGCCTTCGACCTTCAGCGTATTTACAGCGGTATGGCAGTTGACGTAAACCTCGCCGATCACATACATCTCGTCGATCGCGGCGGCGCCCTTCTGGTAGAACTTCGTCGTCTTGTTGGCGAACTTCACATAGCCCACCGTCAATTCACCGTTCTCGCAGTTCTCGAACGCCGCGGTCGAATTGAATTCCAGTTCATCGGCCGTGATCTTGCCGTCGTTGAACAGGCCGCCCGAGTTGGAATATTTGAAATTGGCGGCCGTAAGCACGGCTTCCGGACCGTTGTAGAACTTCAGGGCGTTGTTCAGGTCCAGTTTTCCGGAGACCTCGACGGTACCCAGATTGACGGCGGCCTTGCCGGAGAAGTTCACCTCGGCGGCCGTGAGTTTGCCGCCCGGGAATACATACAGCGCAGGCCAGTCCTTGGCGACGTTCTGAGCGGTCAGTTTGCCCGAAACCGTCACTTCGCCGCCCGGCAGGATCGCCAGCGTCGCATAGCCGATGTTGGGCGACGCGAGGTTGAGCTTGCCGGCGACATACAGCACGGGCTGCTTGTTCGGTTCGTAATTGCCGTTCAGGTTGATGTTGCCGTCGATCACGGCGCCTGCGGGAATGTAATACGCGGCAGCCGCATACTCCGACTCCTTGGCCCCGAGGTTGAAATTCTTCGACGGGGTGGTGGAGATCACGGCCTGCGGATCGAACGATCCGGCATCGGGCTCGGTTATCACCGGATATTCCGGCATCGAACTCGCAGCCATCGTCGTTACCGCCGCAAGGCGGACTTTCGGCGACGCGGCGGCGGCCATCGCAGTTCCGGGTACGTTGACCGAACTGCGGACCCCGACCATCTTCACGGCCTTGCGCCCGTCGGGCAGGGTAGTCTGCACATACAAATTTTGGGTGCCGGCAGGAATCGAAACCGCCGTACCGAAAGGAGCCGCAGCAGTGGCAACGCCCTTGGCTACGACATTCTTCTCCGATAAAATCGGCGAAGCGTATACCCTGATTACGGAATAAGCAGGAGTCCCACCTTCCACAACCGGAGCCGAAACCGTTACTGATACGTCCTGAATTGTTTTCCAATCGAAGTCCGCCGGAATGGTTCCGGCAGGTTCGGTCGGAGTCTTGCCTCCGCCGTCAGCATCTTTCTGACAGGAAGATACCGCCAGAGCCACAGCCGCCAGCAGCAAATAGATTTTTCTCATAGTCACTAATTTAATCCCTATTATACCCCCGTATATCCCAATAGGAGGTACTGTCTTCAGTGCAAATATACACAATTATTCGGGAACTACAAAATTCCGCTCATTTTACACCACAAAAAAGCCCACTTTCGGCGAAATAACAAAATTCCCGCCGAAAAACGCCTGTTTCGAAAATTTTTTATATATTTGCACCGTAAGAGTTATACAAGCGAAATGAATGCACTGAGAAGATATACCGTCCACGACCGCGAAATGCTTCGCGGTATGATGATGGATACTATGATGTGCAACCGTTCTCGCCGGGTGTAGCTCGATCATGCACTGAACTGACACAATCCGGCTTCTCTGAGGTCGGATTTTTTTATGAACGAATTTTAAACAAACAGCATACTATATGGAAGCGAAAAATTACCGATTCGAAACCCTCCAGATTCATGCGGGCCTGCAACCCGACGAAGCGACCGGTGCCCGGGGCGTGGCGATCTATCCCACGGCGGCCTACCGGTTCAAAAGCTGCGAGCAGGCAGCCAAGCTCTTCGAGCTGAGCGAGGCGGGCAATATCTACACCCGCCTGCAAAACCCCACCACGACGGCCTACGAACAGCGCATAGCCGCACTGTACGGTGCCGTAGGGGCTTTGGCCGTGTCGTCGGGCATGTCGGCCATTCTGGTCACCGTGCTCTCGCTGGCCGCCGAGGGCGACAACATCGTCGCTTCGCCGTTCCTTTACGGCGGCACCTACAACCAGTTCCGCATCACGCTGCGCAGACTCGGTATCGACTGCCGCATCGCTCCCGGCGAACGTCCCGAGGACTTCGAAGCGCTGATCGACGAACGCACCAAAGCCATCTACGCTGAGAGCATGGGCAACCCCTCCTGCGCCGTGCCCGACCTCGAGGAGTTGGGCAGGCTGGCCCGGCGGCGCGACGTGCCGCTGGTCGTCGACAACACGTTCGGCGCCGCGGGCTACCTCTGCAATCCGTTCGAGTGGGGTGCCAGCATCGTCGTGGACTCCGCGACCAAATGGATCAACGGCCACGGCACGGGACTGGGCGGCGTGATCGTCGACGGCGGCACCTATAACTGGGCGAACGGCAAGTTCCCGCAGATCGACGGTCCTTCGGAGGGCTACCACGGGCTGAATTTCCACGAGGCGTTCGGTCCGGCGGCGTTCATCGTCAAATGCCGCGTGGACGGACTGCGCGACATGGGATGCGCTCCCTCGCCGTTCGACTCCTACCTGATGATGCTCGGCCTCGAGACCCTCTCGCTGCGCGTGAAGCACGAGGTGGAATCGACGCGCAAGCTGGCCGAATACTGCCGCTGCCATCCCAAGGTGGAGCGCGTCAGCTATGTGGGATTCGACACCCACCCGAGCCACGAAAACGCCCGCAAATACTACCGTTTCGGCTCCTCGGCGGTCTTCTCCATCGAACTGAAAGGCACGCTCGAAAGCACCGTGCGTTTCGTCGAATCGCTCCGGCTGGCGGCCAACATGGTCATGATCGGCGACTCGATCACCGTCGTGACCCACCCGGCATCGACGACCCACCGGCAGCTCAGCGACGAGGCCCTCGCGGCGGCGGGCGTGACGCCCACATTGCTGCGCATCTCGCTCGGACTGGAGAATGCCGACGACATCATCGAGGATTTCGAACAGGCTTTTGCGCAAATAGGCTGATGGAACCACAGATATACATAGCCCCCGGGCCGTTCGAACTGGAAACGGGCCATACGCTGCCGGAACTGCGGATCGCCTACCACACCTACGGCACGATGAACGCCGCGAAGGACAATGTGGTGTGGGTCTGCCACGCGCTGACGGCCAATTCGGACGTCGCCGACTGGTGGCCCCACACGGTCGAGACGGGGCGTTTCCTCGACCCCGCGCGGCATTTCGTCGTCTGCGCCAACATCATCGGTTCGCACTACGGCACGACAGGCCCGCTGCACGTCAATCCCGCGACGGGAAAGCCGTGGTACAAGGATTTTCCGCCCTTCACCATCCGCGACATCGTCCGGGCGCACCGGCTGCTGGCCGACGCCCTCGGCATCGGCCGCATCGCAACGCTGGTGGGCAGCTCGGTCGGGGGATTTCAGGCCGTGGAATGGGCCGTCACGGAGCCCGAACGGATCGAGCGGCTGGCGCTGATCGCCACCGACGCCAAAGCGTCGCCTTGGGCCATCGCCATCGACGAAACCCAGCGCATGGCCATCGAGGCCGACGCGACTTTCGGGGAGCCGCGCGACGACGCGGGGATGAAGGGTCTCGCCGCGGCCCGGGCCATCGGCCTGCTGAGCTACCGCGGTCCCGAGGGCTACAACCTCACCCAGCAGGACCGCGAGGAGCGCCCCGCGGTACACCGGGCTAGCACCTACCAGCAGTATCAGGGCGAAAAGCTCTGCCGCCGCTACAACGCCTATTCCTATTACGCGATTCTCGACGCCTTCGACACCCACGACGCAGGGCGCGGACGGGGCGGGCTGGAGCGGGCACTGGCTGGCATCAAAGCCCGTACGCTGGTCGTCGGCATCACCACCGACATCATCTTCACCCCGACCGAAATGCGGCGCCTGCACGCGATGATACCCGGCAGCGCCTACCATGAGATCGACTCGCCGTTCGGCCATGACGGATTCCTCGTGGAGTACGAGCAACTGAACGACCTGCTGCTGCCGTTTATGAAAAACTAAAACCAGATACTTTATGAGCAAAATCAAAATCGGACTGTTCGGCTTCGGCGTCGTCGGGCAGGGCATCTACGAAGTGGTGCGAAAATCGAAGAACGCCCACGCCGAGATCGTGAAAATCTGTGTCCGCGACCCCAAGAAGCCGCGGAAGATCGACGTCGACCCGTCGCTTTTCACCACCTCGGTCGACGAGATTCTCGACAACCCCAACATCAACTTGGTCGTCGAGGTCATCGACGACGCCCGGGCGGCCTACGACATCGTGAAACGGGCCCTGTTGCGGGGCATTCCGGTCGTGTCGGGCAGCAAGACGATGCTGGCCCGGAACCTCCCGGAACTGATCGAGATCCAGAAAACCCGCAACGTGGCGCTGCTCTACGACGCCTCGTCGTGCGGCTCGATCCCCGTGATCCGCAACCTCGAGGAGTATTACGACAACGACCTGCTGCTGGAGGTGAAAGGCATCCTGAACGGCTCGTCGAACTACATCCTCTCGCGCGTCTTCGACCACAAGGACTCCTATGCCAACGCGCTGGCGCAGGCACAGGCGCTGGGCTTCGCCGAGAGCGACCCCTCGTTCGACATCGAAGGCTACGACTCGCTGTTCAAACTGGTCATCATCACGGTGCACGCTCTGGGAACCTACGTCGCCCCGGACCGCATCTTCACCTACGGCATCTCGACGATCCACGATTCGGATATTCAGTATGCCCGCGAGAAGAACGTGAAGATCAAACTGGTGGCACAGGTGGTGAAGGTCAGCGACAAGCACTTCACGATGTTCGTCATGCCGGAGTTCGTGACGCCGGCCAAGTACATTTACAGCGTCGACGACGAGTACAACGGCGTGGTGATCCGCGGCGAATGCTACGACCGCCAGTTCATGTTCGGCAAGGGCGCGGGAAGCCTGCCCACGGCCTCGTCGATCCTGAGCGACATCATGGCGCGGCTGAACAACTACCGCTACGAGTACAAGAAGATGAATTACATCGAGAAACCCGACTACACGACCGACATCACGCTGAAAATCTATGCCCGCTACAAGGAGACCGAAGTGCAGAAGATTCTGAACTTCTCGAAAATCCACGAGCAGTTCACCAGCGAGGAGAGCAACTATGTGATCGGCGACATCCTGCTGAGCGAACTGCTCGAAAAGCGGTCGCAGCTCTCGGGCAAGGATGTCTTCCTGGCCAACATCCCGATCTTCTTCCTGAACCGCGACTAAAAACGCAAACAGAAGGGTCCCGCCTCGGCGGGCCCTTTCTGTTTTCAATCCTTTACGCAGCGGAGCGGAAAATAGTTTTCGACAGGCATATCCTTAATAGCCGGAGCCGAATCGGTCGAGTAGAGAAGGCCCCGAACCCGCCCCTCTTCGGCGAGATCGCCGCCGAGCAGATATCCTTTGGTTTTTTCACCGCCGGAAGCACCGTATTCATTCCGGAATCCGGGGTAGTCGAGAAAATCGGCGGGACGCTCGGCGCTCGCGGCCAGCGACTCGAATTCTGCGACGGGGGGGAGGGGCCATCCGGCGGGACAGATGCCCTGTATGGGGCCATCTCCGGTCGCCGCGCCGCCCGTTGCCGTGGCCTAGTTGTAGAGCATCCCCGCAGAGAGCCCGAACTCGGAGTGCCACATATCCGTCTCCAGCCTTGCACCCGCAGGCGCATAACGCAGGTTCTCGGCCATCCACACCCGCCCGTCGATCTTCGCCGTGGGGTAGGTGTCGCCCTCGTAAGTCAGCTCCCCGGCATCGTTGCCATCGTCGTCGAGCGACCCGCCGTCGCCCCAGTCGCTGACGTCGCCGCTCAGCGAGACGGAGATGTCGATGTTGGTCACCGTGACCGACATGTCGTACTGCTTGCCGCTCAGAAGTTCCGCCGAAGCGATGGTCTTGCTGTGGCTCTTGCCGTCGGCCGTCCCGACCGTGACGGTCAACGCCGCCTGTTGGGGCGCCAAGATGACGCGGTAGGCGGCGTCGGGCGTCACCTCGAAGGCTTTGACCTCCGCCGCAGCGGCGTCCGTCTTGGCCGTGGCCGTCGGAACGGTCAGGTCCACGGTCGCCGTCGGCACGAGCCCGCCCACGGAAACGGACGCGACCGCCGCATCGGAATTGTTCGTAATGATGACGGTAAGCTGCGACATCAGGTGGTAGAAAATCATGCCCACCGGGGCGCTGCCGGGCGTCACATTGCGTTTCACGGCACCCAGCAGGTCTGAGGAGGCGCATCCGCCGCGCTGGTCCGGCGCCACGGAAAATTCCGCAGGCACACCCGCCGAAGAGTAGGGATAATAGGCCGTGAGCGTCGAGGTTTCATTCAGGTCGTTGTACCACAGCAGTCCCGACCCCGAAAAGGCCGAACCCTCGTAGGTCATCAGTTGGTTAGTGAAATAAGGGTCCGTACCTCTGAGAATAGTCAACCCGATCTGATCCCCGGTATCGAAATGGAGCCCCGTCACACGGGTTTTGATCGTCGGCGTAATTTTCACGGACGGATGCGCATCCTGTTTTTCGGCACAGCCGGACACGACGGCACTTACAGCCAGAACGGCCGCGAGTAAAATTCGGTTCATCATATAAAGAGTTTTATTTGGTTGCAACTTTTCAGTACAAAAATAAAACTTTTTATATCATTTCAAAGCAATCCGTCAGCTTTTGTAATAGGATTCATCGAGCCCCAATGTGAAATTTTCGCGGCGGCGCCAAGTGACGAGGACCACGACGAGCACCAGCGCGGCGTTGAAGAAGAACGGGAACCTATCGCTGCGGGTGTGGAACAGATGCCGGAACAGGTCCACGATAAAGGGGCAGACCATCACGGCGAGGTAGTTCATCGCCATGACGAACGACAGCGCCAAGGTCGCCGAGCGGGGCGGGGCGATGGTCGCGGCCTTGTCATAGATAACGGGCTGTATCACCCCGTAGCCGAATCCCGTGAGCAGGGCCCCGACGGCGAGCATCGCCCGGTCGCGGAAAATCCCGACACACAGCAGTCCCGCGCAGATCAGCCCCAGCGACACGAGGTTGACATTCTGTTTCAACCTGCCGATAATCTTGTCGATAAAGAGCCCCGGGAGCATGATCGCCAGAAAGAAGAGCGAGATCAGTACCCCCGAAAAGGAGCTGTCGATCTTGTAGTCGTCGATGAGAAACGAGGCGTAGAAAGCCACTGCCAGCACGGCATAGGTGGCGAAGAAATAGAACAGCATCAGCCCCGCCAGCTTACGGCGGTCGATACGTTTGTGACGCAGTTGGATGCTCTGCTCGGGTTCGGGCTCCGAACGCCGCCGTTTGAGGAAGAACGAGAGCGCCAGCGAGATGCCCGGCAGCGTGTAGACCAGAAAGGGGAGATGCCAGTCGACATCGGCCAGATAGCCCGTGACCACGGTGGCCACAACGAGCGTCAGGTTGTTGATCGCCGAGCTGTAACCCAACTGCCGGACGCGGTAGTCGCCCGTGAAATAATCGACGACGAGGCCCGTGGACAAGGGAATGACCATCCCGGCTCCGATGCCGAGGATACAACTGATGACGATCAGCCACGTCATACTGCGGGCGAACAGACACGCCACGCCGCTCAGGAAGAAGATCGAGAGCCCGACGGTCAGGATCGTCAGTTTGTCGCGGCCTTCGGAGAGTTTTCCCGAAAGCAGTACGAAGGGGATTATCAGCAGCGAAGGCAGCGACGTGAGCATCTGTATTTCGAGGTCCGTGACCTTGGGAAACACCTTGTTCAAATCGCCCAGAATGGGGGAGACGGCCAGTCCGGGCAGCGACGCGATGGCCGACACGGACCAGACGGCCAGCAGGACGACGAGCGGGATGGAACCTTTTCCGGTTTTGATTTTCATGGTCTGGGATTTTTAGTATCCCGACCCCGCAACTGTTATACCAAAAAAACGGACCGGCATCATGGCCGGCCCGACGGTTGGGGTTTCTTCTTAAGTTTGTGCTAATTCGCTTTCACGCAGCGCACCTGCATGCCGTTGGCACGGTACTGCGGCGTGTTATGCGTAACTCCGCTGTTTTCCGGATCGCTCTTGTCGAACCAGAAATAGAACGCCGAGGATTGGGTTCCGGAAGCGGCTGCCGTCCAGTAATAGCCTACCCACGGCTGGTTGTAGATGGCCGAACTGCGGACTTGGGTGTCCGGAATGGGCGTAGGATAGAAATTCTGGATGCTTCCGCCGCCCTGCGTGTCGTTCTCCTGCGTGTGCCGGTAGATGCGGCGTCCTGCGCCGATAAACAGCGAGGAGGCCCCGGTGTCCGGATGCGCCAATGTCCAGCCGAACTTGTCGGCATATTCCGCCGAGGGTATATTATAAATAAAAAGTTGATCGAAAGCCACCGCAGGAGCCACGCGCCAGCCGTAGGGGCAGGGGTCGTTGACGCTCTTCTGCGTTTCGGACCACAGCGCGTCGGAATGGGCGCTCCACAGCCAGTCGTACTCCGAACCGGAAACGCCCACAATGAACGTCAGCGGATTCCGCACGGCGTAATCCATCGTTCCGGCTTCGGCGCTCGAAACCTCGGTCTTCAGGTAGACACGGCTGCCGCCGCCGTTGTACATGCTGGCCGACGCGCCGTTAGCGGCGTTGTACGACGCCGGGCCGATGAACGGGTCCTTGCGGCCCCACTGGTAATAAAGCCCGTAGGAGGCAAGTATCTTGTCCGTCGTCGAGTTGTCGTTGGCCAGCGCACCGAGGTTGCGGTCCATCATCTCATAGCCGTTGAAATTAACCACCGATGCTTCGGGATCGTAGTTCACAGCCCAGATGTGCCAGCTCCAGATCATCGTGCCGCCAGCGTCGTAGGCTCCGATCACGGCGTTGCCCTCCTTGATCTTCTCCTCGTCGTCGCTGTCGGCTCCCACATAGAACGACACTTTGCCGTCGCGGAGTTCCGTATACTGGATCAGCCCCGACTTGCTCTGCCACACCACATCCACCGATGCCGGAAGCACCGCCATAATGTCGCCCCGGTGCATGGCGCTGATCAGGTAGTTATGATCCGGCTTGCTGACAATATAGCTGTTAGCGGGCTTACCGCTCAGGTCCTCGCTCTCGACCACACCCACGAAGAGCGTCGCCGAAACCGACGAACCGCCCTTGGGCGTCCCGGCCAGCACCAGCGAACCGGTCTTGACCTCGTCGTCGTCGAACGATGCGGGGGCCGTGATCGTCAGGGTCTGCGCTGCGACGTCGATCGTCGGGTCGGCCCAGCCCGTAGGCTTGTTGGTCACCGAGAGATTCTGGAGGTTGACGGACTTGAAGCCCACCGTTGCGGTCTGGCCTGCCGACAGGAATACGGCCGGGGAGTTGAACGAGAGACTGCCCGACTCCTTGTCCTTGCTGCACGAAGCGAAAAATACGATGGCCGCGACCGCGCAAACCAACCCTGCGAATCTTTTCATATAGTTCATTTTATCTTGTTTCAGTTTCAAAATCGGTTACAAAGGTAATAAAAAGTCAGCCGGGTGCAAAACCAAATTATGCCCGGTTCGGCAAATCTTTCACCCTCCTAAAAGTGCCGTTACGGCACCAAAGATAGGAAAAAGCCGAATAATTCCACCCTCCTGTCTCAAATAATTGCATTTGGGAACAATTATTGCCACCGGTTCACTAACGAATCAGAAACGCATATAGTATGTCGAAATTGAAAATCGAGACGGGAAGTTCCCCCGCCGGGGAGCACTTGAGTATCACCGTGACCGAAAAGGGGCCCTATCTGGTCTACGGACGTCCGCCGCTGGCCGAGCAGTTCATCATGCCCAACGAGAACAACGAGAGCTGGTATTTTCAGGAGGGCCGCCACTTCTCGACCGAGGCCGAACCCACGGCGCTCTGCCGCTGCGGGGCGTCGCGGCGCAAGCCCTACTGCGACGGAAGCCACGAAAAGGCCATGTGGGACCCGACCCTCACGGCGCAATCCGAATCGCTGCTCGACAAGGCCGAGGTGATCGAGGGCGGCACGCTCGAAATGACCGACAACCCCAAATACTGCGTTTTCGCGCGCTTCTGCCACCCGGAGGGCAATGCGTGGACGCTCACCGAACAGTCGTCCGCCCCCGAAGCGCGCCGGATGGCGATCCGCGAAGCGTCGATGTGCCCCGGCGGCCGGCTCACGGCGTGGGACAAAAGTTCGGGAAAACCCTTCGAATTCCGCTTCGAACCCAGTCTCGGGCTGATCGAGGACGTCACCATCGGCAGCAGCGGCGGGCTGTGGATTCGCGGCGGCATCGCCCTGCGGCGCGAGACGGGCAAGACCTACGAAATCCGCAACCGCGTGGTCGTCTGCCGCTGCGGGCAGTCGGCGAACAAGCCCTACTGCGACGGTACGCACGCCGCGATCAAATGGCGCGACAACCTCGAAGGAGAACCTGTCGGCGAGACGCTTCCCGAAGAGGTTTATTAAACAAAAAGGAGCTTTTCCGTGGAAAAGCCCTTTTTTTCATTTATTCCATCGCCCCGCTCCGGGCGGCGGCTTCAATCCAGCAGTCGGCCATCCGGCGGTGGCAGGCAGGCGTGGGGTGGATGCCGTCCCACACCCAGTAGGTCGCGTCGCCGTTCGGCAGCTTCGTTTCGAGGTCGGCGACCAGCCGGTGGAACGGCACGAGGGCCGCGCCGTAATCGGCGGCGATCCGTTCGACGACCGCACAGCACCGCGCCAGCAGTTGCTGCCGCAGGGGATAGTATTCACCCCACACACCCTCGGCGATCTCCCCTACGGGAGCCGCGAAAGGCGTACAGAGAAGGATTTTCAGGTCGGGATTCGCCCGCCGGGCCTCGTCGAGCAGGCGGCGGTAGGTCTTTTCCCAACCCGCGAAGTCGAAATCCGGTTTTTCGGCGGCGGCACTGACCATCCGTCCGTGGAGATAGCGGCCCACGTCGTTGGTGCCGACCATCACCGACAGCACGTCAGGGCGCAGGGCCACGACATCCTCCTGCCAGCGGGCCGCGAGTTCGTCGAGCGTATTGCCGCTCACCCCGCGGTTGAAGAACAGGTAGCCCCGCCGGGGACGATATCCCTGATAATACGAGGCGCAAAGGTACATATAGCCGCTGCCGTAGAGGTGGTTGCGGTCCGTAAGGTTCCGTTCGGACGAGGGTTTGCCGTCGCCCTTGCCCCAGTTGCCGTCGGTGATCGAGTCGCCGATGAAGACCACCCGCCGTCCCGTCGCCACGGCCACGGCCTCCGGGGGCGTCTGCCGCTGGAAATAGCGGTGGAAAAAGAGCACCTGATAGGGGAGCGAGTTGGACCAGTAGGCGGAGTTGTGCTCCCCGGGACGCGTCAGGAAATCGTGGCTCACGCCGCGCCGCATCAGCTTCTCGTGCAGGTTCACATTCACCTGATAGAAGAAATCCTGATAGCCGCAGTCGATCACGAGAGCCAGCTCGCCGTCGCTGAGCCCGTCCGCCTGATTGATGACCGTATGCGCGTCCCAGCGTTCGGGATGCTGTTTCAATTCACCCAACTGCTTTTTCATCTCCCACGAATCGGGGAAAGGGCGGATGTCCACGCCTCCCGAGGTCGAACCCGCAGCCCCGAAGCGGTCCTTGTGGCGCAGGGCGGTCCACAGGGCGCCGTGACCGCCCATGCTGAGGCCCGTGATGGCGCGTCCCTCGCGCGAGGGGATCGTCAGGTAGTGCGCGTCGATCCAGTCGGGGAACTCCTGCGACACGAAAGTCTCGAACTGCGACGACGGGTCGAGGGGGCTGTCCCAATACCAACTGTTCGCGCCGTCGGGGCAGGCGATGATCATACCGTAGGCGTCGGCCAGCGGACGCAGGTCCGTGACGTCGCGCTGCCAAGTCATGTACGAGCCGCTGTAACCGTGCAGCAGGTAGAGGACGGGCATACGCTGCCCGATGCCGGCGTCGGGCACCACGACCAGCGCCGGGATGTCGCGCCGCATCTTCGCGCTGAAGACCGCCACGGTGTCGATCCGGGCCGCGGAGACGGTCGCCGCGGCGAGAACGAATACAAGGATCAGAAGATATCGTTTCATAGCTTTCGGAATATTTCACAAAAAAGGGCACGCACGACGCGCACCCCTGATAACAAATCCAGCGGAGTTATTTCTTCTCCGGTTTTGCAATGGTCTCGCGCATCTGCGTGTCGGCCATTATATTCTTCATCTTGTAGTAGTCCATGATGCCCAGATTGCCGTTGCGGAAGGCTTCGGCCATGGCCAGCGGCACTTCGGCTTCGGAGAGGATCACCTTGGCGCGGGCGTCCTGCGCCTTGGCCTTGTTCTCCTGCTCGAGGGCCACGGCCATTGCGCGGCGCTCCTCGGCCTTCGCCTGTGCGATATTCTTGTCGGCCTGCGCCTGATCCATCTGCAACTGGGCGCCGATGTTCTTGCCCACGTCGATGTCGGCGATGTCGATCGAGAGGATTTCGAAAGCCGTTCCTGCGTCGAGGCCCTTTTCGAGCACCACGCGCGAGATCGAATCGGGATTCTCGAGCACGATCTTGTGCGACGCCGCCGAACCGATCGACGAAACGATGCCTTCGCCGACGCGCGCCAGCACGGTCTCCTCACCGGCTCCGCCGACCAACTGCTTGATGTTGGCACGCACCGTAACGCGGGCCTTGGCGATCAACTGGATGCCGTCCTTGGCCACGGCGGCCACGGGAGGCGTGTTGATGACCTTCGGATTCACGGACATCTGCACGGCCTCGAACACGTCGCGGCCCGCCAAGTCGATGGCCGTCGCCATCTTGAAGTCCAGCAGGATGTTGGCCTTCTGCGCCGAGACCAGCGCATGCACCACGTTCGTGACGTTACCGCCGGCGAGGTAGTGGGCCTCCAGTTCGTTGGGGTTGAGCGTCAGGCCGGCTTTCGTGCTCTCGATCATCGAGGAGACGATCACCGAGGGCGGCACCTTGCGCCAACGCATCAGGACCAGTTGCAGCAGGCTGATGCGCACGCCCGACACCAAAGCCGAGAACCACAGTCCCACCGGGATGAAATAGAAGATGAGCCAGATCGCAAAAAGGCTCACGAAGACGATCAGTACGATCATTCCTGCCTGTAAATCCATAGTGTAGTGTTGTTATTTGATAGTTTTTACGATGACGCTGAAATTCTCGAAGCCCACGACCTCGATGTCGCGCTGCGGATCGACATAAGCCCCGAGCGACTTGGCTTCGTAGGTGCGTCCTCCGATTTCGACCTTGCCCATGGGCGAGAGACGCGAGAGGGTGACGCCGCGGTCGCCGATCTGCAGTTCTTCGGCGGGCATGACGGGGGTGCTCGACGAACGTATCTCCTGCTTGAGCGAGAAGCGCTGCCACGTCTTCGCCCGCAGGGAAATGACCGTGGCGACGAGCGACAGCACGAGAATGATGACGATGACCAGAATTCCCGCCCCGGTCCCGAAATCGCGGAAAGCGAGATAGACCGAACTTCCGTAGCAGACCAGCGCCAGCAGGGCGCCGATCGACACGCCGGGCAGCAGGACGAGTTCGGCTACCAGAAACAGCAGTCCGAAGAAAACGAGCAGTACAATATAGAACATCTCCATAGGGCTTGTAGAATATTGCAATAAAGATAGGAAAAAAATTCGGTTATTCCGCTATCTCCGCGACTTTTATTTCCAATGCGGCGTCCGTTTGCCGGATGGCGTCGGCCAGACGGTCGGCGACGGCCTTGTCGTCGAACGACCCGACGATGAAGAGCTGCTGGCCCACGCGCGACAGCTCGTAACCCTCGGCTGTGGCGGCGATCACCTGCTTCACCTCGTCCGACAGGGCATCGGTCCCGGTGATCTCGACCCGGTAGAGGAGCTTTTGCGAATCGGGTTCGAGCGACAGATTGCGGTACGCACCGTCGGTCCACACCACAATCTCAGGCCGCACGAAACCGCGTTTTTTCAGCAGCGCCTGCGCCGCCTCGGCCTCGTCCAGCGTGGCGAATCCGCCCGTATAGTAGCACCACTTGCCGGCATCGTTCACCAGATAGAAGAGCGGATAGGCCCCCCGGAACGTCGCCGCGGCACGCTTGGTGTTGTAGGTTCCCAGCAGGATGCGGTAGATCGTGCCGTTGGCGTAGACCTTGCATTCGGGAATAGGGTGCTGGTAGGAGTATTTCGGCGTCGACGAGAACGCCACGCTGTCGTAGTCGAGGAAATAGCGTTCGGCGACGTCGACCCGCGGCAGGCGGTAATCGATCGCCTCCAACTGCGCCGCCACGCCTTTGAGCGAGTCGCGCGCGGCGTCCAGCGCCAGCACGCCGGCCACCGAGGCCTCGTAGTCGACCATCACCCGCTTGCGCAGCAGGTAATCCGCCACGGCTTCCGAAGCCGTCTGGCCCTGCAACGCCGACAACTGCCGCGCGGCCTCCGAAAGCGCCTCCTCCTCGCGGGCGAGAATATCCTCCTTGCCCATCTTGTCGAGCAGGTAGCCGTAGGCGTAGTTCTTGTTGTCGAAGATGTAATTCCACGTCGCGGCCAACGAGTCGGCCAGCACGCGGTTCATCCCCTCCAGCGCCCGGTAACGTTCGTAAATCTCCACCGCCTCGGCCTCGGTCTGCACCGCGGCATAAGATTCGGCCAGTTCGGAGAGCGTCCCGTAGTTGGCGAAATAGCGGTTGATATAGTCCACAGCCCGCATCTCCAGTTTCTGGGCATTGCGCAGAGCCGTATAGTCCTCGGACGAGAGGTGTTCGCGGAAATAGAGGTTGTCCACCAGATTGCGAACCTTCAGCGAATCGGGCACCGACGCCGCGGGATCGGCCGCAACGGGCCCTACGGGCTGCTGCGCCACACCGTTCAGGTTGGCCAGCACCCACTCCTGCTCGATGGTGTTTATGCGGTCGATCAGGCGTCCCTTGGCGTTGCGGATTTCGAAGATCCGGCTCTCCAGTTGCAGAATCTCCTGCGAAAACTCCTGACGCCGCGCAGGGTCCTCGCGCAGCCGCTGGCGCATGCGCTCCACGGCGTTCACGATCGAATCCTCGCGCATCTGCAACTGCGCATCCTCCCTCAGCAGCGACATGTACTCCGCGTTGCCCTCCAGCCCGGCAATGCGGGCCTCTACCTTCGGCTGCTGGGCATGCAGCACGCCGACAGCCAGAAAAGCCGCGCCCAGCACATATGTGAAAACCTTGCGAAACATAGCTTGGGTCATCTCCACCATTTAATGAAAAAAATCTGTATCAGTCCGAAAATCTCCAGACGCCCCAGCAGCATCAGCAGCGAACTGGAAAACTTGAACGCCGCGGGCATCGCCGAGAAGTTATCCATCGAGCCGAGCTCACCGAATCCGGGTCCGACGTTGCCCATCGAGGCCACGGAACCCGTGAAACTGGTCGTCAGGTCGACGCCGAGCGCCGTGCCGAAGACCGTGCCGGCGAGAATGAACATCAGGTAGGTGACGATGAAGATCATCACCGCATGCAGCGCCTCGTTCTCCTGAATCACGCCGTCGAGCTTGATGCGGATGATGGCGTTGGGGTGCTGCTGCTGACGCAGGCGCGTGCGCATCATCTTTCCGGCCAGCACCAGCCGGTTGACCTTGATGCCGCCCGCCGTGGAGCCCGCACAGGCGCAGACGATCGAGCCGAAGATCAGCAGGATGACGGCGAACGAGGTCCATGTGTTGGAGTCGGCCGTGGCGAATCCCGTCGTGGTGACCACCGACACGAACTGGAACATCGCATAGCGGAACGACGTCGTCAGCGTGGGGTAGAGGTCCGCGGCATAGAGGCTTACGGCGATCAGCACACCGCCCGCCAGCAGCATCCCGAGGTACCAGCGCGTCACCTCCGAACGGAAGATGTTGTTGCGCTTGCCGGTCACCGTGGCGTAGATCAGTCCGAAATGAATACCGGCCGTAGCCATCGTGAAGATCAGGATCGTGTCGATCATCGGGCTGTTGAAATAGGCCACGCTGGCGTTCTTGGTCGAGAATCCGCTCGTGGCGCAGGCCGACATGGCGTGACACAGCGCGTCGAACCAGTTCATGCCCGCCAGCTTGAGCATCACGGTCGAGAGGATCGTCAGCCCGACGTAGACCACCAGCAGAATCTGCACGATAATCTGCGAACGGTAGCGGTAGTTGTCCTTGGCCATCGTCGAGAGCTCCACGTTGGAGAGCATCATCTTGCTGCGGCCCATCGAGGGCAGGACCACCAGCGCGAACATCACCACGCCCATACCGCCGATCCACGTCGAGGACATGCGCCAGAACTGCAATCCGCGCGGCAGGGCCTCGACGTCGTTCAGGACGGTCGACCCGGTGGTCGTAAGCCCCGAGACGCTCTCGAACCAAGCGTTGACCAGCGAGAACTCCCCGCCCCAGATCAGGTAGGGGAACATCGACACGACGCAGGCCACGAGCCACGCTCCCACGACGATGCAGAATCCCTCCTTGTTGGTGATCTGCTCGCGTTTCTCGACGAATATCAGCGGGAAAGCGCCCAGCAGGGCCGTGAGCAGCGAGGAGAGCAGCAGGGGATAGAACGCCGAATCCATGCCGCTGAGGTAGGAAATTCCCGCCGAAAGCAGCATGAACATCGCGATGAAGAGCATCACGACTCCTACATATCGTAAAACCACATCTACCCGCATGGCATCAGGCTTTGGTCTGCTTGGAAATGTTTATGAGCGTCTCGATCTTCTCCTTGAGGTCCAGCACCTCGTCCTTGAAGTCGCCCTTGACGGCAAACGGCACGCGGAACGCGATCCAGTCGCCCAGCCCCTTGTTCATCCGCTCGATGGGCGTCACGCAGTAGATCGACATGAAGTAGAAGAGCATCAGCACGATGGCGATCATCACGGCCACCGAGATCAGCACCGGCGTAACGGCTCTGTAGGCATTCTTCTTCATCTGTTCGGCACGCGGCACCAACGAACTCTGCGTCGAGGTCATGTAGCTCTTGATGGCGGCGGTCAGGCGGCCGTAGAGCGCCTGATATTCGTCGCTGTACCACCTGCTGCCGAGCGAGTCGGCACGGCCGGCAGCCACCGCTGCGGCGGCGTTCGCAGTTCCGACACCCCCGAAAGCGAGGTAGTTGTCCGTCAGCAGACGCAGCTCGGTCGTGGCGAAAGCCAGCGAATCGAGAAACGATTTCTCGAGAGCCTCGCCCTGAGCCACCGACAGCGTACTTTCGAGCCGCTCCATGCTGGCGCGGCACAGGCTGTCGCACGACCGGTCGCCGAAGACCGAAAGTTTGATGAGCGCAATATTCTGCTCGTGGGCCGCGTCGAGCATCTCCTTGGCCAGCTCGATGTTGCGTTTGTTGGCCTTGAGTATCTCGCCCGTATCGCGGCTCAGGTGGCTCAGCTCGAGAAACGAGACCATACCCGAAAAAAACAGCAGGCAGACGATGCTCAGAAATCCGACCGTCACCCGTTTGCGCATACCCGTCATATCTCCATTGTTTAACGTTCCTGCAAATATAGTGATTAATCCCGGATTTCCCCCATCAGATCGTGAGATTCGTCCATCTCCCCGAGTTTCACGCGGCAGAGCGTGTTGACCTTCGCGGCATCGTAGGGGGCCTTCACCCGCCGGTAGTTGCCCGTAAAGCCGAACATCATGCCCCCGCGTCGCGTACTTTCGAAGAGCACCGTATCCTCCGTCCCGACGGCCCGGGCGCAGAATGCACCGTGCAGGCGGTCGCAGAGGCCCTCCAACTCGGCCACTCGCTCCGTGGCCACCGACGACTGCACCTTGCCGGGCAGCTCGACGGCCGGGGTTCCGGGACGCTCCGAGAAGGGAAAGATATGCAGGAAAGCGGGTTCCAGTCCCGCCAGAAAATCATAGGTCGTGCGGAAATCGGCATCGGTCTCGCCCGGAAAGCCCACGATCACGTCGATGCCGATGAAGGCGTCGGGCATCAGCCGCCTCACGGCCGCGATCCGCTCGGCGAAACGCGCCGTGGTGTAACGGCGGCGCATCAGCCCGAGTATCTTGTCCGAACCGCTCTGGAGCGGGATGTGGAAGTGATGCATGAATTTAGGTGACGCGGCGCAAAAGGCTATGATCTCGTCGGTTAGGAGATTCGGTTCGATCGACGAAATGCGGTAGCGTTCGATCCCCTCGACTTCGTTGAGCGCCCGCAGCAGGTCGATGAATTTCTCGCCCGTCGTGCGGCCGAAATCCCCCGTGTTGACGCCCGTCAGGACGATCTCCTTCTGGCCCGCCGCCGCAATCTGACGCGCCTCGGCCACGAGGTCGGCGATCGGCATATTACGGCTCGAACCGCGGGCGTAGTGGATCGTGCAGTAGGAGCAGCAGTAGTCGCACCCGTCCTGCACCTTCAGGAAAGCCCGCGTGCGGTCGCCGCTCGAGAAGGCCGCGAAGAACGACGTGAGCGACGCGGTGTCGCAACTGTACACCTGCGCACGGCCTTTGCCCGACAGTTCAAGCACCCGTTTAAATAACGCTCCCTTGTCGTTGTTGCTCAACACGATATCGACACCGTCGATGGCGGCTATCTCCTGCGGTTTCAACTGCGCGTAACACCCCGTCACGGCGATGATCGCCGCAGGGTTGCGCCGGTGGAGCTTGCGGATCAGGTTGCGGCATTTCTTGTCGGCATGCTCGGTCACCGAACAACTGTTGATGACGCAGATGTCCGCCTCGGCCGTGGGGGCCACGCGGACGAAACCGCCGCGCTCGAACTCGCGGGCGAGGGTCGAGGACTCCGAGAAATTGAGCTTGCAGCCCAAGGTATGAAAATTGACTCTGCGAGGTTGCATAGATTCGTATTTTTCCGGCACGAAATTACGAAAACTGTGCGAAAGGAGGAGGCTTTTCCGATAAAAAAGCGTAAATTTGCGCGCAATTAAACAACGCAAAAGAAGCACGGCGACATCTGTCCACGGTATATCGTTGATACACAACCGACAACTTCGCCCTTGGAAAGATATGGAATTTTTCAGCGACCTGATCCAATACGGCTATCTCTCGAACGCACTCACGGCGTGTGTGCTTTCGGGCATAACGTGCGGAGTCATAGGAACCTATGTCGTCTGCCGCCGCATGGTTTTCCTCGCCGGAGGCATCACCCACGCCTCGTTCGGCGGACTGGGCATCGCCTTCTATCTGGGGGCGAACCCGATCATCGGGGCGCTGGTATTCGCCGTCCTCTCGGCGCTGGGCATCGAATGGGCCGGCAGCCGGGGGCACATCCGCGAGGATTCGGCCATCGGCATCATCTGGTCCGTCGGCATGGCCGTCGGGGCGCTGTTCATGAGCCTGCGCCCGGGCTACACCTCGGGCGACCTGTCGGCCTACCTCTTCGGGAGCATCGTGACCGTCACCGACAGCGACGTCGTGTCGCTGGCCGCGCTGACGGCCGTGATCGTCGCCGGAGCCCTCCTGTGGCTGCGGCCCGTGATGTATGTCGCCTTCGACCGCGACTTCGCCCGCAGCCGGGGCATCCCCACGCGCGTGATCTCCTACCTGATGGCCGCGCTGGTCGCCGTGACAATCGTCCTCTCGATCCGCATCATGGGCATCGTGCTGCTGATCTCGCTCGTGACGATGCCCGTGGTGATCGTCAACACGCTTTCGCGTTCGTACCGCACCATCGCCCTCACGGCGCCCCTCGTAGCCGTCGCGGGCAACGTCGCGGGGCTCGTCGCCAGCTACAATTTCGAGGTTCCGCCCGGCGCCGCCATAATATTTACCCTCACTCTTACGCTTATACTGGTAAAACTTGTATCTTTGCGTAGCAAAAAACAGCGAGCAGCCGCATGAAGACCATCCATAAACTCGTTCTGAAATCCTACTTGGGGCCGATGGTCCTCACGTTCTTCATCGTCATGTTCGTGCTGATGATGAACATCGTGTGGCGTTATATCGACGAACTGGTGGGCAAGGGCCTGAGCGCCGGAATCATCATCGAGCTGATGACCTACTTCATGGCCAACATGATCCCGATGGGACTGCCGCTCTCGATGCTGCTGGCGGCGATCATGACCATGGGCAATCTGGGCGAGAACTACGAACTGCTGGCCATGAAATCGGCCGGCATGTCGCTGGTGCAAATCACCAAGCCGCTCATCATACTGGTGGCGTTCGTCTCCGTCGGCAGTTTCTTCATCGGCAACAACCTCGTCCCGAACGCCAACAAGAAGCTGTACAGCACGCTTTACGACATCCGACAACAGAAGCAGGCCCTCGAATTTCAGGACGGGCTCTTCTTCAACGGGATCGAAAACATGTCGATCCGCGTGAGCCACCAAGAGCCCGACACGCACCTGCTGCACAACGTGCTGATCTACGACAACCGCGCCGCCAACGGCAACATGAACACCATCGTCGCCGACTCGGGCTACATCCGCCTTTCGGACGACAAGCGGTACCTGCTGGTGACGCTCTTCCACGGCGAGACCTACGAGCAGACGCGCAACAGCCAGTGGTTCACCAAGAGCGCCCTGCGCCACCACACGTTCGAGCTGCAGAAGCAGGTGATCCCGATGGACGGATTCGCACAGGGACGCACCGATGCCGACCTCTTCTCGAACAGCCAGACCAAGAACATTCAGGAGCTTCAGCACGACATCGACTCGCTGGAGATAAAGGTCAACGCCGCCACGACGAGCTCCTACGAACCGCTGCTGAAAGAGCAGATTTTCGCCCGCGACAACACCGTACTGCCGCTGCCCGACAGCCTGCAGGTCGACAAGCGCCATTTCCGTGACATGCTGGCGCAGGATTCGATCGCCGGATTGTCCACGCGCGACAAGGAGCGCGTATGGGATCAGGCCCGGACGCTGGCCAAGAACTCGCGCAACATGTTCGCGTTCGACGAATCGGCCGCCAAGGAGGCGCTCAACCAGCTCTACCGCTCGAAGGTCGAGTGGCACAAGAAAATATCGCTCCCGGTGTCGATCCTGATCTTTTTCCTGATCGGCGCGCCGCTGGGCGCCATCATCCGCCGCGGCGGACTGGGACTGCCGGTGGTGGTGTCGGTAATCTTCTTCGTGATCTATTACATCATCAGTCTCTCGGGCGAGAAGCTGGCCAAGGAGGGTAACTGGGACGCCGTTTACGGCATGTGGCTCTCGACCTTCATCCTCACGCCGATCGCCGTATACCTTACCTACAAGGCCACCAACGACTCGGCATTGCTCGATACGGACTGGTACGCCGGAAAACTGAAGGCGCTGCGGGACAAACTGACCCCGGGAATCAAAAAAATGACGAACGCGATAAAATTCAAACGAAATGGCAAAAAACACGATTCTGAATAGTGTAGAGGAGGTTATCGAAGACTTCCGCATCGGCAAACCCGTTATCGTCGTCGACGACGAGGACCGCGAAAACGAGGGCGACTTCATCGTCGCCGCGGAGAAGATCACTCCCGAGATCGTGAATTTCATGCTCAAGGAGGGCCGCGGCGTACTGTGCGCCCCGCTGTCGGAGAAACGCTGCGCCGAGCTGGGCCTCAATATGATGGAGGAGAACAACACCTCGCTGCTGGGCACGCCCTTCACCGTGACGGTCGATCTGCTGGGCAACGACTGCACCACGGGCGTCTCGATCCACGACCGCGCCGCAACGATCCGCGCGCTGGCCGATCCCGAAACGAAACCCACCGATCTGGGCCGTCCGGGACATATCAATCCCCTGCGCGCCCGCGACAAGGGCGTGCTGCGCCGTCCGGGACACACCGAGGCGGCCATCGATCTGGCCCGTCTGGCCGGATTGCAGCCCGCAGGCGCACTGATCGAGATCATGAACGAGGACGGCACGATGGCCCGTCTGCCGCAGTTGGTGGAGATCGCCAAGAAGTTCGACCTGAAGATCATCTCGATCGCCTCGCTGATCGCCTACCGCCTCAAGGAGGAGTCGATCATCGAGAAGGGCGTGACGGTTCCCCTGCCCACGGAGTGGGGCGGGTTCCGCATCACGCCGTTCCGCCAGAAATCGAACGGCGTGGAGCATGTAGCCCTGACGAAAGGGGAGTGGACGGAGGACGAACCCGTGCTGGTGCGCGTACACTCGTCGTGCGTCACGGGCGACATCTTCGGTTCGTACCGCTGCGACTGCGGCGAACAGTTGCACCACGCCATGCAGATGATCGAAAAGGAGGGCAAGGGCGCCGTCATCTATCTCAATCAGGAGGGCCGCGGCATCGGGCTCTGCAACAAGATTCACGCCTACAAGTTGCAGGACGAGGGGCTCGACACCGTCGATGCCAACCTCAAGCTGGGCTTCAAGGCCGACGAGCGCGACTACGGCGTGGGCGCGAGCATCATCCGCGAGCTGGGCATCCGCCACATGCGCCTGATGACCAACAACCCGCTCAAGCGGGCCGGACTGGAGGGCTACGGACTCTGCATCGACGAGATCGTGCCCATCGTGATCGCCCCGAACCCTTACAACGAACACTATCTGGAGACCAAGCAGGAGCGCATGCACCACACGCTGGGTCTGGAGAAAAAATAGCAAAATGGAGATCGCACACATCGCCATCTGGACCGAACGGCTGGAGGAGTTGCGGGATTTCTATGTCCGCTACTTCGGAGGTGTCAGCAACGGCAAATACACGAATCCGGCCAAAGGGTTCGAATCCTATTTCGTGGCGTTCGGCGGAGGGTGCCGGCTGGAACTGATGCGCCGAACGGACATCCGGGGCCGCAACTCGGCCATGCAACTGGGACTATGCCACATGGCTTTCGAACTCGGCAGCCGCGAAGAAGTGCTCGCACTGACCGAGCGGCTCCGCAGCGACAATCACCCGATTCTCGGCGAGCCCCGCATCACGGGCGACGGTTATTTCGAGAGTGTCGCGGCCGATCCGAACGGAAACCAGATCGAACTTACCTGCAAACAGACATCATGAACGCCAAAGACCTTCGCATCGTATTCATGGGCACGCCCGAATTCGCCGTGCCTTCGCTGCGGGCGCTCGTCGCCGGCGGCTACAACGTCGTGGGTGTGGTGACCACACCCGACAAACCCGCCGGACGGGGCCGGAAACTCCACCAGAGCGAAGTTAAGATCGCCGCGCTGGAGCTGGGACTTCCCGTCCTGCAACCCGAAAAGCTGAAAGACCCGGAGTTCGTCGGGGCGATGCAGGCGTTGCGGCCCGACTTGGGCATCGTGATCGCCTTCCGAATGCTTCCCGAGGTGATCTGGGCCATGCCGCAACTGGGGACTTTCAACCTCCATGCGTCGCTGCTGCCCCAGTACCGCGGGGCGGCGCCGATCAACTGGGCGATCATCAACGGCGAGACCGAGACAGGCGTCACCACGTTTCTCCTGAACCACGAGATCGACAAGGGCGGCATCATCGGACAGGTCCGGGTGCCCATTCTCCCGGAAGACAGCGTCGGGACGCTCTACGAAAAGCTGATGACCACCGGAACTACGTTGGTCACCGAAACCGTGGAGCGCCTCGCCGCAGGGGAGATTCAGCCCGTCGAGCAACAGCACATCGACGAGTCGACGCTGCGGCCCGCCCCCAAGATTTTCAAGGAGGACTGCCGGATCGACTGGACGCTTCCGGGCCGGCGCATCGCGGATTTCATCCGCGGCCTGTCGCCGTATCCGGCGGCGTGGACCGGGATGTTCCGCGAGGGCGACGAGGAGCCGCAGAGCGCCAAGCTGTTCTCGGCGACGTTCGAAGCCGCCTCCCACGGCCTGCCGTGCGGCACGGTTGAGAGCGACGGCCGGACCTTTATCCGCGTGGCGTGCGCCGACGGATGGATCGTTGTCGGGGAGTTGCAGATAGCCGGCAAGAAACGGCTCCCGGTGCGCGACCTGCTGTTGGGCTGGCGCGACGTGAACCAATACAGATTCCAAAAATAACCCGATTCTTCGCTGCTGAACCGTTTTTCCCGAAAACCGTCCCATCACGGTCTTCGGTTGTAAAAGATACACCGTCAAATGAAACTTCGTATGCAAAACCCCGAACGACCGGACTTACCCACCGGTCGAATGGGCCGTTATGGAAGGATAGCGACCTATCTGCTGCTGACACTGGCTTTCTACATCACCCTGACGATCGTAGATGAGGTATGGGACATTTACCATCACCACTATTTTGCCATCTGGGCCCAGCGTGCCGCGGACGCCATGCTGCTGGCGCTTCCCGTCTGGTTTCTGTACCGGAAACGCTGGTTGTTTCTCTGGATCGTGCTGGTTAATCTCTACCTGCTGTCGAACGTCTGGTATTACCGTATTTATTACAGCATCATGCCGCTGAACTCCTACCTGATGGTGAACAACCTCCGGGGGCTCGGCCCGAGCATCTGCGCCTCGATGCGGGCCTCAGACCTGTGGATCGTGTTTCCGTCGGTTTGTTTTGCCGCAGGGTATATCCTTTTCGGACGCCGTATATCGGGAGGGGGGGGGAGACGCCTCCGCACCACGGGTTTGACCGTCAGCCTGCTGCTGATCGTCGTCACCACCATTCCACCGTATTTCAATGACCCCAATGAGTTCAAACACCCATGGCCTTGGTTCCGGAACGAAATCATGGTGGGCCTTCACAAATACGGACTGATCGGCTACTGGTCCTATCAGGCCGCCTACCTGCACGGATGTTCGGCGGAGGAGAGCGAATATGCCGCGCAGTTCGTCGAAGCCGCGGAGCGCCGCGCCTCCCGGGAACCGATCGTGGCGGACCATCGCCGAAACCTGATCGTCGTGCTGGCGGAATCGTTGGGCAGTTGGCCGATCGGACTGGAGATCGACGGCACGGAGGCAACGCCCTTCCTGAATTCGCTGGCCCGGGACACCAGCGTACTCTATTTCCCGCGGGTGCTGCCGCAGGTGAAGGACGGGCGGTCGTCCGACGCACAACTGATGCTCAACGCCGGACTGCTGCCGCTTGAAAGCGGGGCGGCAGCCAGCCTTTACGGCTGCCGGAATACCTATCCGGCGTTACCCAAAGCACTGGCCCGGAGAGGATATACCTCCGCATCGCTGATCTGCGACTCCCGCCACTACTGGAATCAGGAGGCCACCTCGAAGAGTTACGGATTCGACAGATATCATTACGAACTGAGCCGCGGACCGATGCGCCGCGCCGATGAGGAACTGTACAAAAACGGACTCGAAATCCTGAAGGAACTCCCGCAGCCGTTCTATGCCCAGATGGTTACGATGTCGGGACACGGACCATACACGAAGTCGGATATCGAAAGTCCGCTGAACAATGCCGACATCCCGGACGAAGAGGCCAAATACTATCTGGTCACTGCGCAGTATGTGGACCGCTGTCTCGGCGGGTTCATCGACTCGCTCAAGGCGTGCGGGCTCTACGACAGGAGCATCATCGTCATCACGGGCGACCATGACTCCATTACCCGCAACCAGTACGAAGGGCGCGAAAAACGGGAGTTGAGCGACCGTTACATCCCGCTCTTCATCCTCAATGCACCGCTGAAGGCCGAAACGGGAAACGTCATCGCACAGATCGACATCTATCCCAGCCTGCTCGACCTGATGCACGCACAGGACTACGATTTTCACGGGTTGGGCGAGAGCGTTTTCCGTCACCAGAGCGACTGCGCCGCCGACCACTCCAGCGGCTGGGTGGGCGGCAACCGGAGCGATTCGGTCCGGCAATACCGGAAAGAGCTGTGGCGGGTCTCGGACATCCTGCTGCGAACCGACTATTTCAAATCCCGGCTGTAACAGAAGCGAGGCGCCTTTTCGGGGCGCCTCGCTTGCTTGTCCGGCCTACTTGCCGATCTTCTTCTCGATCTCCTCTTTCGGGAGCGGCTTGGTGCAGAAGAACCAGTCGTAGCACTTGGCCCCTTCGGGAATCTTCTCCTGATCGTCGCCCTTCATCGGCACGATCACCTCGTCGCCCGGACGCCAGTCGGCAGGCAGTGCGATGCCGAAAGCGTCGATGGTCTGCAGGCCGACCAGCACGCGCTTGATCTCGTCGAAATTGCGGCCCAGCGCCAGCGGATAGTAGATCATCGCCCGCAGCACGCCCTTCGGATCGACGAAGAAGACGGCCCGCACGGCTGCCGTCTGACTCTCGCCGGGCTGGATCATGCCATAGAGCGTCGCCACCTTCATCGCAACGTCGTCGATGATCGGAAACTCGACCTTTATATCCTTCATGCCCTTGTACTCGATTTTCTCGCGGATGGTTTTCAGCCATGCGATATGGCTGTTGCGGCTGTCCACGGACAAACCGACCAATTCGCAGTTCAGCGCCCGGAACTCCGCCATGCGGGCTCCGAACGTAAGTATCTCGGTCGTACAGATCGGAGTAAAGTCGGCGGGATGGCTGAACAAGATCACCCATTTGCCCTTGTAATCGCCCGGGAAGCTGATCTTCCCTCTGGTGGTCATCGCTTCGAATGCCGGAACGGGTTCGCCCAGACGCGGCATCTGCTGTTCGTTCTTTTCCATAGTCTGAAATTTTAAAGTTAATGACGGGCACGCAAAATCAATGCCCTTCAACATATGACCTATTCTTTCATCCACTAAAATAGTACTTTTAACGACATGTTATTCACCGTTTTGCGATCTTGCACGAATCGGTCTACACAAACGACGGTTTCGGTTAGGAGCTGCGGCATGTTCGGTCGGCCCGATACAACAAAAAGGCGCCCCTTTCGGGACGCCTCATTTTCTTGTTCCGCACGAATCAGCGAACTTTGCGGATGATCTCGCCGCCGTGCTTGATGGCCTCCTCGTTGGCCGGAAGCATCTTCCACGCACGCTCGGGGAGCGACTTTTTCAGGCCCACCATCACGTTCTCCATCCCGACTACAGGACGCACCTTGAGGTAACCGCCCAGAATCATCGTGTTGAACAGCTTGGCCTGGCCCATCTTCGCACACTCGGCCGTGGCGTCGATCGCGTAGACCTCGATATCCTTGCGCACCGGATGGCGCGTGATGCCGTTCGTGTCGTAGATCAGCACGCCGCCGGGCTTGACCATCGGCTCGAATTTCTCCATCGACTGCTGGTTCAGGATGATCGCCGTATCGAACTCGTGGGCAATGGGCGACGAAATCTTCCTATCGGAAAGAATCACTGTCACGTTGGCCGTGCCGCCGCGCATCTCGGGACCGTAGGAGGGCATCCACGTCACCTCGAAATCCTGCATTACGCCCGAGTAAGCCAGAATCTTACCCATCGAGAGGACGCCCTGTCCTCCGAATCCTGCAATTATCAACGTCTCTTTCATAGCTTACTCGTTTTTAACGTCCTTGATATCGCCCAGCGGGTAGTAGGGCAGCATGTTCTCGGCCAGCCACTGATTCGAAGCCACGGGCGAGAGTTTCCAGCCGCTGTTGCAGGTCGAGACGACCTCGACCATCGAGAAACCGTTGCCGGCCATCGAGTTCTCGAACGCCTTGCGAATCGCCTTCTTGCACTTGCGCACGTTGGCCGCCGTATGCACGCTCTGGCGCGTGATGTAGGTGGCACCGTCCAGATGGGCCATCATCTCGGCAATCTTGTAGGGATAGCCGTTCAGCCGCGGATCGCGTCCGTAGGGGGTCGTCGCGGTCTTCATGCCCAGCAGGGTGGTCGGGGCCATCTGGCCGCCGGTCATGCCGTAAATCGCATTATTAATATAAATCGCCACGACGTTCTCGCCGCGCGCCGCCGCATGGATCGACTCCGCCGTACCGATGGCCGACAGGTCGCCGTCGCCCTGATAGGTGAAGACCAGATTCTGCGGGTAGAGCCGCTTCACGGCCGTCGCAACGGCCAGTGCGCGTCCGTGCGCCGCCTCGATCCAGTCGATGTCGATGTAGTTGTAGGCGAACACCGAGCAGCCCACGGGCGAAACGCCCACGGTCTTCTCCGCGAGCCCCATCTCCTCGATGACCTCGGCGACGAGCTTATGCACCGTACCGTGGCTGCAACCGGGGCAGTAGTGCATGACATTATCGGTGATGAGCGCCGGTTTCGTATAAACCAGATTCTCCTTTTTGATTTCAACCTCTGCCATCGTCTTTTACTTTTTAATCAGTTTTTCCTTGAGCGCGTCGAGCACCTCGTCGGGATTGAACATCATGCCGCCCTGACGCCCGTAATGCTCGACGGGGGCTTTGCCGTTGACGGCAAGCCGCACGTCCTCGACCATCTGTCCGGCGTTCAGTTCGGCCGAGAGGAATCCCTTGACGCCGCGGGCCGCCAGTTCGGCAAGCTGTTTCTTGGGGAAAGGGTAGAGGGTGATCGGACGCAGCAGGCCGACCTTCAGCCCCTCGGCGCGGGCCATTTCGACCGTCGCCGAGCAGATGCGGGCCGACGAACCGAACGCCACGATGACGTAGTCGGCATCGTCGCACTCGATGGCTTCGTAGCGCACCTCGTTCTCCTCAAGGGCCTTGTATTTCTCCTGCAGGCGCTTGTTGATGATCTCCATCTTCTCGGACTGCAATTCGAGCGAGGTCACGATATTGCGCGCCCGGCCGGCGGGTTTGCCCTGCGTGGCCCACGAACCGCACTCGGCCTTCAGCTCCTCGTCGGTCTTGCGCGGACGCTGGGGCGCCAGCACGACCTTCTCCATCATCTGCCCGATGGCGCCGTCGGCGAGGATCAGCGCCGGATTGCGGTATTTGAACGCCAGATCGAACGCCTCGGCCACATGGTCGTGCATCTCCTGCACGGAGTTCGGAGCCAGCACGATCAGGTGGAAATCACCGTGGCCGCCGCCCTTGCAGGCCTGAAAATAGTCGCCCTGCGAGGGCTGAATCGTACCCAGCCCCGGACCGCCGCGCTGGCAATTGACGATCAGGCAGGGCAGCTCGGCACCGGCCAGATAGCTCAGCCCCTCGGACATCAGGCTGATGCCGGGGCTCGACGACGAGGTCATCACCCGCTTGCCGGTCGAGGCGCCGCCGTAGACCATGTTGATCGAAGAGATCTCCGACTCGGCCTGCAGCACCACCATGCCCGTGGTCTCCCACGGTTTGAGCTCCATCAGGGTCTCCATCACCTCCGACTGCGGGGTAATGGGATATCCGAAATATCCGTCGCAACCGTAGCGAATGGCCGCATGGGCGATCACTTCGTTGCCTTTCATCAGTTTTACTTCCTTCTCTGCCATAGCCTATTCGAATTTTTGACGATAAACCGTGATGACGCTGTCGGGACAGATCACCGCACACGAAGCGCAGCCCGTGCAGGCATCGGGATTCACCATCCGCGCCACGGGGTAGCCCTTGCTGTTTACCTCTGCCGACAGAGCGAGCACGTCGCACGGGCAGGCCGAGGCGCAGACCCCGCACCCCTTGCAGCGCTCTTTATCGACAACGATTGTTCCTTTGATTTTAGCCATAACGCTATAGTATTGTTAAGTTGCTTACAAATATACGAAAAATTCCATGCCTTGGCTTGTTTTTCGTTATAAAAAATCGCCGATCCGTGATAAAACAACGCTTCTTTAAAAAAACGTTTACACTCCAAAAGGGTCAACTGTCCCTGTTTCAGAAAATTCAGCGCCCGAAAAGTTCGGACATAACGAAAAAAGTGTTAATTTTATAGCATCCGGTCATTTTTCCGGACAACCAACCACCAAAACCCAATGCCTTATGGAAAACAAATTCTTCACCTTCCTTGACCCCATTCTCGGACTCATCGACGACGGAGCGTTCTTCCGCAAACCGTTCCGCTGGCTCTACACGCTGCTGGCGGCGCTCAACCTGCTGGTTCCCATCGGGGTGCTCGTAGCGGCCATCGACAACCACGTCTTCAACGCGGGAGGCAAGTTCGTCGTGGCGTTCATCGTGCTCTTCCTCATCATCTGCGGACTCTCGTGGTTCGGATTCCAGATCTGGTGGAACCGCCGCGACAAGGTCAACGCATCGTCGCAGGACGGTGACGAATTCGTCGCCATCCCCGTTTTCTCGCATTTCCTCCAGACCTGCGGCGAGTGGCTGGGCATGTACGTCGGTGTCGGCGGGTTCGTCCTGTCGCTGGTGGCCGCCCTCTTCTTGGGCGACAGCTCCGGAATGATGGGCCATGCCCTCGGAATGGGCAATCTGGTCGGCGGAAGCATCTGGTCGTGTCTGCTCTTCCCGATCTACGGATTCCTGATCGTGGTCGTCGCCCGCGTCTTCGCGGAGCTCTACCGCGCGCTGGCGTCGATCGCCAACAATACCCGGAAATAGTCCGGAACACCCTGCAAAAAAAAGAGCTGCCCGAAAAGGCAGCTCTTTTTCAATTATTTTTCTTCGAACGAGTGGATCACCACCCCCGAGCGGAGCTTGGGTTCGAACCACGTCGTCTTCGGAGGCATGATGTTGCCCGTGTCGGCGATTCGGATAAGTTGTTCCATCGAGACGGGATAGAGGGCGAAAGCCGCCTTCATCTCCCCGCTGTCGACACGGCGTTTCAATTCGCCCAGACCGCGGATGCCGCCCACGAAGTCGATGCGCTTCGACGTGCGCAGATCCTTGATGTCCAGAATCCTGTCCAGCACCAGATTCGACAGCACCGTGACGTCCAGCACCCCGATCGGGTCGTTGTCGTCATAGGTGCCCGGCTTGGCCGTCAGGCTCCACCAGCGGCCGTCGAGATACATCGCAAAGTTGTGCAGGGCCGTGGGGCGGTACTCCTCCGTTCCCTTGTCCTCGACCGTGAACGACTCCTTCAGTTTTTCGAGGAGTTCGGCGGGCGTCAGGCCGTTCAGGTCCTTCACCACGCGGTTGTAGTCGATGATGCGCAGTTGGTTGGCCGGGAAGGTCACGGCGAGGAAATAGCAGTACTCCTCGCAGCCCGAGTGGTTCGGGTTCTTCGCGCGGCACTCGGCCCCCACGCGGGCGGCGGCAGCCGTGCGGTGGTGTCCGTCGGCGACATACAGCGCCGGGATGCCTGCGAACAGCTCCGTGATGCGGTCGTTGGTCTTCCGGTCGCGGATGACCCACAACTGGTGCCCGAAGCCGTCGGCGGCCGTGAAATCGTACTCCGGAGCGTTGTTCTTCACCACGTCGGCGACGATGGCGTCGATCTCGGCATTATCGGGGTAGGCGAAGAACACCGGCTCGATGTTGGCCTGCTGGTTGCGGACGTGGATCATGCGGTCCTCCTCCTTGTCGGGCCGCGTCAGCTCGTGCTTCTTGATCGCCCCCGAGAGGTAATCCTCGAAGTGGCAGCACATCGCCAGTCCGTACTGCGTGCGGCCCTCCATCGTCTGCGCATAGATATAATAGTACTCCTCGGGGTCCTGCCGGAGCCATCCCTCGGACTGCCATTTGCGGAAATTCTCCACCGCCTTGTCGTAAACCGGCTCGGAATGTTCGTCGGCGATGGGCTCGAAATCGATCTCGGGTTTGATGATGTGCAACAGCGAACGCTCCGTAGCCTCGGCCTTGGCCTCGGCGGAATTCAACACGTCGTAGGGACGCGACGCTACCTCGGCGGCATGCTCCTGCGGCGGACGGACCGCGCGGAAAGGTTTTATTCGTACCATAAAGTCTTGTTTTAGGCGAAAAAGGCGGGCGTTTCCGCACCCGCCTTTCCCGATACATTTATCGTCTATTTATTGACCTGAAAACGCGTGTTGCCGTTCTTCAGGAAATCCACGATCTGGCTGGCAGCCGCCAGACCGGCGTTGATGTTGGCCTCGGCAGTCTCGGCGCCCATCTTCTTCGCCGTGGCGAAAACCCGTTTGCCGAACTTCTCATCCAGCTCGGCCTGATTGCCGGCGGCGATGTCGGTGATATATTTCAGGTCCTCGCGCTCGGTCAGGGCACGCACCAGACCGGCTTCGTCAATCACCTCCTTGCGGGCGGTGTTGACCAGCGTCGCGCCCTTGGGCATCGACATCAGCAGGTCGTAGCCGATCGAACCCTTGGTCTGCTCCGTGGCGGGAATGTGCAGCGACAGGAAGTCGGACGCCTTGTAAAGCTCCTCGACCGACGCCACCTTCTTCACGCCGTCGGCCGCGAAGACCGCCTCGTCGGTGATGAACGGATCGTATGCGACAACATTCATGCCTAACGCCTTTCCCTTGCGGCCGACCAGCTTGCCGACGTTGCCGTAAGCGTGGATGCCGAGGGTCTTGCCCTGAATTTCCATGCCCGTACCCGGGGTGAAGCGGTTCCGCGACATGTAGATCATCATGGCCAGCGCCAGCTCGGCTACGGCGTTGGAGTTCTGGCCCGGGGTGTTCATCACCACGATGCCCCGCGCCGAAGCCGCCCCGAGGTCCACATTGTCGTAACCCGCACCGGCGCGGACCACGATCTTCAGGTTTTTCGCCGCGGCGATGACCTCGGCGGTCACCTTGTCGCTGCGGATGATCAGTGCATCCGCGTCGGCCACAGCCTCCAGCAGTTGGCTCTTGTCGGTGTATTTCTCGAGCAGCGCCAGTTCATAGCCGGCATCTTCCACGATCCCGCGGATTCCGTCGACGGCCTTCTTGGCAAAAGGCTTCTCCGTTGCAACCAGTATTTTCATAGTATCGATCAATGACGTAAAATAAATATCCTGTTCTCTCTTCGTCTCCCGCATCAGCGGGACGATGGTCGGGCACATGCTGTTACGCGTGTTTTTCGGCGAACTCCCGCATGCAGGCCACCAGCGCCTCGACACTCGACTTAGGCAGGGCGTTGTAGCACGACGCGCGGAAACCGCCCACCAGACGGTGGCCCTTGATGCCGACCATGCCGCGCTCCTTGGCGAACGCCATGAACTCGTCGGCGAGGTCTTCGTATCCCTCGGCCATCACGAAACAAATGTTCATCAGCGAGCGGTCCTCCTTGACGGCCGTACCGCAGAACAGCGGGTTGCGGTCGATCTCGTCGTAGAGCAGGGCGGCCTTCTCCTTGTTGCGGCGGTAGATCTCGGGAACGCCGCCGATCGACTTGAGCCACTTGAGGGTCTCCTTCAGCACATAGATCGGGAAGACGGGCGGGGTGTTGAACATCGAGTTGTTCTCGACATGGGTGCGGAACGACACCATCGACGGCAGGTCGCGGACGATCTTGTCGAGCATGTCCTCGCGGATGATGGCGAAAGCCACGCCCGCGGGAGCCAGGTTTTTCTGTGCTCCGCCGTAGATCATGGCGTATTTCGAAACGTCGACCGGGCGGGAGAGGATGTCCGACGACATGTCGGCAACGAGGGGCACGGGCGACGAGAGGTCCTCGTGGTACTCCGTACCGTAAATCGTATTATTAGAGGTAATATGCACATAGTCCAGGTCGGCCGGAATGGCGAAGCCCTTGGGAATGTAGGTGAAATTTTTGTCCTCGGACGATGCCAGCACTTCGACCTCGCCGTAACGCTTGGCCTCCTTGATGGCCTTCTTCGCCCAGACACCCGTATTCACATAACCGGCCTTCTTGCCCAGAAAGTTCGCGGGAATTTCATAAAAATAGGTGCTTGCACCGCCGCCCAGATAGATGATCTTGTAGTTGTCCGGAATATGGAGCAATTCCCGGAAAAGCTGGTCGGCTTCCTCCATCACGGCGTCGAAATCCTTCGTCCGGTGAGAGATCGAAAGCAGCGAAAGACCCGATCCGTTGAAGTCGAGAATTGCCTTGGCCGCATTTTCGATGACCTCGTCCGCCAGGATGGAAGGTCCCGCATTGAAATTGTGCTTTTTCATAATGATTCGTATGTGATTTGAATGATCTGACTCCTAACTGTTAGTTTACTAACACAAATGTAAATAAAAAAAATTATAAATACAAAGATAGCCAAATAAATTTCATTCCGCAGAAAGAATGCGCCTCTTTTTGGATAGTTTTTACTATTTTTGCAGGAAATTCAAGTCCTCATCCACACATGGTAAAATCAATGACCGGCTTCGGCAAAGGCGAGGCCACGCTCCAAAATAAAAAGATCACGGTCGAGATCCGTTCGCTCAACTCCAAACAGATGGACCTCTCGCTGCGGCTTCCGGCCGTCTACCGCCAGTCGGAGAACGAACTCCGCAACGTCATCACGCGCACGCTCCAGCGGGGTAAGGTCGACGTCTTCGTCTCGGTGGAGTCGCAGACGGTCGAGACCCCGGCCCGCATCAACCGCGAGGTCTTCCGCGAATACCTGCGGCAGATGAACGACACGCTCGCGTTCGCAGGCATCGACGCCGATTACGACGCCATCCTGCCGGTCATCATGCGCATGCCCGACGTGGTGTCCACCGAGTCCGAAGCCATTTCGGAGGAGGAGCACACCGCGCTGATCGCCGCTGCGGAGGCCGCCGCCGCACAGCTCGACGCCTTCCGCGCACAGGAGGGGGCGATCCTGATCGCCGACCTGCTGCGCCGCGTGGAGCTGATCGAGCAGTACCGCGACGAGGTGGTTCCTTTCGAAAAGGCCCGCACGGAGACGGTCCGCAACCGCATTCTGGACAACCTCTCGAAACTCCCCGTCGACGTGGACCGCAACCGGCTGGAGCAGGAGATGATCTTCTACCTCGAGAAGCTGGACATCACCGAGGAGAAGGTGCGCCTCACCAACCACTGCAAATACTTCCGCGAGGTGGCCGCAGGGGAGGAGGGCGCAGGCCGCAAGCTGGGCTTCATCGCTCAGGAAATGGGCCGCGAGATCAACACGATGGGTTCGAAGGCCAACGAGTCGAACATCCAAATCCTCGTAGTCAAGATGAAGGACGAGCTGGAGAAGATCAAGGAACAAGTGTTGAATATATTGTAGAAATATCCAGACGAATTCCGGCTGACAACCCGGTCGCATGCGATAAGCCCCTCCCGAGGGAGGGGTTTGGGGTGGGGTCAGACTTGTAAACGACGCCAACGGCGGCGACAACAGGAGACCGGGTTGCTAACCGACATAAAATCAATCGCCATCTGATTATGGGAAAAGTCATCATATTCTCGGCCCCGAGCGGCTCGGGCAAAACCACGATCGTCCGGCACCTGCTGGAGCGTTATCCTCAGTTGGAGTTCTCCATCTCGGCGACCAGCCGCGCACCCCGCGGACAGGAGCGCGACGGAGTGGATTACTATTTCCTTTCGCAGGAGGAGTTCATGAAGGCCGTGGCCGAAAACCGCTTCGTGGAGTGGGAGGAGGTCTACAAAGGCACCTGCTACGGCACGCTGCGCAGCGAGGTCGAGCGCATCTGGGCCAAGGGCCATGTGATCGTCTTCGACGTCGACGTGATCGGCGGCATCAACCTCAAGCGCATCTTCGGCGACGACGCCTGCTCGGTGTTCGTCATGCCGCCCTCGATCGAGGAGCTGCGCCGGAGGCTCGTCACCCGCGGCACCGACGCCCCGGAGGTGATCGAGCGCCGCGTAGCCAAGGCGGAATTCGAACTGACGAAGGCCCCGGAGTTCGACCATGTGGTCGTCAACGACTGTCTCGAAGAGGCCGTGGGCGGTACATGCAGTATTCTCGACCAATTCATCGCGCGGTAGGATGAAACGGGTGATGCTCTATTTCGGGTCGTTCAACCCCGTGCACAAAGGCCACATCGCGCTGGCGGAGTATGCTGTCGAACAGACGCTTTGCGACGAGGTCGTGCTGGTCGTCTCGCCGCAGAGCCCCTACAAGGCGGCCGACGAACTGGCTCCCGAAATGGACCGTTTCGAAATGGCCGAAATCGCCTGCGCCACTTCGAAATATCCGGAAAAAATCAAACCGTCGGTCGTGGAATTTCTGCTCCCGAAGCCCTCATACACAATAGATACCCTGCGTTACCTCAAGGAAAACTTCGGGTCCGACATGCAGTTCTCGATCCTGATGGGCAGCGACCAAATCGCCCGGCTCGATGGCTGGAAGGAGTACGAGAAAATCCTCGAATATCCGGTCTACGTCTATCCCCGCCGGGGCGAACCGGCCGAAGGATTCGAGGGGCGCATCACGCTGCTGGCGGACGCCCCTTTGCAGGATTTCGCGTCGACGGACGTGCGCGACCGCATCGGGCGGGGCGAGGATACCTCGGCCATGCTCGACGAGGGCGTCGCCGCCTACATCCGCCGCAAGGGGCTGTGGAGCCCCGCGGCACGGATCGCGGCCCTCACGGCACGGATCGCCGAGGCTCCGGACGACACGGCGCTCTACATCGAGCGCGGCAGGCTCCATTACCGGATGGGCGAGTGGGGCCCGGCGCTCAACGACTTCAACGCCGTGCTGCGCATCGACGCAGAGCATGTCGAGGCCCGGCAGTTCGCCCGGATGGTGCAGGAAATACTGGAATTCCGATACAAAGACATATACAATCCCTGAAATGACACGTTTGAAGATAGCTCTTCTGGCCGGCGGAGATTCGCCCGAGCGGGAGATCGCCCTCCAGAGCGCCGCACAGATCGAAGCGGCCCTCGACCACACGAAATACGACATCACGGTCGTCGACCTCCACCACCGCGACTGGCACTACACGGCGCCGGACGGCCGCCGGTGGCAGGTCGACAAGAACGACTTTTCGATCACCGTCGACGGTGTCCACAAGGCATTCGACTACGCCCTCATCATCATCCACGGCACGCCCGGCGAGGACGGTAAGTTACAGGGATACCTCGACATGATGGGCGTTCCCTATTCGTCGTGCTCGATGACCTCGTCGGTCATCACCTTCGACAAGATCACCACCAAGCGCACGCTGGCGGGCCGTGTCAACCTCGCCCGCGAAATTTTCCTGCGCAGGGGCGAAGCGTTCGACGCGGCGAAGATCGTCGCCGACCTCGGCATGCCGCTGTTCGTGAAGCCCAACGCCAGCGGTTCGTCGTTCGGCGTGACGAAGGTCCACACCCCGGAGGAACTGCCCGCGGCCATCGACGCGGCATTCGCTCAGGACGATGAAATTTTGATCGAGGAGTGCATCGCAGGGCGTGAAATGGGCTGCGGAATGATGATCGCCGGCGGAAAGGAATATATCTTCCCCATCACGGAGATCGTTTCCAAAAAGGATTTCTTCGACTACGAGGCCAAATACACCGCCGGGTATTCCGACGAGATCACCCCGGCGGACATCGCCCCCGAGGTCAGGGCCGAGCTGAACCGCATGACCCGCGAAGCATACAAAGTATGCCGCTGCTCGGGCGTCGTAAGGGTGGATTTCATCGTCACCCCGGCGGGAAAACCCTATCTCATCGAGCTGAACTCGATCCCCGGCATGAGCGCCGGGAGCATCGTCCCCAAGCAGGCCCGCGAAATGGGCATGTCGCTCGGGGAACTCTATGACATCATCATCGCAGACACATGCCGCAAATGATCGAGATCGACGACAAAATCGTGAGCGCCGACCTGCTGCGCGAATGCTTCGCCTGCGACATCGCACAGTGCAAGGGCATCTGCTGCGTCGAGGGCAACGCCGGAGCGCCGCTCGAAGAGGAGGAAGTCGCAATCCTCGAACGCGAATACCCCAACTACAAGCCCTACATGACGCCCGAAGGCATCGAGTCCGTCGAACGGCAGGGTTTCATGGTCGTGGACGAGGACGGCGACCTGACGACGCCGCTGGTCGGCGACGCCGAGTGCGCCTATACCTACGAGGAGAACGGCGTGACGCTCTGCGCCATCGAAAAAGCGTGGCAGGAGGGCAGGACCCCGTTCCGCAAACCGATCTCGTGCCACCTCTATCCCATCCGCGTGATGCGCTTCTCGAACGGTACCGTGGGGCTCAACTACCACCGCTGGTCGGTGTGCGCACCGGCCCGCCGGTGCGGTGCGAAGCTGGGCATCCCGGTCTACAAGGCCCTCCGGGAACCGATCGTCCGACGCTTCGGCGAGGAATTCTACAAGGCGCTGGAAACGGCCGAAGAACTCATCAGACAACAATGAAAGATATGAAAAAATACCTGTTGACACTCGCGGCCCTCTCGCTGGTCTTCGCCGCGGAAGCACGCAAGCCCAAAAACGCACGGTCGCGGACCGCCGCAAAAAACAGTGAAGTCATTGCTGCGGACTCGCTTCTGGCCGTAACGTCCCGGCAGGCCTCGCTGATCGACTCGCTCCGCAGCCTCGTCATCGCCGAGCAGTTCGCCGGGGATGCGGAGGAGCCGGAACCGGCCCCCGCACCGGTCGTCAGCCCCGAGCAGGCGGCAGCCGACTCCATCGCCGCACTACAGTTGCGCCTTCGTCCCACGAAGATCGAATCCATCTTCGATTCCAACGGGCTGACCGTGATCGACACCCTCACGACGGACAACGACGCCGTGCAGGTGATCCTCTACAGCAACAACTCATGGAAATACATCCGCAACCGCGAAATCGCCAAGGACAGCACCATCTTCGAGAAATACTGGGACACGTCGACGCTTTTTCCCTACCGGGAAGTCGACATGTCGGGGATGCCCAAATCGGTGGTCATCGACCTCGTGGATTCGCTGACGAGCTACCATTGCCCCTATCAGGGCGCCGTGCATCCGCGCGGTAAATACGGCCCCCGGCGCCGGCGCCAGCATCAGGGCGTGGACCTGCCGCTCAAGATGGGCGACCCGATTTACGCCGCTTTCTGCGGCCGCGTGCGCATCTCGCAGTATAACAAGGGCGGCTACGGCAACCTCGTCATCATCCGCCACGACAACGGGCTGGAGACCTACTACGGCCACCTGTCGGAACGCATGGTGGAGCCCGGACAATGGGTCGAGGCGGGGCAGATCATCGGTCTGGGCGGCTCGACGGGCCGTTCGACGGGTCCCCACCTCCATTTCGAGACCCGTTACTACGGGCAGTCGTTCGACCCCGAGCGTCTGATCGACTTCAAGAACGGCACGCTGAGCCGCGAGACGTTCCTGCTGAAAAAATCGTTCTTCAGCATCTACTCCAACGCCGGACAGGATTTCGACGACGAGATAGCCAACGAGGAGCAGGACAAGAAGGAAGCCGCCGAGAAGGCCGCCATGAAATACTACAAAATCCGCTCGGGAGATACGCTGGGCGCCATCGCCCGCCGGAACGGAACGACGGTGTCGAACATCTGCCGGCTGAACGGCATCAAGTCGACCACCATCCTGCAAATCGGGCGTTCGCTGCGCATCCGGTAACGACGCCGGCCGAAATCCATCAGAAATGATACCTAAGAAAATCCACTTTTGCTGGCTGGGGGGGGGTAAATATCCCGACCGGATCAGGCTGTGCATGGAATCGTGGCGCACGGTGATGCCCGGATACGAAATCGTCCGCTGGGACGAGAGCCGTTTCGACGTGAACTCCGTGCCATGGGTCCGGGAGGCGGTCGAACGGAAGAAATACGCTTTCGCCGCCGACTACATCCGCCACTACGCGCTCTACCGGGAGGGAGGCATCTACTTGGACACCGACGTCGAGACGCTCAAACCGTTCGACGACCTGCTCGATGCGGAGATGTTCGCGGCCATAGAGACCGAAGAGACGGTGCTGGCCCGGAATATCGCCAAAGGTTACATTTCGGAAGAGGGGGAGGTATTGGTATCCGACCTGTTCCCGGACGTAGGGGTGGGTTTGCAGTCGGGGGCATTCGGTGTCACGGCGGGACATCCGTTCACCAAACGCTGTCTCGACTGGTACGACAGCCACCATTTCATCCTCGGGGACGGTACGCTTTACGACAAAATCATAGCGCCCGACATCATGGCCTACCATGCGCGGCCGGCCGGACTGAAATACAGGGACATAGCACAGGAGTTGGACGAGGGCATCCGCATCCATCCCTCGGCGGCCATCGCAGCGTATCCGGAAAAAGCCGCCCCCGGAAATTACGCCATACATCATTGTATCGGCAGTTGGCGGCCGGAAAAGCCCCGCAAAAAAAAGAAATGGTATTCGCGCTGGTGGAAGAGCCTGATGCGCGGACTCGGACTGCATAAATAGGAGAAAGGGCCCTGTCAGAGGGCCCTTTCTCCTATTTTTTGGAAGGGATTTTATTACGATTTGCTCTGCACGGCATCGACGGCGGCGATGACCGCACCGCGCAGACCCTTGTGTTCCAACTCGGCGACGCCCACGATCGTCGTGCCGCCGGGCGAGCAGACGGCATCTTTCATCACCCCGGGGTGCTGCCCCGTCACAAGTTGCAACTTTCCGGTTCCGGCGACCATCTGGCTCACCATCCGGTAGGCGTCGGCACGCGGAATGCCGTGTTTGACGGCGCCGTCGGCCAGCGCCTCCATGAACATGGCGACAAACGCCGGACCGCAGCCGCAGACGGTGCTTGAAATATCGAGCAGGGCGGTATCCATCCGGATCACGATCCCGAGTTTCGAGAACAGCCCCTCGACGCATGTCCACTGCGCATCCGACAGCGAATGGCGGCGTTCACAGACGACGATGCCTTCGCAGACCGAGACGGGCGTATTGGGGATAGTCGACAGGTGGGCCGTACCGGGCACGAGCATCCGCTCGTAATCATCGAACGTGACGCCTGCGGCCACCGAAACGACGATCTTCTTCGCCAGCAGTTCCCGGACGGGCGTCACGACCGCCTCGACCTGATAGGGTTTCACGGCGACGATCACGATGTCGGCGAACTCCGCGACGGCCGCGGCATCGTCGAAAGCCCGGAACCCGTGGGGCTCCGTGTTGCGCTGCAATTTCGCACGGTCGCGCGCGCAGGCGCCGATATTCCCGGCCTCAACGGCCTTTCCGCGGACCAAGCCGTGCGCGAGGGCCTGCGCCATATTTCCGAATCCGATAAATCCGATTTTCATAGTCTGTCTGGTTTAGTATACTTATCGTTATTTCGCCGTCAACCCTCCGGGGCGCAAAGACGGGTGTAGCATTATTGCATATCGTTGCCCGCTGAAACCGGCGTCTTACGCCGGCCGAAGATCAGGGAGCCGACGCGCACCATCGTCGAACCGCATTCGACGGCCAGCGGGTAGTCGTGCGACATGCCCATCGACAACGTGTCGAACCGCGGCCCGAAGTAAGGTTGCAGCAGTTCGAAGCAGCGGCGGAGCTCGTTGAAGTCGCGGCGGATCACCGCGCCGTCGTCGGTGTTGGTGGCGATGCCCATGACGCCGCGCACGCAGATGTTCGGCATCCCGGCAAAGGGCGCCGTGCGGATATACTCCATCAGTTCACCCACATCCCAGCCCGTTTTGGTCTCCTCCTCGGCGACGTGTATCTCCAGCAGTATCTCGATCGTCCGCCCGCATTTCTCCGCCTCGCGCTGGATGGCCTCAGCCAGTCGGGCGCTGTCGACCGAATGAATCAGCGCCACGAACGGCGCGATGTATTTGATCTTGTTGGTCTGCAGGTGGCCGATCATGTGCCACTCGATATCCTTGGGCAGGACCTCGTATTTCTCACGCAGTTCCTGCGGACGGCTCTCGCCGAAGATGCGGTGCCCGGCGTCATAGGCCTCGCGAATCATCTCCGCGGGGTGTGTCTTCGACACGGCGACCAGCGTGACGTCTTCGGGAAGCGTCGAGCGCACGAACGACAGTTGACAAGCTATATCAGACATTGGTTTTTCAGTTTTTCCCGGTAAAAATACGCAAAATTCGTACAAACACGAAACCTCCCGGGAAAAAGCGCCTATTTTGCCGCCACGATCTGCGAACAGCCGAACTCCCCGGGAAGCGTCCGCCGTGTCTTTTTCAGCACATCGTAGATATGGATGCGGCGCACGCCGCCCGACTCGCAAAGCAGGCAAATCTCCAGCGTATCCTTATCGGGCGAATACTCCGTAACCGACAGCACCGTGCCCGGAACCTCGGCCAGCATCTCACCGAAAGTGCCGTCACCGGCCATGTCGAACAACCGCAACTGCGTCTCGCCATCTTTCGACACGGCATAGCCTCCGACCCGCACCAACCGGTCCGGTTCCGTCGCCGAAGGGACCGCTGTCCAGAACGGGACCATCGCATCGGCTTCCACGTTCTCGCCCGTCCCCGAACCGCCGAGAATCCCCAGTAGAACCGGAGTGCAGGTGCCGTCGGCATTGCGCTGCGCCAGCAACAGATTGGAACCGACCACCACGAACGGCTGCACGACAAGCGTCTGCACAACCTCCTCGGGCATCGGCCACGAGACCGGGGCCGGGGAATAATCGGACCGGGTCGCGGTCTGCGTGGTCAGCCTCAGCCGCTCCGAGTCATAGGAGAGAAGCGCCACATAGGAGTCGGAGACCTGTCCGGCAAACCGGTAATCCTGCCCTCCGAAATCGTTGTAGTAATTCATCGTAAGGTCGAAGCCGGTCATCGCCCCGGAGCTGATGCCGAATAGCCAGCCCGAACCGGGAACGCCCACCGCACAGTCGAGTCCCTGCCCGATGTTGAGCATTTGAACCCTCGTCACGGCACCCGTCACCGGGTCGATGCGCTCGATCAGGGTTTCATCGGTATCGGAGGCCGAAATGCCGTAAATCGCCGCGGCTTTCGGAGTTCCGTCGGCAACACGGATCGTGCCCAGCGGCATTATCTTACCCTGACGGAACAGCAACACCCGGGTCGTCGAAGCGGGGTAGTGCCCCGGGGCCAGAAAGGTGATGCTCGTGGCAGTACGCTGCGTGACAATCCCCCGCACGCCTTTGGCATAACCGTTCGGGGCGAACGACCCGGCGCCCTCCTCCCAGTAGATTTCGAACATGATCTCGTCGTCGGCCTCGAACCCCTCGGCCGAAACGGTCACCCCGTCGCCGGGCGTAAAAGTCCACGATTCGGGAGGCATGACGATGTCGGTCACCAGAACCAGACGCACCTTTTTGTCGGAACAGGCCCCGAAGATCGCCCCGGAGAGGAGCAACAGCAAAAGTTTTTTCATACAAGCAATTAAGTTGCAATTTCTTACCTCCGCACCGGGGGGGGGTATTTCCGGGATATGCAGTGAGCATATTCGATACAAATATAACGGATTTTTGCCATTATTGGATTTGTTATCTATCTTTGGTGCCGTTAACGGCACCTTTAGGAGGTCGGAACGTTCTGCCGAACCGAACGCAATCCGGTTTTGCAGTCGTCCCGCTTTTTACTATCTTTGATGTCAAAACCTGAAAAACAATGAAAAAACTCCGATTGATTCTTGCAGCGACAGCCGCAGTCGCCTACGGCGCGGCATCGGCCTGCACCAATTTCATCGTCACCAAAGGAGCTTCGACCGACGGTTCGGTGATGGTCACCTATGCGGCAGACTCCCACGCGCTCTACGGCGCGCTGTACCACACCCCCGGCGGCAAATTCAAGGACGGGGCGATGCTGCCCGTCTACGAATGGGACACGGGCCGCTACCTGAGGGACATCCCGCAGGTCCGGGAGACCTATTCGACCATCGGCAACATGAACGAGCACTCGCTCATCATCGGCGAGACGACCTACGGAGGCCGCGGCGAACTGGAGGATTCGACGGGACGCATGGACTACGGGTCGCTGATATACATTACGTTGCAGCGGGCCAAAACCGCCCGTGAGGCCATCGGCGTGATCGCCGATCTGGCCAACACTTACGGCTATGCGTCGAGCGGCGAATCGTTCTCGATCGCCGATCCCGACGAGGCGTGGATCATGGAGCTGATCGGCAAGGGTTTCAAGGACGACGGCAAGGGCGGCAACGCCCGCAAAGGCATCGTCTGGGTGGCCCGCCGCATTCCCGACGGCTATGTTTCGGCGCACGCCAATCAGGCCCGCATCACGACCTTCCCGAAGAACGATCCCGAAAACTGTCTCTATTCGCCCGACGTGATTTCGTTCGCCCGCGAGATGGGTTATTACAAGGGCCCGGACGAGGATTTCAGTTTCTGCGACGCCTATGCTCCGCTCGATTTCGGAGCCCTGCGCGCCTGCGAAGCCCGCGTGTGGGCGTTCTTCCGCACCGTGGCCGACGACATGGACCAATATGTGGACTATGCGATGGGCCACAACAAGGAGAACCGCATGCCGCTGTGGGTGAAGCCCCGCACGAAAGTGTCGCCCAAGACGCTCTTCGACTGCATGCGCGACCACTACGAAGGCACCCCGATGGACATGACCGCCGACATCGGTGCCGGAGGCCACAACTGCCCCTACCGCTGGCGTCCGATGGAGTTCGAGGTAGACGGCGTGAAATACGTCAACGAGCGCGCCACGGCCACCCAGCAGACCGGATTCTGGTTCGTGGCGCAGGCCCGGCCCAACGTAACGCGCGACATGGGCATCCTCTGGTTCGGCGTGGACGATGCGGCGACCTCGTGCCTGACGCCGATCTTCTGCTCGGCGCAGGAGGTTCCCGAATGTTTCCGCGAGGGCAACGGCTCGATGCTCGAATATTCGCCCACGTCGGCGTTCTGGCTCTTCAACCGCACGACCAATTTCGCCTACATGCGCTACGACATGATTTCGGCCGACATCCGCAAGGTCGTGGACAAGTGGGAGAACGACATGCTGGTCAACGTCGAGCGGGTCAACGCCCGGGTGGGACGGATGTCGCCCGCGGCACGCCGCAACTACCTCACGGAGTTGAGCGTTTCGACGGCGCAGGAGCTTTTCGACCGCTGGCAGAAACTCAATAATTACCTGCTGGTGAAATACATGGACGGCAACGTGAAGAGCGAGCACGGCGACGTACTGTCGTTCCTCGACGGCGACGGCAGCGCGGCTCATTTCGTGGACAACGGCAACGGAAGGCAGATTCCCGACAAGATCCAGTTCCCGGGCTACAACGAGAAGTGGAAACGCGCCGTGGCTGCCGATAACGGAGAAATATTGAAAGTGGTAAAATAATGAAATACGACATCATCATCGTGGGCAGCGGCCCCGGAGGTTATGTGGCGGCGATCCGTGCCGCGCAGTTGGGCCGGAAGGTGGCGCTCGTGGAGCGTGCCGAGCCGGGCGGCGTATGCCTCAACTGGGGCTGTATCCCGACCAAGGCGCTGCTGAAAAGCGCACAGGTCTACGGCTACTGCAAAAACGCGGAACATTACGGGCTGGAAGCGTCCGGAGAGATTCGGCCGAATCTGGAAAAGATCGTGGCCCGTTCACGCGGCGTGGCAGAAACCATGTCGAAAGGGGTGCAATTCCTGCTCAACAAGAACGGCATCGACCTCATCCCCGGATTCGGACGTCTCACGGCCCCGGGACGGCTCGACGTGGACGGTACGGAATACGAGGCCGATCACATCGTCCTCGCCACGGGAGCACGTCCGCGCGAAATGGCGTTCATGCCCGTCGACGGCGAGCATGTGATCTCGTCGCGGCAGGCACTGACGCTCGGCCGCCTGCCCGAGTCGATGATCGTCGTGGGTTCGGGGGCCATCGGCAGCGAGTTCGCGTGGTTTTACGCCGCGCTGGGCGTCAAGGTCACCGTCATCGAGTACATGCCCCGCATGATGCCGCTCGAAGACGAGGAGGTGTCGAAGACTATGGAGCGTGCGTTCCGCAAACTGCGTGCGGCGGTGCTGACCTCGACCACGGTGAAAGCCGTGAAGGTCAACGCCAAAGGAGTTTGCGAAGTGGAGATCGAAGGCAAAAAGGGCGCGGAAACGCTTTCTGCCGAGGTCGTGCTGTCGGCCGTGGGCATCAAATCCAACATCGAAAACATCGGCCTCGAAGAACTGGGCATCGCCGTCGAGCGCGACAAGGTCGTCGTGGACGAATTCTACCGCACCAATGTCCCGGGCGTCTACGCCATCGGCGACATCGTGCCGGGCCCGGCGCTGGCGCATGTGGCTTCGGCCGAGGCCGTCTGCTGCGTGGAGGCCATCTGCGGACTGAACCCCGCGCCGGTGGACTACACGACCATCCCGTCGTGCATCTTCACCCAGCCCGAAGTGGCGTCGGTCGGCATGACCGAGCAGCAGGCGCAGGAGCGCGGCATCGCCTATAAGGTCGGACGCTTCCCGTTCACAGCATCAGGCAAAGCGACGGCAGCCGGCGACCGCGACGGATTCATCAAACTGCTCTTCGACGAAGAAGACCGCCTGCTGGGAGCCCACATGGTCGGAGCATCGGTGACCGAAATGCTGGCCGAGCCGACGCTGGCGCGCACGCTGGGCGCCACAGCCCACCAGATAGCCCGCACGATCCACGCCCACCCGACGATGAACGAGGGTGTCATGGAGGCCGCCGAAGCAGCAATGGGGGCGGCGATCCACCTGTAACCAAGTCCATCGACAGAAAAAGGGAGGTTTCAAAACCTCCCTTTTCTTTTACCTCTGCCGCGGATTACCGGAACCACTCCTGCAAATGGTCGCGGCCGTAGAAATAATAGACCGCAAGTCCCAGCCAACTGGTGAGCAGCACGATGATCGATGCGATCACCTTTCCGGCCGTGGAGATGTTCTTCTTGAAAATGTCCATCACGCACCAGATTGCGCATACGAGGCCGATCAGCCAAATAATTGTTCCAATCATAGCAATTTGAATTTAGTATAACATTGACGTTCGAAAATTTCCGGAGGGTAGCATACGTCGCTCAGAAACAATCCCTGTGCCGGGGCTCCCGCGCTCGAACGCGACAGGTCGCGGCTCTCGACGATCGCACGGAACTCCGCGGGCGCATAGCGTCCGCGTCCCACGTCGACCAGCGTGCCGACGACCGACCGGACCATATTGCGCAAAAACCGGTCCGCACGGATCGTGAAGCACATCGTGCCGCGTTCGTCGACGGTCCACACGGCCTGCCGCACGCGGCAGATATTGGTCTTGTTGTTCGAATTGAGCTTGGCGAAAGAGGTGAAATCGTCGTATTCCGTCAGTAGGACCGCCGCCTCGTTCATCCGCCCGATGTCGAGCGGCACATAGTACTGCCATGTCAGGTGCCGCGTGAAGGGATTCTTGCGCGGCTCGATGAAATAGCGGTATTCCCGTTCGCAGGCGTGAAAACGCGCGTGGGCATCCTTCTCGACGGGCGTCATGCTCCCGACGGAGATGTCGCCCGGCAGCAGGAAGTTGAGCTTGTAGACCAGTTGCGCAGGGTCCACGACGGGTGTCGTACAGTCGAAATGCGCCACATAATAGGCGGCGTTGACCCCCGTGTCGGTGCGTCCGGCGCCCGTCACCTCGACCGGCTCGCGCAGCAGGGTAGCCAATGCCCGCTCCAGCGTCTGCTGAACCGTGGGCATGTCGGGCTGCCGCTGCCAGCCACAGTAGGCGGCTCCGTTGTACCGGAGTTCGAGGAAATAGCGCATAGCATAGAATAGTTTGCAATGCAAAGTTACTACAAAAAAGTGAAATGCGGAAAGATATAGTGATAGAATTGAGTTACAAGGGTTTTGGTTGAAGTGGCGATAATCCGTGAAGCCATTACAATCCCTGCCGAAGCCAAATCCTGACGCCGCTACGTTACTTGTTCGTAACCATGCCCGAAAATGCGACAAACGGGTACGAATAGCGAAACAAGGCTCTAAGGAATAGTGAGTTATCCATAACTCATGCGAAAAATCAGGTTACGGAAAAAGATTGCGCCGTTCCTCCCCGTTTTGCGTACCAACACCGGACTCTTCACCAACTAATTTTGAAACCCAAAAATTAAGGACAATGAAGAGTACATTTTCAGTAATCTACTACCTCAAGCGTCAGGTAGTGAAAAAGGACGGGACAGTTCCCGTCATGGGACGCATCACGGTGGACGGCAGCCAGACACAGTTCAGCTGCAAACTGACTGTCGATCCGAAACTGTGGGACACCAAAGGTGGACGTGTCACGGGCAGAAGCACGGCGGCACTCGAAACGAACCGTATGCTTGACAAGATGCGGGTACGCATCAACAGGCATTATCAGGAAATCATGGAGCGTGACAACTTCGTCACGGCGGAGAAGGTGAAGAACGCCTTTCTCGGACTGGAACACCGCTACCACACGCTGATGCAGGTGTTCCGCCAGCACAACGAGGACTACGAGAAGCAGGTGGAGGCAGGCATGAAAGCCAAAGGCACGCTGCTGAAGTACCGCACCGTTTACAAGCACATGCAAGAGTTCCTCGACATCCGCTACCATGTGAAGGACATCGCCCTAAAAGAGCTTACCCCGGCTTTCATCTCCGACTTCGAGATGTTCCTGCGCACGGACAAGCACTGCTGCACCAATACCGTGTGGCTGTACGTCTGCCCGTTACGGACGATGGTATTCATCGCCATCAACAACGAGTGGCTGACGCGCGACCCGTTCCGCGAGTATGAAATCAAGAAGGAGGAAACAACACGCAGTTTCCTGACCAAAGATGAGATCCGCCTGCTGATGGAGGGGAAACTGAAAAACGCCAAACAGGAATTGTACCGCGACCTCTACCTGTTCTGCGCCTTCACGGGGCTGTCGTTCGCGGATATGCGCAACCTTACGGAAGAGAATATCCGCACCTACTTCGACGAACACGAGTGGATAAACATCAACCGCCAGAAAACGGGCGTGGTGTCCAACATCCGCCTGCTCGACATCGCCAACCGCATAATCGGCAAATACCGGGGACTGTGCGGGGACGGCAGGATATTTCCCGTTCCGCATTATAACACGTGCCTTGCCGGTATCCGTGCCGTCGCCAAGCGTTGCGGCATCACCAAGCATATCACGTGGCATCAGAGCCGCCACACGGCAGCCACGACGATATTCCTCTCCAACGGTGTTCCCATCGAAACGGTCAGCTCCATGCTCGGACACAAGAGCATAAAGACGACGCAGATTTACGCAAAGATAACCAAAGAGAAGCTCAATCAGGACATGGAGAACCTTGCCGCAAGATTGAACGGCGTCGAGGAATTTGCAGGTTGCACCATCTAAAAAGAAAAGCCATGAAACGTGACACAATCATCATCGAGGACAAGGCAGTCAGCGTAACCGGTAACGACGTGTGGATGACCGCCACCGAAATAGCCGGATTGTTCCATACGACCGTCCCGGCAGTGAACGCCGCCATCAGAGCCGTCCGCAAGTCGGACGTGCTGAACGACTACGAGGTGTGCCGCTACATGCAGCTTGAAAACGGGCTGCACGCGGACGTGTACGCCCTTGAAATCATCATCCCGGTCGCTTTCAGGGTGAATACCTACAACACCCACCTGTTCCGCACATGGCTGGTGGGAAAGGCACTCTCACAAGAGAAACGGCAGACATACGTGATGTTCATACAGAACGGAAAAGCCGGGTATTGCTGATTGCACATACCCCATAAGACAAGTAAACGGGTAGCACCACAAAAGGTGTCACCCGTTTACTTTTTCATGAAACCGCCTCACTCCAGCGGCTTGCGGTAGTTCGCTTCCAGTACCCCGCGCAGCCCCGTTTCCGGGTAAAGCACCTTCCCTCCCAAAAGTATGAAGGGCAACACGCGGTTGTTGCGGTATTCCTGCAAGGTGCGCCGGCTCACACGGAGCAGTTCCGACACCTCGCCGTCCGTCAGGTAACGTTCCCCGTCCAGCGGAGGACGGTAGCTTTCCAGAAATGCGGACAGCCATTTCGAGCCTTTGCGCATATCCTGCACCACAGAGGCTATCGGCTCGTCTTCCATCGTAAAAACATCGTTGTTCTCGTTCATCATAACTTCGGATTCAGTGGGTGAATAAATCAAATCATCTGCCGTGCGGATAGAGCGTGCCGACAAGCGGTATCAGCCGCTTCACCTCCTCTGGCTTGTAATAGAACCTGCGGTTTATCTGCGAGTAGCCGATAAGCCGCCTGTCACGCAGCGTCTGCAACGTGCGCGGGCTTATTCTCAACTGCCCGCAGACCTCCTCGCCCGTGAGCCATCTTTCCATGCGCCCCGTGTCGCTTTTGCGCCTCAGGGCGGCGACCTTCTCCGAGAGTGCGCCGAATGCCGCCACCATCATCTCGAAAGTCTTTTTCTCGATAGATACTATTTCCATATTCATGTCATTTAGAGTTTGCCGCAAAGGTAACGAAACGGCATACAAGACGTATCGTTTTCCGCTGAAAGGCTGCCTGTTGCGCCGTTTGACCGGGTTACGGAGCCATCTTCCGCAAAAATCTTACGTGAGTCACGTAGTGAGTTGTTAAAGCCCCTTTTGTTTATTGCCGAATTTTGTCGCAGAAACAAAAAGAAAGGACTGAACATGAAAGTGATAACAATGGAAAGTTCCGCCTACAAGGAGATGATGGCGCAGATTGCGAACATCGCAGGGTACATCCGCGAGGCAAGGGACGAGAAGAAACGGAAGCGGGAAACCGAAGACAAGCTGCTTGACACGGCACAGGCGGCGAAGATGCTCAACGTGAGCAAGCGCACCATGCAGCGTATGCGCACCGACCACCGTATCGAGTATGTGGTGGTACGCGGAAGCTGCCGCTACCGCCTTTCCGAGATACTGCGGCTATTGGAGGACAACACAGTAAGGAACGAGGAAGGGACAATAGACACCCTGTTCCACAACCACACGCTGCGCACGGGCGGCAAACCAAAAGGAAGGAGGACATAGGTCATGGAACTGCTCACACGAAACAACTTCGAGGGCTGGATGCAGAAGCTGATGGAACGGCTCGACCGTCAGGACGAACTGCTGCTGGCGATGAAGGCTGAGGGGAAACAGCCCACTATCACGGAAAGCATCCGCCTTTTCGACAATCAGGATTTGTGCATGTTGCTCCAGATAAGCAAACGCACCCTCCAACGCTACCGCAGCGTAGGCGCATTGCCCTACAAGACGCTGGGCAAGAAGACCTATTACAGCGAGGAGGACGTGCTGACATTCCTTTCCAACCATATCAAGGACTTCAAAAAGGAAGATATAGCCTTCTACAAGGCTCGTATCCATAATTTCTTTCATAAATAACCCATTAAAACATTTTTCAGATGGCAAAGAAAAAAGACGAAAAGGACGTGCTGGTAGTCCGTGACGAGAAGACAGGCGAGATCAGCGTGGTAGCCGGGCTGAACGCGGACGGCACACCCAAGCGCACCCCCGCAAAAGCGGAGAACGCGCAGAGTTTCCTGCAATTCGACCGACATGGCGACGTGCTGGACAACTTCTTCAAGAACTTCTTCCGGCAGTGCAAGGAACCCAGCCGCTTCGGTTTCTACCGCATTGCGGCAGACCAAGCTGAAAATCTCTTAGAGGTGATGAAGCAACTGCTGAAAGACCCCGAAGCGAACAAGGAGCTGCTCGCCCCTCACAAGGTGGACACCTCCGACTATGAGAAGAAGGTGCAGGAAGAGATGGCAGCACAACAGACAGAGAAACAAGAACCTCAAAAACAGGAGAACATGGAACAACGGAAAGAACAGCAACAGGACAAATCCGAACAGATGCAGGGCAAACGTGGCTACCAGCCCATCGACGAGAGTAAAATCAACTGGCAGGAGCTGGAGGACAGATGGGGCGTAAAGCGGGACAACCTTGAAAAGTCCGGCGACCTTACGAAGATGCTCAACTATGGCAAGTCCGACTTGGTAAAGGTCAAACCGACCTTCGGCGGCGAATCATTCGAGCTGGACGCCCGCCTCTCCTTCAAGAAGGACGGTGAGGGAAACATCAGCCTCGTGCCGCACTTCATCCGCAAGGAGCAGAAGCTGGATGAGTACAAGGAACACAAATTCTCCGACAATGACCGGAAGAACCTCCGCGAAACGGGCAATCTCGGTAGGGTCGTGGACATTGTGGACAGGGAAACGGGCGAGATCATCCCCTCCTACATCAGCATCGACCGCAAGACGAATGAAATCACGGACATTCCGGCAAGCAGGGTGCGCATCCCGGAGCGCATCGGCAAGACGGAAATCACCACGCAGGAGCGGGACATGCTCCGCGCCGGACTGCCCGTACGCGACAAGCTCATCGAGCGCAACGACGGCAGAAAGTTCGTCACCACCCTGCAAGTGAACGTGGAGCAGCGCGGCGTGGAGTTCGTGCCGGGAACCGGCAAGTCGCCCCGTACCGCACAGACACAGGAAACCAAAGGCGACACATCGAAAAGTCAGGCGCAGGGCGGGGAAAATGCCGCACAGACCAAGAAGGAGCAACGCCGCAACACGTGGACGAACGAGGACGGCAGCATCCGCCCCATCAGCAAATGGAGCGGCGTGAGCTTCACCGACCAGCAGAAAGCCGACTATGTGGCGGGTAAAGCCGTGAAGCTGGAGAACGTGACCGACAAGCAGGGCTTCCATGCCACGATGTATATCAAGTTCAACCCGGAGAAGGGACGCCCGTACCGCTACGACACGAACCCTGACAATGCACAGCAGGTTGCTCCGTCCAACGAGAGCCGCACGCAGGTGGCGGTGAACAACGATGGCAAGACCAACGAGGCTACAAAGAATCTGAGAGAGCCGTTGCAGAAAGGTCAGACCAACCCGAAGGACGCCCGCCAGCAACAGCAGCAGGAGAAGCCGCAGAAGAAAACGGGCAAGGGCATGAAAATGTAATCCCGTGTCCGCCACTGAATCCAAAATAAAATCCAAAGTATCAACAAAAAAGAAGAAGACATGAAGACAATCATTGCAGAAAAGCCCTCCGTGGCACGTGAAATCGCCCGCATCGTGGGCGCGACAAAGAGAGAGGAAGGATATTTCGAGGGAGGCGGTTATGCCGTGACATGGGCATTCGGACACCTCGTTCAGCTTGCCATGCCCGACGGCTACGGCGTGCGCGGATTTGTCCGTGACAACCTCCCGATTATTCCCGACACATTCACGCTCGTCCCCCGTCAGGTCAGGACGGAGAAAGGTTACAAGCCCGACAGCGGCGTGGTGTCGCAGATAAAAGTCATCAAAAGACTGTTCGACACAAGCGAACATATCATCGTGGCGACCGATGCCGGACGCGAGGGAGAGCTTATCTTCCGCTACCTCTACCACTATACGGGTTGCACCACTCCTTTCGTGCGCCTGTGGATCAGCTCTCTCACCGACAAAGCTATCCGCGAGGGACTGCGGAAACTCGAAGACGGCAGCAAATACGACAACCTCTACCTCGCCGCCAAAGCGCGGAGCGAATCCGACTGGCTCGTGGGCATCAACGGCACACAGGCGTTATCCATCGCCGCCGGACACGGCACGTATTCCGTGGGGCGGGTGCAGACACCAACGTTGGCTATGGTATGTGAACGCTACTGGGAGAACCGCCGCTTTACGTCCGAAGCATTCTGGCAGCTCCATATCGCAACGGACGGTTGCGACGGCGAAGTCGTGAAATTCTCATCCTCCGAGAAATGGAAAGAGAAAGAACCGGCGATGGAACTATATAATAAGGTAAAGGCGGCAGGTTGCGCCACTGTCACGAAAGCCGAGCGCAAGGAGAAGACGGAGGAAACTCCCTTGCTCTACGACCTGACCACGCTCCAGAAAGAAGCCAACGCCAAGCACGGCTTCACGGCGGAACAGACGCTTGAAATCGCGCAGAAACTCTACGAAAAGAAGTTGATAACCTATCCGAGAACGGGAAGCCGCTACATCCCCGAAGACGTGTTTGCCGAAATTCCCAAACTGCTCGCTTTCATCGGCACACAGCCCGAATGGAAAGACAAGGTGCGGGCAAAAGCCGCCCCGACACGCCGCAGCGTGGACGACGGCAAGGTGACAGACCACCATGCCCTGCTCGTCACGGGTGAGAAACCGCTCTTCCTCTCCAAAGAGGACAATACCATCTATCAGATGATTGCCGGGCGTATGGTCGAGGCATTCTCTGAGAAATGCGTCAAGGATGTGACCACTGTCACGGCGGAATGTGCCGGAGTGGAGTTTACCGTAAAAGGCAGCGTCGTGAAGCAAACCGGATGGCGTGCCGTCTATGGCGAGGAAAAAGAGGAAATTACCATCCCCGGCTGGCAGGAAGGCGACACGCTGACACCGAAAGGCTCGTCCATTACCGAAGGAAAGACCAAACCCAAGCCGCTGCATACCGAAGCCACCCTGCTCTCGGCAATGGAAACGGCGGGCAAGGAAATTGAGGACGACGCACTGCGGCAGGCGATGAAGGACTGTGGCATCGGTACTCCCGCCACACGCGCCTCCATCATCGAAACGCTTTTCAAGCGCGGTTACATGGAACGCTGCAAGAAGTCGCTTGTTCCCACCGAAAAAGGACTTGCCCTCAATTCCGTCGTCAAGACGATGCGCATCGCCGATGTTGCCATGACGGGCGAATGGGAAAAGGAGCTGGCGCGTATCGAGCGCGGGGAACTGTCCGACGACACCTTCCGCAAGGAGATAGAGGCGTACACACGTGAGATAACCTCCGAACTGATCTCGTGCGACAAGCTCTTCGGCAGCCGTGACTCCGGCTGCGCGTGTCCCAAGTGTGGCACGGGCAGGATGCGGTTCTACGGCAAGGTGGTACGCTGCGACAACACGGAGTGCGGACTGCCCGTGTTCCGGCTGAAAGCGGGACGCACCCTGTCCGACGATGAAATCAAAGACCTGCTCACCGAAGGGCATACCAAGCTGCTCAAAGGGTTCAAGAGCAAACAGGGCAAGAGTTTCGATGCTGTTGTCGCCTTTGACGGGGAATATAACACGACTTTTGTGTTCCCGGAGGCTAAAAAGGACAAGAAATTTTCAGGACGGAAGAAATAGTATTAACTTTGCCACTTGTTCAGAGTAATGAATTGTTCTTCGATACCGGATTACACTCATACTTTGGATTTAGTGGTGGCACTCGGAGGGATACCGAGTGCCTTTTTCTTCCTTTTTCCAACCGATTATCCCGTTAATTATCAATCCGCTAAATCCAAAGTAATGAACAACAAGAAGAAAAACGAGGGTCAGACCGACTTTTCCTATTACGGTCTGTACCTGCTGGACTATCTCCGCACGAACAAGTTTGAACAGGCTGACGACACCGCTTTCATACGGGAACGGGCCGACCGTGCCGCCGAAACGTATGAGAGGGCACGGCTTGAAGGCTATCCCGCCGATGGTGCGCAGGAACTGGCGATGGACACGCTGCTGCGCGGGCTGCATTATTCCCGTTACGCCATCCTCCGCGAAGTCGTGGAAAACGAGTTTGCCGATGAAGTGCCGGAAGAGAAGCGTGAAGCCTTTGTCCTGAAACTGCTGCCGCTTGTCGGCAACGTGTTCTCCGTCTATGACCTCTCGGATGACAATTTCGCCCTGTCTTCCGATTACGACCTGCTCTACACGGAGCTGACGGGAGCAACCGTCCTTTACTTAGACGAATATGGCGTTTAACCGCAAACAGAAACTGCGGGACAACATCGAGGCGATACGGACGGCATTCATCCTTGACAGGGAAAATAGGACAGCGACAACCGAAGAGCGTGCCATACTTCAAAGGTACTGCGGTTTCGGCGGTCTGAAATGTATCCTCAACCCTGCAAAGGAACTGACGGATGCCGTCCGGTGGGCGAAATCCGACCTCGAACTGTTCGCCCCGACGGTGGAGCTGCACAGGCTTATCCGTGAGAACAGCAAGGACGAAACAGAGTACAAGCGGTTTGTGGATTCGCTGAAAGCGTCCGTGCTGACCGCTTTCTACACCCCCAAAGAGATAACCGACACCATCGCGGACGTGCTGGCAGATTACAGCGTCCGCCCCGCCCGTATGCTCGAACCGTCGGCAGGTGTCGGCGTGTTCGTGGATTCCATGCTGCGGCACAGCCCCAATGCGGATGTGATGGCTTTCGAGAAGGATCTGCTCACGGGTACAATCTTGAGGCATCTCTATCCCGACCAGAAAATGCGCACCTGCGGTTTTGAGAAAATCGAAAGACCGTTCAACAATTATTTCGACTTGGCGGTGTCCAACATTCCGTTCGGTGACATTGCCGTGTTCGACGCGGAGTTTCAGCGGAGCGACTCTTTCGGCAGACGCTCCGCCCAGAAAACCATCCACAACTATTTCTTTCTCAAAGGACTGGATGCCGTGCGTGACGGCGGTATCGTGGCGTTCATCACCTCGCAAGGGGTATTGAATAGCACCAAGACCTCCGTGCGTAACGAGCTGTTCAGTCAGGCCAATCTGGTATCCGCGATACGCCTGCCCAACAACCTGTTCACGGACAACGCGGGCACGGAGGTGGGCAGTGACCTGATTGTCCTGCAAAAGAACCTCAGCAAGAAGGAAATGTCGCAGGACGAGCGGCTGATGACCGTGATACAGACGGACACGAAAACCGCCCTGACCGACAACGCCTATTTCATCCACCACCCGGAACGCATCGTGCATACGATGGCGAAACTTGACACAGACCCCTACGGGAAGCCCGCTATGGTTTATCTGCACGAGGGCAAGGCAGCAGGCATCGCCGGGGATTTGCGCCGTATGCTCGACGAGGATTTCCATTACAGGCTTGCCATGCGCTTGTATTCGGGTTCAATCCGGCAGGCAGGAACGGAAGAAAAAGTTGCCGTTCAAAATAAAGTAGAGCGTCCTGCCATAAAATTGGAAACAGTATCCTCGGCGCAGACGGTGGAAACTCCGACAGAAAAGCCGCAACCCGCAGATGAAAAGCCGGAGATAGAACCGCGCCCGCAATATTCCGCAGGCGTGCAGCTCACCCTGCTTGACCTCTGGGGGATGACGGAAGAGGTCAGCCAACCGAAAACCTCCAAAAAGAAAAAGACGGTGAAAAAGGCAGTTACGGCAAAGTCCACTCCGCCCAAACCGAAAGTCACGGTTACACCGACAGCTCCAACTGCAAAACCCGCAATGGAGAATAAGGAGGTGAAAGCGGAGAACACCGCCAAGCCTGCCGACCCGGACGACATCTATGCCACACTGGACTGGGATACCAATCCTCCCATCAACGGTTTCTATGAAATGATGATGGGTTTGACGCCGGAGCGTAGGAAAGAACTTCGGGAACTGGCAAGGCAGCATAACGAGAAACAAGTGGCGGAAAAGACGGAAGTGAAAGCCGTGCCGGAAACTTCCCGTGAGCAGCCACGACAGGAGGAAACACAGCCGGAGGCAGTCGCCGCACCTGCCGTTACAGATACCCCATCGGAAGCGGTGGGGACTTTCCTTTTCCCCGACATCGAAGCGGAAAAGCCGAAGGAGGAAGTCGTGGACCTTTCTCCGCGTGCCTACCACCGCACGCCGGAGATGCACCTGCGCGAAGGGTCGCTGGTGGCTGACCGGGGGCGTCATAACATCGGCTACCTGAAAGACATCACGCCATACGGGGCGACATTCCAGCCGCTCGACCTGAAAGGATACCAGAAGGAAAAGGCGTTGTTGTATGTGTCGCTGCGTGACGCCTACGAGCGTCTGTACCGTTATGAATCGCTCCGGCGCGAGGCAAATGTTCCGTGGCGAGAGCATCTGAATACCTGTTACGATGAGTTTGTCATGCGCTACGGCAACCTCAACGCCAAGCAGAACGTGAAGTTAGTGATGATGGATGCGGGCGGGCGCGACATCCTTTCGCTGGAACGGATGGAAAACGGAAAGTTCGTCAAGGCGGACATCTTCGAGCATCCTGTTTCCTTCGCGGTGGAGAGCCATGCCAACGTAGGCTCTCCCGAAGAAGCCCTGTCTGCGTCGCTCAACAAATATGGTACGGTCAATCTCGACTATATGCGGGAGATAACCGACAGCACGGCGGAGGATTTGCTCACTGCCCTGCAAGGGCGCATCTACTACAATCCGCTCGTGACCGGTTACGAAATCAAAGACCGTTTCATCGCCGGAAATGTCATAGAGAAAGCGGAACGCATAGAGGCATGGATGGGTGACAATCCCGAAAATGAGCGTATGCCGGAGGTGAAGCAGGCGTTGGAGGCTCTGAAAGATGCCGAGCCGCAGCGCATCGCCTTCGAGGATCTGGACTTCAATTTCGGGGAACGCTGGATTCCGACGGGTGTCTATGCCGCCTACATGAGCCGGCTGTTCGACACGGAGGTGAAAATCGCCTATTCCGCAAGCATGGACGAGTTTTCGGTGGTGTGCGGCTACCGCACCATGAAAATCACGGACGAGTTTCTGGTGAAGGGGTATTACCGGAACTATGACGGTATGCACCTCCTAAAACACGCCCTGCACAACACCTGCCCTGACATGATGAAGTCCATCGGCAAGGACGAGCATGGCAACGACATCAAGATGCGCGACAGCGAGGGAATACAACTCGCCAACGCCAAGATTGACGAGATACGAAACGGCTTCTCCGAATGGCTCGAAGAGCAGTCGCCGCAGTTCAAGGAGCGGCTTGTGACGATGTATAACCGCAAGTTCAACTGTTTCGTGCGCCCGCGCTACGACGGCTCCCATCAGACCTTTCCCGACCTCAACCTGAAAGGGCTGGCAAGCCGGGGTATCAAGAGCGTCTATCCCTCACAGATGGATTGCGTCTGGATGTTGAAACAGAACGGCGGCGGAATTTGCGACCACGAGGTGCTGCGCCCATAAGGGCATATAGTAAATGTAGGATTAGCAACCTACCCGGCAAGGGTTTTCAACGCCGGTCATTAGCCAACTTATCCACTTAGCCGAAAGGCGGTGGGGAGTGTCGCATGTTGGAAACGGCATAAGTCAGTAAACTATCGTACTGCTACTGAATGTCTAAATGAAACGATAGATATGAGGATGAAGACTATACTGTTTGAACGACAGTCCAAGTTGTTAGTTGGTAAACCCCGACGGAAGATAGTTACAAACGTCGGGCTGCAATACTTCTACTTTCCGACTTCGAGTATGAGAGCCGAAAACCGATTGCAGAACAGCCGTAATAAGCGGAAAAGGACGAAAATCGCATCCGACAATCTATCACGCTATGTTACTATATGTCTAAATGGGGATTGTCTAAACCGAAACGCCAATAAAAGTTGGCTATGGGAATACAAGTTCCTTGAATATTCGGCATGGCAACAGAGTCTCCGTAGTAGTCCGAGCAAGGGAAAGCCTTGTACATGGCGAAGGGAGACAGTTAATATTTTTAATACGTTTAACGAAAAATGTGTGAGACATTATGAGAGATTCAGGTAATGTATTAAACAGTCTGGCTGGGCATAGCTCAGACCTAAATTACAAGTTTGAACGGCTTTATCGACTGCTGTTCAATGAAAACCTGTATGCGTTAGCCTATCAGAACATCGCTTCTAATGAAGGGAATTGTACGAAAGGCACAGACGGTCAATCCATAGATGGAATGAGTATTGAACGCATACACAACATCATTGACAAACTGAAAGACGAAAGCTATCAACCTTATCCTGCTAAGAGAGTTTACATTCCTAAAAAGAATGGCAAGAAGCGTCCCTTAGGCATTCCTGCCTTTGATGACAAACTTGTGCATGAAGTCGTAAGAATGATTCTTGAATCCATCTACGAGGGACATTTTGAAAAGTGCTCACATGGATTCAGACCGCACCGCAGTTGCCATACTGCACTGGCTTCCATTCATGAGGGATTTGACGGGACTCGCTGGTTTATTGAGGGTGACATCAAAGGATTTTTTGACAACATCGACCACGATGTTATGATAGAGATTCTTGCTGAACGTATATCTGACCAGCGGTTTCTACGTCTGATTCGTAAATTCCTGAACGCAGGATATATGGAGAAATGGCAGTTCTACAACACTTATAGCGGAGCACCGCAAGGGGGTGTTGTAAGTCCGATTTTGGCAAATATTTATCTTGATAAATTGGATAAGTATATGCAGAAATACATTTCAGTTTTCAACAAGGCTGATAAAAGGAGAGTAAATCCTGAATATAAAAGGATTGAATCTCGAAAGTACAAACGAGTAAAGAAACTAAAGAATGAGACAGATGAGCAGAAGAAAGAAGTATTACGTCAGGAGATTAACAAGCTCCATTACGAGATGCAACAACTTCCTGCAACTCTGGACATGGATGAAAATTTCAGACGTATGAGATACGTTCGTTATGCCGATGATTTTTTGATTGGTGTAATCGGAAGTAAAGAGGAATGTGTAAAAGCAAAGGAAGATATTAAAGCCTACTTGCATGGCACATTGAAACTTGAACTTTCCGATGAAAAGACGCTAATCACCAATTCAAGCGACCATGCGAAGTTCTTAGGCTATGAAGTGACAATCCGCAGATGTGAAAAGACAAGAAAGGACAGTCGAGGTATAACCCGCCGGTCTCTCAACCACAAAACAGTTCTTCTTCTACCTCTTGAGGCTATGAGGAAGAAACTACTCGACTATGGTGCTATGAAAATTGTAGTTGAAAATGGAAAAGAGAAATGGGAGTCAAAATCTCGACCTTATCTTAGGAATAATGATGACCTTGAAATCTTGAACCGATATAATTCGGAGATAAGAGGTATCTATAATTATTATTGTCTTGCCAACAACTGTAACATTCTCAATAGTTTCTATTCCTACATGAAGGAGAGTATGTATAAAACACTTTCGTCAAAGTATGAATCAACCGTACGGAAGATTATCCGAAAATACACTCGTGATAAAATTTTCTACGTACAGTATGAGGACAATAGAGGCGCAATAAAAGAACGTGCTTTGTATCATGGAGGATTTAGGCAACAAAAGCAAGCAAGATTGGACTTTGCGGACAATCTGCCCAGTTATCGTGCAACCCAAAGCACGAGCCTAATGGCTCGACTGAAGGCTAACGAGTGTGAATATTGCGGAGCAACGGATAATTTGAAGATGTTTCATGTCCGTAAACTCAAGAATCTGGAAGGCAAACAAGAATGGGAACGTTTTATGATTGCCCGAAAGAGGAAAACAATAGCTGTTTGTAATAACTGTTATCGTAAAATTCATGGAAACAAGAAATAGACTGAATATATTGATGGAGAGCCGTATACATGGAGACGTGTACGTACGGTTCGGTGGCGAGTACATTGAAACCTACCGTCCGAAAGGGCGGCAAGGCGCGATGTGCTTAGCCTGTGGAACCGGTAAGACGCTGATAATGTGCATCGCCGCGCATGAGATGAAGCGTCTGAATTTGGCACACAAGCCGATGATTATCGGGCTGAAAGCCAACGTTGCGGAGATTGCAGCCACCTATCAGGCGGCATATCCCAACGCACGTATTCTGTACGCTTCGGAGAAGGACTTTTCGACCGCCAACCGTGTGCGCTTCTTCAATAATATAAAGAACAACGACTACGATTGCGTCATCATGTCGCACGACCAGTTCGGCAAGATACCGCAGTCGCCGGAATTGCAGCAGCGCATCCTGCAAGCAGAGCTTGACACGGTGGAGGAAAACCTCGAAGTGCTACGGCAGCAGGGAAAGAACGTGTCGCGGGCGATGCTGAAAGGATTGGAGAAGCGCAAGCACAACCTTGAAGCGAAGCTGGAGAAGGTGGAACACGCCATAAAGTCACGCACGGACGACGTGGTGGATTTCAAGCAGATGGGCATCGACCACATCTTCATAGATGAGAGCCACCAGTTCAAGAATCTGACTTTCAACACGCGCCACGACCGTGTGGCGGGATTGGGAAACAGCGAGGGAAGCCAGAAGGCACTTAACATGCTCTTTGCCATACGCACCATACAGGAGCGCACAGGAAAAGACTTGGGTGCGACCTTCCTCTCCGGCACGACTATCAGCAACTCACTGACTGAATTGTACCTGCTGTTCAAGTACCTGCGCCCGAAGGAGCTGGAACGGCAGGACATAAGGTGTTTCGACGCTTGGGCGGCGATATTTGCCAAGAAGACGACGGATTTTGAATTTAACGTGACGAACAATGTGGTCCAGAAGGAGCGTTTCCGCTACTTCATCAAAGTGCCGGAGCTTGCCGCCTTCTATAATGAAATCACGGACTACCGCACGGCGGAGGATGTGGGCGACCGTCCTGCCAAGAACGAGATACTGCACCATATACCGCCCACGCCGGAACAGGAGGACTTCATACAGAAACTGATGCAGTTCGCCAAGACGGGCGATGCCACCTTGTTGGGCAGGCTGCCGCTTTCGGAAACGGAAGAAAAGGCGAAGATGCTCATCGCCACGGACTATGCCCGGAAAATGGCACTCGACATGCGCATGATAGACCCGAATTACGAAGATCATCCCGACAACAAAGCGAGTCACTGTGCCAAGATGATCGCGGAGTATTATCAAAAATACGACGCCCAGAAAGGCACGCAGTTCGTTTTCTCTGATTTGGGGACATACCAGCCGGGCGACGGGTGGAACGTCTATTCGGAAATCAAGCGCAAACTGACGGAGGACTACGGTATACCGCCAAGCGAGGTGCGCTTCATTCAGGAGTGCAAGACCGACAAGGCGCGGAAGGCGGTGATAGACGCCATGAACGCCGGGACGGTGCGTGTGCTGTTCGGCTCTACCTCTATGCTCGGAACGGGTGTGAACGCCCAGAAACGGTGTGTGGCTATCCATCATCTCGATACGCCGTGGCGACCGTCCGACTTGCAACAGCGTGACGGACGCGGAGTTAGGGCAGGTAATGAGATTGCCAAACATTTCGCCGGGAACAACGTGGATGTAATCATCTACGCGGTGGAGAAGTCACTGGACAGCTACAAGTTCAACCTCCTGCACTGCAAGCAGACTTTCATAAGCCAGCTCAAAAGCGGTGCGATGGGTGCGCGTACCATCGACGAGGGGGCAATGGACGAAAAATCGGGCATGAATTTCTCGGAATACATGGCGTTGCTCTCCGGCAATACCGACCTGTTGGACAAGGCGAAACTGGAAAAGCGGATCGCATCGCTCGAAGGGGAACGCAAGTCGTTCAACAAGGGCAAGCGTGATTCGGAGTTCAAGCTGGAGTCAAAGACCGGCGAGTTGCGCAACAACACGGCTTTCATAGATGCCATGACGGAGGACTGGAACCGCTTCCTGTCGGTGGTGCAGACCGACAAGGAGGGCAACCGCCTTAATATAATAAAGGTGGACGGAGTGGATTCCGCCGATGAGAAGGTCATCGGAAAGCGTTTGCAGGAGATAGCCAAGAATGCCACGACCGGAGGGTTGTACACGCAGGTCGGTGAACTTTACGGTTTTCCGATAAAGGTGGTGAGCGAAAGGATACTCAAAGAGGGATTGGAGTTCACCGACAACCGCTTCGTGGTCGAGGGGAACTACAAGTACACCTACAACAACGGGCATCTGGCGATGGCTGACCCGTTGGCCGCCGCCCGCAACTTCCTCAACGCGATGGAGAGGATACCCTCCATCATCGACCAGTACAAGGCGAAGAACGAGGTGCTGGAGATGGAGATACCGCAGTTACAGGAGATAGCGGGTAAGGTGTGGAAGAAGGAGGACGAGCTGAAGCAGTTGAAGTCCGAACTTGCCGCCCTTGACCGAAAAATTCAGCTGGAGCTTGCGCCACCCACGCCCGAAGTCGCAGAAAAGGAGAATGAAGGGCAACAGCTCAAGCCGGAAGCGGAAGATGTGAGGAACAGGCAGGCGCAATATCCCGAAAATGCACCGCCGCAGATACGCAGTCCGGCGGATAGTATCGTTGCCAACCATGTCATAATCGGGCGTCCGGGACTGTATGCCAAGGAGGAAACCCGGTCCAAAGGATTGAAAATATAACCTAAGGAATTTTATCTGAAGTATTAATAAGGGCTATCCCAAAAGGTCTAAAAGTAAATTTTATCCTTTCTGCAAGTATCTATAGGATGGCAACTGCATTTTTTTCTTTTTGGGCAGCCCTTATTAAAATTTATTCTTATTTTAGGTTATATACATTCATGTCCATTTATGTAAAAAATTCCTGCTGACCTTGTTTATGTCTTGTCAGTCACCATTTGCAAAACCATATTTGACCCTCAAAGAGGCTGAATTTGATAAGTAACTTGCTACATACTCATAATAAGGAGCTAAATAGAACACGAATGGGAAATACACAAATGCTAAACTAAAGAAGATATTGGCCAAAATAAACGCTATACCGAGAGAGAAACTTGATTTTTCAACTTCCTAAAACGGTGTTGTTCAAACATTTCTACTTATTTGTACTTGCCAGTTGAACCTACGCTTCCCTAATAAAATGTCTATGGTAAAAAGTTAAAAAATCCTCCCACTTTTGTTAGATATATTTTTTTGTGTAATTTTGTAATCGTTATGCGGCAGTAATAATATACATATTAATACGAGTTAGTAATCCTGTAGTTCTCATATGCTACGAGGAGGTATTAAAAGGTGCGTTTCGACAATGCATCTACTGTAGTATATTATTGCTTAATCCAAATGAATATTATAAATTTAGGAATTCTTGCTCACATTGATGCAGGAAAAACTTCCGTAACCGAGAATCTGCTGTTTGCCAGTGGAGCAACGGAAAAGTGCGGCCGTGTGGATAATGGTGACACCATAACGGACTCTATGGATATAGAGAAACGTAGAGGAATTACTGTCCGGGCTTCTACGACATCTATTATCTGGAATGGAGTGAAATGCAATATCATTGACACTCCGGGACACATGGATTTTATTGCGGAAGTGGAGCGGACATTCAAAATGCTTGATGGAGCAGTCCTCATCTTATCCGCAAAGGAAGGCATACAAGCGCAGACAAAGTTGCTGTTCAGTACTTTACAAAAGCTGCAAATCCCGACAATTATATTTATCAATAAGATTGACCGTGCCGGTGTGAATTTGGAGCGTTTGTATATGGATATAAAAACAAATCTGTCGCAAGATGTCCTGTTTATGCAAACTGTTGTCGATGGATCGGTTTATCCGGTTTGCTCCCAAACATATATAAAGGAAGAATACAAAGAATTTGTATGCAACCATGACGACGATATATTAGAACGATATTTGGCGGATAGCGAAATTTCACCGGCTGATTATTGGAATACGATAATCGCTCTTGTGGCAAAAGCCAAAGTCTATCCGGTGCTACATGGATCAGCAATGTTCAATATCGGTATCAATGAGTTGTTGGACGCCATTTCTTCTTTTATACTTCCTCCGGCATCAGTCTCAAACAGACTTTCAGCTTATCTCTATAAGATAGAGCATGACCCCAAAGGGCATAAAAGAAGTTTTCTTAAAATAATTGACGGAAGTCTGAGACTTCGAGACGTTGTAAGAATCAACGATTCGGAAAAATTCATCAAGATTAAAAATCTAAAGACTATTTATCAGGGCAGAGAGATAAATGTTGATGAAGTGGGTGCCAATGATATCGCGATTGTAGAAGATATAGAAGATTTTCGAATCGGAGATTATTTAGGTGCTAAACCTTGTTTGATTCAAGGATTATCTCATCAGCATCCCGCTCTCAAATCCTCCGTCCGGCCAAATAAGCCCGAAGAGAGAAGCAAGGTGATATCCGCTCTGAATACATTGTGGATTGAAGACCCGTCTTTGTCCTTTTCCATAAACTCATATAGTGATGAATTGGAAATCTCGTTATATGGTTTGACCCAAAAGGAAATCATACAGACATTGCTGGAAGAACGATTTTCCGTAAAGGTCCATTTTGATGAGATCAAGACTATCTACAAAGAACGACCTATAAAAAAGGTCAATAAGATTATTCAGATCGAAGTACCACCCAACCCTTACTGGGCCACAATAGGGCTGACTCTTGAACCCTTACCGTTAGGGGCAGGGTTGCAAATCGAAAGTGACATCTCCTATGGTTATCTGAACCATTCTTTTCAAAATGCCGTTTTTGAAGGGATTCGTATGTCTTGCCAATCTGGTTTACATGGATGGGAAGTGACAGATCTGAAAGTAACTTTTACTCAAGCCGAGTATTATAGCCCGGTAAGTACACCTGCTGATTTCAGACAGCTGACCCCTTATGTCTTCAGGCTGGCTTTGCAACAGTCAGGTGTGGACATTCTCGAACCGATGCTCTGTTTTGAGTTGCAGATACCCCAAGTAGCGAGTTCCAAAGCTATTACAGATTTGCAAAAACTGATGTCTGAGATTGAAGACATCAGTTGTAATAATGAGTGGTGTCATATTAAAGGGAAAGTTCCATTAAATACAAGTAAAGACTATGCCTCAGAAGTAAGTTCGTACACTAAGGGCTTAGGCATTTTTATGGTTAAGCCATGTGGGTATCAAATAACAAAAGACGGTTATTCTGATAATATCCGCATGAACGAAAAAGATAAACTTTTATTCATGTTCCAAAAATCAATGTCATTAAAATAATGGAGCGGTCAGGAAATTTCTATAAGGCAATACGGTTGGGATATATACTTATCTCCATTCTTATCGGATGTATGGCATATAATAGCCTCTATGAATGGCAGGAGATAGAAGCATTAGAACTTGGCAATAAAAAAATAGACGAGCTCCGAAAAGAAATAAACAATATCAATATTCAAATGATAAAATTTTCTCTATTGGGTGAAACAATACTGGAATGGAACGATAAAGATATCGAGCATTACCATGCACGGCGTATGGCAATGGACAGTATGCTCTGCCGTTTCAAGGCCACCTATCCAGCAGAGCGCATCGATAGTGTGCGCAGTCTTTTAGAGGATAAGGAACGACAGATGTTCCAGATAGTCCGGTTAATGGATGAACAACAATCTATTAACAAGAAGATAGCCAATCAAATTCCGGTTATTGTACAGAAAAGTGTGCAGGAACAGTCCAAAAAGCCAAAACGAAAAGGTTTCTTAGGCATATTCGGCAAAAAAAAGGAAGTAACTCCAGCAGTATCAACCACTATCCTTCATTCGGTCAATAGAAACGTAATCAGCGAACAGAAAGTGCAGGATCGCCAATTGTCGGAACAAGCCGACAGCCTTGCAGCTCGTAATGCAGAACTTAACAGACAACTGCAAGAATTGATTTGCCAAATAGAAGAAAAGGTACAAACCGAACTGCAAAGCCGGGAAAACGAAATAGTTGCCATGCGTGAAAAGTCATTTATGCAAGTAGGCGGTTTAATGGGATTCGTTCTTCTATTGTTGTTAATTTCCTACATCATCATACATCGTGATGCAAAAAGCATTAAACAATACAAGCACAAGACAACTGATTTGATAAGGCAACTGGAACAATCCGTACAACGGAACGAGGCACTGATAACGTCAAGGAAGAAGGCGGTACATACTATCACCCATGAACTGCGCACACCGCTGACAGCAATAACAGGCTATGCCGGACTGATACGGAAAGAACAGTGTGAGGATAAGTCCGGGCAGTATATCCAAAACATACTGCAATCCTCCGACCGTATGCGGGATATGCTTAACACTTTGCTTGACTTCTTCCGCCTGGACAACGGCAAGGAACAGCCCCGTCTGTCACCCTGCCGGATTTCAGCAATCACGCACACACTTGAAACGGAGTTCATGCCTGTTGCCGTGAACAAAGGGCTGTCCTTGTCCGTGAAGACTGGACACGATGCCATTGTATTGACCGACAAAGAGCGAATAATACAAATCGGGAATAACCTGCTGTCAAACGCTGTCAAGTTCACAGAAGAAGGCGGTGTTTCTTTGATTACTGAATATGATAATGGAGTTCTGACACTGGTCGTTGAAGATACAGGTACAGGCATGACAGAAGAGGAACAGAAACAAGCGTTCGGTGCGTTTGAACGTCTATCAAATGCCGCCGCAAAGGAGGGTTTCGGGCTTGGGCTTGCCATAATGCGTAATATTGTGTCGATGCTTGGCGGAACAATCCGTTTAGACAGCAAGAAAGGGAAAGGCAGTCGTTTCACAGTTGAAATTTCTATGCAGGAAGCTGAAGAACAGCTTGGATATACAAGCAATACACCTGTTTATCATAACAATAAATTCCATGATGTTGTCGCCATTGACAATGATGAGGTATTACTTCTGATGCTGAAAGAGATGTATTCCCAAGAAGGAATACACTGCGACACTTGCACCGATGCTGCGGCACTGATGGAAATGATACGCCAGAAAGAATACAGCCTGTTGCTGACAGACTTGAATATGCCCGATATAAACGGTTTCGAATTGCTGGAACTGTTGCGTTCGTCCAACGTGGGCAATTCACCAACAATCCCGGTGGTTGTGGCAACCGCTTCGGGCAGTTGTAACAAAGGGGAACTATTGGCAAAAGGCTTTGCCGGATGCCTGTTCAAACCGTTCTCCATATCGGAACTGATGGAGGTTTCCGACAGGTGTGCCATAAAAGCGACACCGGACGGGAAACCGGACTTTTCCGCCTTATTGTCCTATGGCAATGAAGCCGTCATGCTGGAAAAGTTGATAACTGAAACAGAAAAGGAAATGCAGGCGGTACGGGATGCAGCAAAAGAAAAAGACCTGCAAAAGCTGGATTCCCTGATCCACCACCTGCGCAGTTCGTGGGAGGTGCTCCGTGCCGACCAACCGCTGAATGTACTTTACGGATTGCTTCGTGGCGATGCTCTCCCGGATGGTGAAGCGTTAAGCCATGCCGTGACTGCCGTGCTGGATAAGGGAGTGGAAATAATACGGTTGGCAGAAGAGGAAAGGAGAAAATACGAAGATGAATAAGACAAAAATAATTGTGGTGGAAGACAACATCGTGTATTGCGAATATGTCTGCAATATGCTGTCACGGGAGGGCTACCGCAATATGAAGGCTTACCACCTCTCAACCGCGAAGAAACATCTGCAACAGGCAACAGATAATGATATCGTGGTTGCCGACCTGCGTCTGCCTGACGGCAGTGGCATAGACCTTTTGTGCTGGATGCGAAAGGAGGGAAAGATGCAGCCCTTCATCATTATGACCGACTACGCCGAAGTTAATACCGCCGTGGAAAGCATGAAACTCGGCTCGATAGACTATATTCCCAAACAGCTTGTGGAGGATAAACTTGTCCCCCTGATCCGTTCCATACTGAAAGAACGTCAGGCAGGACAACGCCGTATGCCTATATTCGCCCGTGAAGGTTCCGCCTTTCAGAAAATCATGCACCGCATAAGGCTGGTAGCCGCCACCGATATGAGCGTGATGATATTTGGTGAGAACGGCACGGGCAAGGAGCATATTGCCCACCTGTTGCATGACAAGAGCAAACGTGCAGGCAAGCCATTTGTGGCGGTGGACTGCGGTTCACTCTCCAAAGAGCTTGCACCGTCGGCTTTCTTCGGACACGTCAAAGGTGCATTTACAGGTGCGGACAATGCCAAGAAAGGATATTTCCATGAGGCGGAAGGCGGCACGTTGTTTCTGGACGAGGTAGGAAACCTCGCGTTGGAAACCCAACAGATGTTGCTCCGTGCCATACAGGAGAGGCGGTATCGCCCGGTCGGAGACAAGGCAGACCGGAATTTCAATGTCCGCATCATCGCTGCTACCAATGAAGATTTGGAGGTATCGGTGAATGAAAAGCGTTTTCGGCAGGATCTTCTGTACCGCCTGCACGACTTCGGGATAACCGTTCCTCCGTTGCGTGACTGTCAAGAAGACATTATGCCGCTGGCAGAGTTCTTCCGTGATATGGCAAACAGAGAGCTGGAGTGTAGCGTGAGCGGGTTCAGTTCCGAAGCACGTAAAGCGTTGCTGACACACGCATGGCCGGGCAACGTGCGGGAACTTCGGCAGAAAGTTATGGGTGCTGTATTGCAGGCGCAGGAAGGTGTTGTCATGAAAGAGCATCTGGAACTTGCCGTGACGAAACCGACCTCTACTGTCAGCTTCGCCTTGCGCAATGACGCGGAGGATAAGGAGCGGATATTGCGTGCGTTGAAACAGGCAAACGGCAACCGGAGTGTCGCCGCAGAACTGCTCGGCATAGGCAGGACAACACTATACAGCAAACTTGAAGAGTATGGACTTAAATATAAATTCAAGCAATCATAGCCCGTAATTCACTGAATTTGGCTATCTTTGCATAACATTTGAGAAAAACGGCGATTGGCAGGAGCTTTTCGCCGCCAACATATAGGATAAGACCGCAAGGCGTTTCAAGCGAAAATCTGGTAAATTGGAACTACGGAGACGATTGCGTGATGCTTATGCTATGCTTACGCATAGCGTGCATTCACGTACTCTCCGTAAAGGCTTTACCAGAGCCATCGCTTGAAGGTAGTGTGAATTGCACGCTACTTTTTTACCCTTGCCTAACGAAAGGAAACGATTATGGGTAAAGTTCAGATTCTCGCCGTACTGACGATGGACGGATGTCTTTCTTCAGAGTTATATGATAAAGCACATCAGGATTTGTGCCTTGACCGTTGCGGTCTTGATGAAATCAGGAAGAAAGCCTTTTACCGTGTGACACCGGACTATTCCATTTCAATGCTGCACGAATGGAGAAAAGACTGCACAAACATCCGTTACCTCGCGGAAGCCACACCGGACACGGCAGACTATATAAACGGACTGCTGCGGATGCACGCTGTGGATGAAATCATACTATACACCGTTCCTTTCATATCCGGAAGCGGACGACATTTTTTTAAGTCGGCTCTGCCAGAGCAACACTGGACGCTTTCCTCTTTGAAAAGCTATCCCAACGGTGTATGTCGCATTATCTATATCCTTGATAAAAAAGCAAGATAGCCAAAATGTGCGGCAAGCATACATTTCTATTTTCAGGAATAGAATAAATGTTCCGATTACAAACAATTTAAGTCGGAGATAATTTGTCCTTGTGAAAAAATACTGAATTTTATACCTCTGAAATCCAGCACTTTGTAAAATTGAGTGTTGGATTTTTTATTTTCTGCCGCGTTTTTTGCCAATTATATTCATGTGCGCACGCAGAAAACAAAGTGTAATTTTCAAAATTGACAGAACCATGAATTATTTCTTGCTGGCGGAAACCGACTTTTTCCGCCTGATAAACGAAGCCGGCGACTGCAATATGGAAACGGCATACACGGCTTTCGCCACCCAAGTGATCGAACTGTGCAACGGCGGCATGGACATGAACCTTACCGTCATCGCGCTTGCCTACATCGAAATCGAGTTGCAGCACCATCCCGTACGTAATCTGTCAGAAGAAAAAAGAGAGATTGCCGCCTACGTCAGCAAGGCTCTGTCTTTCGTAAGAAAGATGCAGAAATTCCTTGCCACGCCCCAAGTGCCACCACTAATATCCGCCAACAACGCAACAGAAACCACCGCCAGCCTTCTTCAATGGACGGGCAATGCCATCGACCTCGTGGAACTTATCTACGGCATAGACGTGATGGGCTGCATCAACAACGGCAATATGCCGCTCAAACAGCTCGCCCCACTTCTCTATAAGATATTCGGGGTTGATTCTAAAGACTGCTACCGCTTCTACACTGATATCAAACGCCGGAAGAACGAAAGCCGCACCTATTTCATTGACAGGATGCAGGAAAAACTGAACGAGAGAATGTTGCGTGATGAGGAGTTGGAGCGGATGAGAAAATAAAAAAATATCCATTACATATGAGAAGACAGGAATACTCGTATCCTGTCTTTTTATTTTCATTTAATTATATATTAATTAGCACAATATATGTGAGTTTTTCATTCCTATAAGGACAAATTTCAGAAACGTATGTCTGGTAAATTATTGAGTCATCATAGTATGAACATATATCATTACTAAAAACAATGAAACAACTTCCATAAGATTGTGGTTGTAAAAATCGCCATTTAATAGCCCGTTTTTTTTGTAAAATTCGCCAATTAAAAAAATATGATTATCTTTGCATTATATTTTATAAGGTATGGAAACAGTAAATAGAATACTTCAAGAGAAGATTACAGCACGAATCGCGCCCAATAAAGCAGTACTGATTTTTGGTGCTCGCCGTGTTGGTAAAACGGTAATGATGCGTAAAATTGTGGACAACTATTCAGGTAGGACGATGATGCTCAACGGCGAAGACTACGACACATTAGCACTATTGGAGAATCGCTCAATAGCCAATTATCGGCATTTATTGGATGGTATTGATTTGCTGGCTATTGATGAGGCACAGAACATACCACAAATCGGTAGTATTCTGAAGTTGATAGTTGATGAAATACCGGGAATAAGTGTCTTGGCAAGTGGTTCTTCGTCATTCGATTTGCTGAATAAGACTGGTGAACCGTTGGTCGGCCGCAGTACGCAATTTCTCCTTACACCATTCTCGCAACGGGAAATCGCACAGACGGAAACGGCACTTGAAACCCGCCAGAACCTCGAAGCGCGCTTGATTTACGGTTCCTATCCCGAAGTAGTAATGATGGAGAACTATGAACGTAAAACAGACTACCTACGTGATATTGTCGGTGCATACCTGCTTAAAGATATCTTAGCAATTGACGGCTTAAAAAATTCGAGCAAGATGCGCGATCTACTGCGATTGATAGCTTTTCAGTTGGGCAGCGAAGTTTCTTACGAAGAGTTAGGTAAACAACTCGGCATGAGCAAGACGACCGTTGAAAAATACCTCGACCTATTGGAAAAGGTCTTCGTTATCTATCGTCTGGGGGCTTATTCGCGTAACCTACGCAAGGAGGTTACAAAAGCTGGCAAGTGGTACTTCTACGACAACGGCATTCGCAATGCCATTATCGGGGCTTTCTCACCGCTGGCCATTCGGCAGGATGTCGGTGCGCTGTGGGAGAACTACATCATCGGAGAGCGGCGCAAAGCGAACTTCAATGAGGGACTGCACAGGGAGTTCTATTTCTGGCGCACCTACGACAAACAGGAAATCGACCTGATTGAGGAGAGTGCCGACAGTCTTACCGCCTTGGAGTTCAAGTGGGGAAATAAAATGCCGGCCGCACCGAAAGCCTTCCAAGAAGCCTATCCCTATGCCGAGTTTCATGTGGTAAATCGGGAGAATTATTTGGAGTTCGTATAATCAATAAATTACGTATATGGAAACAAAACTACAATCCAAACAGCAATATCCGCGGTTTATCCAAAATAAACCGTGTGGTATTGACAAATTCGATGGAGGTTCGCAAGAAAGGTTGGCAAAAACTATTGCTCGCCATTTTTGTCAGAATGATTCATTGGATGAGGAATGTACTTTACCTCGAATTATCGGCATCGAAGGTATTTGGGGATCTGGAAAATCCAACGTGGTTAAAATGTTGGAACGTGAATTATCAGACGACTATTACTTTTTTGAGTATGACGCATGGGGACATCAAGAGGACTTGCAACGCCGCTCTATATTGGAATTGCTTACAAGCAAACTTATTGATGATGGTATCCTATCTGGAAATGCAACAATAAAAGTCAAAGGTGGAGGTACGAAAACCGTATCATGGTCTGAAAAGCTGAAATATTTATTAGCCCGTAAAACGGAGACCGTAACCGAAAAATATCCCCTTATCAGTAATGGTATGGTTGCGGCATTTTTGGTTGCAGTTTTAACTCCGATATTTACATTTATTGCGTATGCAGTAAAACCTACACCCACAACATGGTGGTTTTCTTTATTGTCTATTATCATAGCTGCACTGCCAGTTCTTATTGCATTGTGCGTTTGGAAATGGGCATATAGCAAAGATCATAAATATGGATGGAGTTATATGTTAGCTATTTATCAAGATAAAGTCGAAAAGGACGTTTGCTATGAGACTTTGAGCGAAGACGAACCAACGGTTTACGAGTTCAAAACATGGATGCAAGACATTTCTGATTTTATCAAGGAAAAAGGACAACGTAAATTAGTCCTTGTTTTTGACAACATGGATCGTCTCCCCGCTGAAAAAGTAAAAGAATTATGGTCTTCTATCCATACGTTCTTCGCCGATAGCGGTTTTGAAAATGTTTGGGCTGTTATTCCTTTCGATGAAACACATTTAGCTTGTGCATTCGGAGATGAGACCGACGAACAAACGAAACAACTGACCAAGTATTTTATCAATAAAACTTTCCCTATTGTTTATCGTGTTGCTCCTCCTGTTATTACCGACTATCGAAGTATATTCAACAAACTGTTTGTTGAAGCATTTGGAGAAACAGAAAATGAAGCGAAAGAAACTATAAATCGGATATTCAGATTGGTAAATCCTAATGCCAATGTTAGGGAAATTATATCATATATCAATGAGATGGTCGCTCTTAAACAAGAGTGGTGTAACGAAATTTTGATGATAAACATAGCATTGTTCTGTTTGAAGAAGACGGATATTCTGGCAAATCCAGTAGAACAAATATTGTCCGGCGACTATCTGAATGGCATTCAAACAATAATTAACAATGATCTGCAAACACAACGCGAAATTGCAGCTTTGGTATATGGTGTCGATGTTGAAGATGCTCGACAAATTCCATTGAAAAAATATATTGAAGGCTGCATCAACGGAGAAGAAGACCACGACATAAATCAATATGCAGAGACTAATAAACAATTTGACACTGTATTAGAAGAAGTTATACAATGTATGGACAATGCGCTTATCGATAAGATTATACATTGTTTGCATAAATTAACTCGAAAGAGCGATGTTATTCTGCGTGTATGGCAAAGAATAGCACAATTGAAATTAAAAGAATCCATAGAGAAGCAGGTGTTCCCTGTCGAATACCAAGAACTGCTGTTGCATTTAGACACGGAAAGCCAAAACCATGTGATTGCTCAATTATATAAGAAGATAGTTCGGTTCAATGACTTCAATGGCGGCGACTATTTCAAAACGTTAGATGCAATAGACAGGTTTATTGCGCAAAATAAGTTGGCGTGCGATTTTACGTCATTGATTGAAGCAAAAACAGTCAAGCCAAATACATTTATCGATTATATTCAAGCTGCAAATGCAACAGATGCTGCCTATCGGGATAACGCGACAACTAAAGCATATAAATATTATCAAGTAGCAACAAATTCGGAGGCGCTCGATAATTATTTGGCAAACTTACTACCCGATAATTTCGACCATGCAGATATTGTAAAAACGTTAAAAGATAATTCTACCTATACGTTTCCAACGCTTTTGCAAGCGATCACGAATTGCATTGATGAACAGAATGTAAATAAAGATAATATAGGGGCTATATTTACAACCTATCGTTTATTGGCATCTGACGAAGAAAGACCTTTACCTGTAACGTTAGATTCAACCTACATAAATCAGTTGCATTCTGAATTAGAAACTGATGGCCGAAACATTAAAGAGTCTGGATATTACGATTTAGTCGCCATGCAATTGGCACATGGTCATTCCGTTTCCTTAATAGAGGGTGGAGATATAAAATATGTTGCAGAACTCATGGACTATTATGTGGATCATGGAGACTTATTAGTAAATAGTGTGGGATGGAATATACCGCTATTAAATGAAACACTACAATACATGGTAAATCATAAACTTGGCTATAAATTATTGCTCTCAGACATATTGCCCCAATTTGAAGATATTAAGAACAGAATAGGTGTAACGGATGAGGTATTTATCGAGCATTTAGCAGAGTGGAATACCGATTTGGATAAGTATATCACTAAGAACAATATTAAAGATGTAATTCCTGACGCATCTTTTTACGATTTGACCACTAAAATAAGCAATGTCCTGACCGATCATATCAATAAAATAGCGTTCGAAGCGTTGTCTGAAATAAGTGTTGATACATTATACGCCCAAAGAACAGCACATACATCATATTATTGGTTTGTCGCAATAAAACATTTACTGGCTAAAATCAAATCCTTGCCAGATAACTTGACTGAATTTGGCAAAAAGATTCTGATGGATATTGCTTCTGGAACTCAAAGTTTGAATCCTTTCCCTAATTGTTTCAAGAATATAGTTGAAAGATTGGATAAACGAAAAATTAAATCGACAGTTACCGATATAAGAAATGATTTCTGCATCGGTAAAAAGACTATCAATGCAATAAAGTTTCAATTTTTCGAAACATGGCTTAGATCGCATGGTAATTTGAAAAGTCAAGCTGGAGACGTTATTGATAAAATAGTGAAACCTGTAATTTCCGATGGGGCATGCCGTTCATTGATTCTGCAAAACAAAGATTTTTATATGGATTTAATAAATACAGCAGGGGATGATGCTTATGAATTGAAAAAGAGTCTCCGAAACCTCATACAAAAAGATTCAGATCCGCAATTGGTTAAATTTGTCAATTCGATAGATTCAGTACCTGAGGTTGAAACCGCGTAAGTATTTGTCTAACAAGTCCGAATTTTACGATTTTACCCGTCAGAACTGAAGTGCCCCCCAAAAAAATTGTATCCAACTTTTGGGGGTCACTTCAAACTTCGATAGGGATAATTTTCAATTTTGGGGACTTGTTAGACAGTCTCATTATCTGGTAGCAGTTTACACAGCACCGGATCGTTTTTGATACGCTCCAGTTCCTCCTGCACAATCTGCTTCACCTCTTCCTTGATGCGCCGGTAGTTCGCCTGCACCGTTTCCTTCATGCGGTCGTTGCCGTCCTCGTCCGTGAAGTTTGTAATGACGGGAATTTTCTTGTAGGCACTTTCTTCCCGTTTCACCTTTTCGGCATCCACCACAATCTCGCAATGAAAAATCTTCTGCTCGATACGCTCGTTGAAGTTGTCGGATACAGAACCGACAAACATTCCCTGCGTAAGCCCGGAAATCTTACTCGGTGGAATGAGCGCGTCCATCTGCGTGTTGATGGAGGTGGAAACATCCTGCCGGTTGATGGAGATGGACTGCCGTTTCTGCAACACCTTACCGAACCGCTCGGAGAGCGTCTTGGCTGTTTCCCCCACCACCTGACCGGAGAAAATATTGCCGACAGTGTTCATCACCACTTTCGCCTCTTTGTCCCCGTAGTCACGCACTAACTGGCTGAAATCCTGAAAGCCCAGACACACGGCAACCTTGTTGCTTCGGGCGGTAGCTATAAGATTGTCCAACCCTTTGAAGTATATTGTGGGCAACTCGTCGATGATGACCGATGACTTCAGCATCCCCTTCTTGTTGATGAGCTTCACGATACGGGAATTATACAGACCGAGTGCCGCACCGTAGATATTCTGACGGTCGGGATTGTTACCCACGCAGAGGATTTTCGGCTCTTCGGGATTGTTGATGTCCAGCGTAAACTCGCTGTCTGACATCACCCAGTAGAGCTGCGGTGAAATCATCCTCGAAAGCGGGATTTTTGCCGACGCTATCTGACCCATGAGCTGCTCCGCAGCCCCTCCAAGCCACGCATCCATGAACGGCGAAAGGTAGTTCTCCAGCTCCGGATAAGAGGTCAGTATCGGAAATATATCCTCGTAACGGCGGTTCAGAAACTCGATAGCATGGGGAAACGTGCAAAACTTCCCGTTCTGATAGATTTTGAGATACCAGATAATACTGGCAAACAGAATGATAGGTGACTCCACGAAGAAGTCGCCCTGCTTTTGCACCCACGTTTTATTGAGGTTGAGCATTATTGTGTAGGCACTCTCATAGGCATCCGTAATATCTTCCATAAAATCCGGGTGAATGGGATTGCACCGATGAGAGCGTCGCGGGTCGTCGAAGTTGATCACATAGAACTTCGGCTTTACCTTGTAGCCGTCCGGGTGGTTCAGCAAATGGTTGTAGGCAATAGTAGATAGGTCGGGATACTTGAAATCGTAGATGTATTGACTAAAGCCCTTTTCAATCTGTTGCTTGATAAAATTGTTTACCACGGCATAGGACTTGCCGCTGCCCGGCGTACCCAACACGATGGACGCACGGAAGGGATTAACTACATTGATCCAACCGTTGTTCCAGCGTTTCCTGTAATAGAAACGTGTCGGCAGATTGACCGAATACTCGCTTTCGATAAGCCTCGTTTCCTGCATGAAACTCTCGTTCTCGTTGTTGAAAACATCCTCCATCAAATTGTGTTTCAACAGGCGGCTCATCCACAGACCACCCATCAACAGGCAGACATAGCCCGTTCCAATGGTAAGGACATACAGTCCCGTCACCGCTTCAAGCGGCAGCGGCAGGGGCAGCAACCACCAGTTCAGGAAAAACAGCACGAACCCGACGGCAAATGCTGTCCAGATTCTCCCCCAAGTGATTTTCTCACCCTTGACACCCTTCGTACCCAGACAGGACAAGGCAAGCAAAAGGACGGAAAACAGCTTCGTGTAGAGAATGGAATGGAACAGCCCCGCCGTGCGGTCGAAGTTCAGAAGGATTTTGTCCACCACGCCGATGTTCACGCCCCACAGCCGGATGGCTTCGTAGCAGAACCAGTACACGTTCATGACCACTAAAATGATACTCACGGCACGCAGAAAATCCATGATTTTCGCCAATGCCCTCAAATCGTCTTCTTGTTGTGACATACATTGATTTTTTAATTGTTGATACTCTGATTACATACCCAAGCCCTTGCGTTTTTTCTTCTTTTTGCGCTTCATCGCCCGGATGAAAGCCTCTTCCTCGGCATCTACCGCCGGACCTTCGGGAGTGAGCAAGCCCATACCGCCCGATATATCTTCACTGTCGTAGGCGGTCTGCCCGTGTGCCTTGTCCGCAGCATCCACAGGGATGGATAGCGGTATCGGCGGTTGTCCGGCGTATGGCAGGGTGAAGTGTTCCTGCAAGGCATTCGCCGAAAGCTCCTTACCCATGCGCGAACCGTTCAGCACGCATCCCGTGCGGTGGTCGATGAAGGTAGCCCCATAGATGCGCCCTTCCTCTGTGTAGCGCAGTACGGTGTCGATGCCCTTCTCTTTGAGTTGGGATACAAATTTGTCCTTGTCATAAGTGCCTTGCAGCACGGAAAGGACGGTGCGTTTCGTCATGTCTGCCAGTTTCCTATCCTTGATTTCCGATTTGGAACGGACAAACTTCTTCTGTACGGCTTCATAGCCTGCGGACTTCCCGAAAAGCGAGGATTTGAACGGGTTGCCCACCTTGTTACCCTTGTCGTCCGTGACGGAATAGACCAGCCCGTGATACTCCCGTCCGCGCACGTTGCCCCTCGCTTCCTCCACCGTCATATTATATAAGGAAAGGAGCGCACGGTATTCGCCCATCGTCTGGAAACGGTACTGCCCATTCAGAGCCTTCACGGTGTTGCCTACCTGCTTCTTCACATCACCTGCCGATGCGGCCACCTTGCGCAACGGATTATCCAATCTCTGATTTTTACGTTCTGCCGGATGCAATCCGTACTTCTGTTCCAGTTCCCTGCGGATACGGTCGCTGCGGCGGTAGAGAAAATCCCGGTTGAGCCTTTTCCCGTTCTCGTCCACGTTGACCGTCACGATGTGCAGGTGGTGGCGGTCGATGTCCTCGTGCTTGAATACAAGATAAGGCTGGTTTCCGAAACCGAGTTTTTCCAGATACTCGCGGGCGATATTCTGCAACTCAATATCGGTCAGCACATCCTCCGGGTGCGGGTTGAGAGAGATATGCACCACCGGCTTCTCGATCTTCATCTGCGGTGGCAGGAAGGTGAGAAAACCCTCCATCGCCTTGCCTATGTCCACCGTTCCCGAACCGTCATTGTAGATGCGGTTGGTGGTGAGAAGCCGCCCCTGCGCCTCGTTAATCTTCTCCCCGTTGTAGGCAATCGCGCCGTACAACGAACTTCCTACACTGATTTTTGCGACCATTTTGCCTCCATTTCCCTTGAAAGTTCCACAATCCGGCGGCTCAGTTTCACGAGTTCGACGGTGTGTTGCTCTAATTTGTAGAGCAACGCCATCGCCTTTTTCTCTGAAAAATGCAGCCTCAGTTCCTTCACGACTTGGTTGTAATTCGTACCCACGGCACGGAATTGTGCATGAAAATCCGACAGTTTGGTGTAATAGTCCACCAACGTCTTGTCCACCTTCAGCACCTTGAACGGTTGCCCGAAGAAGTGCGCTTTGAGGAAAACAGACCGTGCATAGACACCCGATTTTCCGAACATGGCGAGGAAACGGTTGTGTTCCTCCTCGTTGAAACGGACGGTGTACCGGTACACCGCCGGATCAAGTTTGGGATTTCTCCCTGATTTGCTTTTCCTTTTCTCTTTCATATTACTTTGGATTTAGCGGATTGACGGCATAAGCCGCCGCTTCGGATTACAGCACCGCAGTTCTGAAAGGCTTCCCGACTTCGGAGGGAAAGCCCGCCCCCTGCAAGGGCAAGTGCTTTTCGTGGCTGCTCAAAATATTTTGAGCGGCTGAAAAGACATCTTGCTATGTTCAGGTGAACATAAAAATCCGTCAGGGGACGGATTGGGAAAATACCTTTCAGGACTCCGGGCCGCGCGTCATCGGCGAACCCTGCTGTCCGGGTGCAAAGTTACGCCCTTAAAGCGGTATCGGACAGATGCTTGACCCGGTCAATGACTGCCAACCGGCGCAACGTGCCGCCACTTGCCGGAGAAGTGATACAGGTTCCAAAATATACTTGTTTATTTGCAGCATGATTCAAGAAACGAACGATTTGAAGATATGATAAACGGAACATTCAAATACCCGGAAATCCGCTTCTTCGGATACTTGCCGAAACGGATACCCGAACCGTCGGAAACCCGGTTCTCCGACAATTCGGTGACGTATGGATTCAATGACTTCATGACGCAATGTCGTCAATCACCATTTGTCCGACGCACCGCTTCACCACAGAACCGGATACGCGACGACCCGCCTGCGTGTGTAGTCACGGAAGCGGATGGTGCGACAGCCAAATCCGTATGGAAACAGAAAAACAAATCATCAACAATTAAAATAAATGGAACTATGAGTAAGGAAATCTTCGTTGCATTCGCAACACAGAAAGGTGGCATCGGCAAATCCACTGTCACGGCACTTGCCGCCAGCTACCTGCACAACGTGAAAGGCTACAATGTCGCCGTCGTGGACTGCGACGACCCGCAGCACAGCATCCACGGGCTGCGCGAACACGAAATGGGGCTTATCGACAGCAGCACCTACTTCAAGGCTCTCGCTTGCGACCATTTCCGCCGGATCAAAAAGAACGCCTACACCATCGTCAAAAGCAATGCGGTGAACGCCCTCGACGATGCCGAGAGGATGATTGCCACTGAGGACGTGAAACCCGACGTGGTGTTCTTCGACATGCCCGGCACACTCCGAAGCAACGGCGTGATAAAGACGCTCTCGCAGATGGACTACATTTTCACTCCGCTGAGTGCCGACCGCTTTGTCGTGGAGAGTACCCTGAAATTCGTCACGATGTTCCGCGACAGGCTGATGACTACCGGACAGGCGAAAACAAAGGGGCTGCATCTGTTCTGGACGATGGTGGACGGCAGGGAGAGGAACGACTTGTACGGCATCTACGAGGAAGTGATAGCCGAAATGGGCTTTCCGGTACTTTCCACCCGCTTGCCCGACAGCAAGAAGTTCCGCCGTGACCTTTCGGAAGAGCGCAAGAGCGTTTTCCGCTCCACCATCTTCCCGATGGACACGGCACTGCTGAAAGGGAGTGGCATCCGGGAGTTTTCCGAAGAGATAAGCGACATCATCAGACCGCAGTGAGCATGGGCAGCAGGAAAGTGAACACGGAAGGCATCGACGAGGAACTGCTGTTAGCCTCCATCGGGCGGCGCACACAGGACGGGACACTGCGCCCCGCACAGGAAGTACCCGCAGCTGCACCGACCGAAGAGGACACCGCCGCACCGGAACCATCTCCTGTGCAACCCGTAACACGGGAAAAAGCGCAGAGGGAAAGTGGACGCCGGAAAAGGCAGGACGAGGACTACAACGAGCTATTCCTGCGCCGCAACGAGATAAAGACCCGCCAATGTGTCTATATCAGCCGTGACGTCCACGGCAAGATCCTCAGAATCGTGAACGACATCGCCGGAGGGGAAATCTCAGTAGGCGGATATGTGGATACCGTGCTGCGCCAGCATCTGGAACAGCACAAGGAGAGAATCAACGAACTGTACAAGAAACAACGTGAAGATCTGATTTGAAAATGGAAAAAGAAATGACACCGAATGAAAAAAGACCACAGCAAGACTGCGGAGGTATGTTTACCCAAGTGCAGGCGAGTGTGGAAATACTGTCGCCTGTCCCGGTAAGCGGCAAATGCAGTGAGAAGGACTATGAACGCCTGTTCATCCGCGACCCGGAAGTAAAGGCACGTGAGGGGAAGATGGCGTATGTGCGCCCGGAGTACCACGAGCGTATCATGCGTATCACCCGTGTAATCGGGCATGACCGGCTTACGCTGTCCGCTTACATCGACCATGTGCTGACGCACCACTTCAACCAGTGCGAAGATGCGATAAAGAGCCTTTATGCCCGAAATTACAATTCAGTATTCTAACCAAAAACGGAAGGATATGAATTACACAATCAGCATGACAGACATTCTGCTGGCGGTATCGGTCGGCTGCAACCTCTGGTTCCTGTTCCTGCTCCTTTACGAGCGCATCATGGACACGCGGATTGTCCGCTTCTTCAAGGGCATTGTCGGATTATGGCGGTCACTGGACGGGAATGAGGCTAAACGCATAGCGGCACACGAGGAAGTCCCTGCGGAAAAGGCGGACATCATCGGCAAGAGCCGTTTCAGGATGGCATCCACCCGGACAACCGCTGCCATACCGACGCAAGAAGCCGCCACTATTGAAAAAGGCATTGAGCTGTCGGAGGAAGAGGCTACTTTTGACGACGGAAAAACGGGAAACGCATCCCGCCCGGCACAAGTCCCGGAGGAAAAACTCGATGAGACCTTCACGAGCATACCGCCGGAGGAACTGGGATACGGGGACGACGAACCGGAAGAGGACGCCTCGGACACGCCACGGGCTTCGGGCAGCAGCTTTGACGAGATTGACGACGCCTGCAAGACCGCCAAAAACCCGGACGCGACACAGGCGGAACGTGAAAAGGCGGCTAAGGTGTTCACCGACATGGAGGGCACGGAGTTGTACGAGAAAATGATGGAAGGCTCTTCGGAGATAGGCATCCGCATCAAGGGGCTTATCGAGATTCGGCTGAAGAAATCTGAAAAGGAGTTCGTCGTGCCGGACAACATCGAGGAGTTCGACATTCGCAACTATGTATGACAACAATAAAAGAAATGAACATGAAAGAATGACATCAACCCACGCGGCGAGGAAACGCAAGGCGCATCCCCATCCGCAACGGACACGCCCACGTCCGTGGAAACAAACGGGCATCCACTAAAACCAAAGTAAAGAAACAAAGTATCAACCGCCCGACAAAGGACCATCCACCCTTTTGACGGCAAAAAACAAGAACAGTTTATGAACAAGAACATCTTGAAAAACAGAAAAGCAATCCTCTCCGCGGCACTTGTCATCGCCGCAACCGCCTCCGCTTTCGCGCAGGGAAACGGCATCGCGGGCATCAACGAAGCCACCTCTATGGTGAGTTCTTATTTCGACCCCGGAACTAAACTGATATACGCCATCGGTGCAGTCGTCGGGCTTATCGGGGGCGTAAAAGTGTACGGCAAGTTTTCATCGGGCGACCCCGACACCAGCAAGACAGCCGCCTCGTGGTTCGGCGCGTGCATCTTCCTGATTGTTGCCGCCACCATCCTGCGCTCATTCTTCCTTTAATAAATAATGTATGGCTGAATACCCAATCAACAAGGGTATCGGCCGTCCGGTAGAGTTCAAGGGCTTGAAGGCACAGTACCTCTTCATCTTCTGCGGAGGTCTGCTGGCTCTCTTCGTCCTGTTCGTCATCCTCTACATGGTCGGTATCGACCAGTGGATATGTATCGGCTTCGGCGCGGCATCGTCCTCCCTCCTTGTATGGCAGACCTTCGCGCTGAACGCCCGGTACGGTGAACACGGGCTGATGAAATTAGGAGCGGCACGGAGCCATCCCCGATACCTTATCAACCGGCGGCGGATAACCCGTCTGTTCAAACGACAACGAAAGGAAGAAAGACAATGAGGAATACATCGAAAATGACAACACTGGAAAACAGGTTCCCACTTTTAGCGGTGGAGCATGGCTGCATCATCTCAAAGGACGCCGACATCACGGTGGCTTTCGAGGTGGAACTACCGGAACTTTACACCGTGACGGGTGCGGAGTACGAGGCGATACACAGTTGCTGGTGCAAGGCTATCAAGGTGCTGCCGGACTACTCCGTCGTCCACAAACAGGACTGGTTCATCAAGGAACGCTACAAACCGGAGCTTCAGAAGGACGACATGAGCTTTTTAAGCCGCTCTTTCGAGCGTCACTTCAACGAGCGTCCGTACCTGAAACACACCTGCTACCTCTACCTGACCAAGACAACAAAGGAGCGTAACCGGATGCAGAGCAATTTCAGCACGCTGTGCCGGGGACATATCATCCCGAAGGAGCTGGACAGGGAAACCACGACCAAGTTCTTGGAAGCCTGCGAACAGTTCGAGCGCATCATGAACGACAGCGGGCTTGTCAGGCTGCGCCGCCTCTCCACCGATGAGATTGTGGGTACTGAGGGAAAGACGGGACTTATTGAACGCTACTTCTCGCTCATGCCGGAAGGTGACACCACCTTGCAGGACATCGAGCTTTCGGCAAGGGAGATGCGCATCGGCGACAACCGCCTGTGTCTGCACACCCTCTCCGACGCGGAAGACCTGCCGGGCAAGGTGGCTACCGACACCCGTTACGAGAAGCTCTCCACCGACCGGAGTGACTGCCGACTGTCATTCGCCTCCCCGGTGGGGCTTCTGCTCTCCTGCAACCATATCTACAACCAGTATGTGCTGATAGACAACAGTGAGGAAACCTTGCAGAAGTTCGAGAAGTCCGCCCGTAACATGCAGTCGCTATCTCGCTATTCAAGGAGCAACAGCATCAACCGCGAGTGGATAGACCAATACCTGAACGAAGCCCATTCCTACGGACTGACCTCGGTACGGGCACACTTCAACGTCATGGCGTGGAGCGACGATGCGGAGGAACTGAAGCATATCAAGAACGACGTGGGCAGCCAGTTGGCAAGCATGGAATGCGTGCCGCGCCACAACACCATCGACTGCCCGACACTCTACTGGGCGGCGATACCCGGCAATGCGGCGGACTTCCCGGCGGAAGAGAGTTTCCACACCTTCATCGAACAGGCGGTGTGCCTGTTCACAGAGGAAACCAACTACCGCAGCTCGCTCTCGCCCTTCGGCATCAAGATGGTGGACAGGCTCACGGGAAAACCGCTGCACCTTGACATCTCCGACCTGCCCATGAAGCGAGGTATCACGACCAACCGCAACAAGTTCGTGCTGGGTCCTTCGGGCAGCGGCAAGTCTTTCTTCATGAACCACCTCGTGCGCCAATATTATGAGCAAGGCGCACATGTGGTATTGGTGGACACGGGAAACTCCTATCAGGGCTTGTGCGGCATGATCCGACGCAAGACAGGCGGAGCGGACGGTGTGTATTTCACCTACACGGAAGATAAGCCCATCAGCTTCAACCCGTTCTACACCGACGATTACATCTTCGACGTGGAGAAGAAGGACAGCATCAAGACCCTGTTGCTGACGCTCTGGAAGTCGGAGGACGACAAGGTGACAAAGACGGAGAGCGGCGAGCTGGGCAGTGCCGTGAGTGCCTATATTGAGCGCATCCAATCCGACCGTAGCATCGTGCCGTCGTTCAACACCTTCTACGAGTATATGCGTGACGACTACCGCAAGGAACTGGCACAGCGTGACATCAAGGTGGAGAAGTCCGACTTCAACATCGACAACATGCTCACCACCATGCGGCAGTATTACCGGGGCGGGCGTTACGATTTCCTGCTCAACTCCACGGAGAACATCGACCTGCTCGGCAAGCGGTTCATCGTCTTCGAGATAGATTCGATTAAAGAAAACCGCGAACTGTTCCCCGTCGTGACCATCATCATCATGGAAGCCTTCATCAACAAGATGCGGCGGCTGAAAGGCGTGCGGAAACAGCTTATCGTGGAAGAGGCTTGGAAGGCCCTCTCATCGGCGAACATGGCTGAATATCTGCGCTATATGTATAAGACGGTCAGAAAATATTACGGCGAGGCAATCGTGGTGACGCAGGAGGTGGACGACATTATCAGTTCTCCGGTGGTCAAAGAGAGCATTATCAACAACTCGGATTGTAAAATCCTGCTTGACCAAAGGAAATATATGAACAAGTTCGACCAGATACAGGCGTTGCTCGGACTGACGGAAAAGGAGAAGTCGCAGATACTCTCCATCAACATGGCGAACAACCCTTCACGGCTCTACAAGGAGGTGTGGATAGGCTTGGGCGGCACGCAGTCGGCGGTCTATGCCACGGAGGTCAGCGCGGAAGAGTATCTGGCGTACACCACCGAGGAAACGGAAAAAGTGGAGGTTTACCGTCTGGCGGAGAAGCTGGGCGACGACATCGAAGCCGCCATCCGGCAGCTTGCCGAAAGGCGGAGAAACAAGGAATAACTAAAAAACAGAATGTATCAACCAAAAAAGAAAAACGCGTATGAATTTACCAAAAGTGAAAATGCTGCAAGTCAGCAAGTGCCTTATCGGATTGGCGGTCATGATGCTGCAATCCTGCGACGTGGCCGACAACCGCCGCGACATGCTGTGCGGGAACTGGGAGAGCGTGGAGGGAAAACCTGACGTGCTTATCTACAAGGAGGGCGAAGCCTACAAAGTGACGGTGTTCCGTCGTAGCGGTCTGCGCCGCAAGCTCAAGCCGGAAACCTATCTCTTGCAGGAGGAGAACGGCAACCTGTTCATGAACACCGGCTTCCGCATCGACGTGTCCTACAACGAGGCCACGGATGTGCTGACTTTCTCGCCAAACGGGGACTATGTGCGGGTGAAGCCGCAGCCGGGACATCCGACCGAAGAATAACAACCACTAAAATCCAAAGTAACATGAGAACAAGAATAACAATGATTATCTGCCTGTGCCTGCTTTTCGCGGGCAGGGCAAGCGCACAGTGGGTCGTAAGCGATCCGGGCAATCTAGCGCAGGGCATCATCAATGCCTCCAAAAACATCATCCATACCTCCAAGACCGCCACGAACATGGTGAGCAACTTTCAGGAGACGGTGAAAATCTATCAGCAGGGCAAGAAGTATTACGATGGTGCGCCCGTATAGGCGATATAATAAATGTAGCATTGGCAAGCTATTAGGTAAGTGTTCCAATATTTACCTATCATCACCAGCTTATCTGCCCACGAAAGGACGGCAGGGAGTATAGCACGCTGGAAAGCCATAAGTCAATTAGTTATCAAATTGCAACTGAATGGTGAGATGAAACAGATAGATACGAGGATAAAATCCAAACTGATTGAATGATAGTCCAAGTGAACCCAGTATGTTTTATAGTGAAAGATAACTTAACTCGCTATACCGTAATACCTCTGTTGCGAGCGTCGTGTAGTAGAGGCAGGAACAAATTACGGCACAACCGCAGTAAGCGGTAACGGGCGGAAGTCATATCCGACAATCTATCATAGCCATGTTATTATATCGTAAACGGGGATTGCCTAAATCGGAACGCCGCAAGGCTATTAGGTACAGACCTATGAAAATCCGACAAGGCAACGGAGCTTCCGTAGTAGTCTGAGCAGGGGAAAGCCCTGTACATGGCGAAGGGAAGCAGCTAATAATTTTAATGCAAATAACGGAAAATGTGAGAGACATTATGAGAAGTCCAGAGTATGTATTAAACAGTCTAACGGAACACAGTGAAAATTTGAATTACAAGTTTGAACGCTTGTACCGTATCTTTTTCAATGAGGAAATGTATTACGTTGCCTACCAACGCATATATGCGAAACCGGGCAATATGACAGCAGGTGCAGATGGGAAAACCATTGACCAAATGAGCCTGAACCGAATTGAACAACTGATAACATCGTTGAAAGATGAGAGTTATCAGCCCCAACCCTCAAAACGGATGTATATCCCAAAGAAAAATGGGAAAATGCGTCCATTAGGTGTACCAGCTTTTAATGATAAATTATTGCAGGAAGTGGTCAGAATGATATTGGAAGCCATCTATGAAAGACAGTTTGAAAAAACGTCACATGGCTTCCGACCTCTAAGAAGCTGCCACACTGCCTTGTCTGATATTCAGAAGACATTTTCGGGCGTGAAATGGTTCGTAGAAGGTGATATTAAGGGATTTTTCGACAATATCAATCATGAGATACTGATAGGTATTCTGAAAGAACGTATCGCTGATGAAAGATTTATTCGCTTGATTAGAAAATTTCTGAATGCAGGATATATCGAAGACTGGAACTTTCATAACTCCTACAGCGGAACACCGCAAGGCGGAATTGTCAGCCCTATCTTGGCAAACATATACCTTGATAAGTTGGATAAATTCATGAAGGAATACACTGGAAAATTTGATAAGGGGAAAGAACGGAAAAGAACTAAACAGGTAGTATCACTTGAAGGCAAACGACACCGTATTCTGAAAAAGTTGAAAGTGGTAAAAGACAAAAGTGAAAGGTCAGAATTGATAAGACAATATAAGGCTTATCAAAAAGAAGGTTTGCAGTATTCTGATGGTGACGAAATGGATATGAACTACAGAAAACTCAAATATGTGAGATATGCGGATGATTTTCTAATTGGAATTATTGGCAGTAAACAAGATGCTATCACCATCAAAGAGGACATAAAGAACTTCCTCTATGAAAAGTTGGCTCTTACACTGTCCGATGAGAAAACACTTATCACCCATGCTGAAAACGCTGCAAAATTTCTCGGATATGAGATTTTTGTAAGAAAATCCAATGACACCAAAAGAAGCAAATACGGAGTACTAAGACGTGTCTTCAATAAGAGGATACAATTGGCACTTGGAAAGGATACGTTTAAGAAAAAGTTGCTCGAATATCGTGTTTTAGAAATAAAGATACACAACGGCAAGGAGTATTGGAAAGCAAAATCCCGTCCCAAACTTTCAAACAACAATGACTTTGAGATACTTGACAGGTACAACAAGGAAATAAAGGGCATTTACAATTACTATTGTTTGGCTAATAATTGTAGTAGTCTGTCAAAACTTGGGTATATCATGAAATATAGTATGTACAAAACATTTGCGCAGAAATATCGGACAACGATGTCGCAAATCCGAAAAAAGTACACCAAGAATGGACTTTTTTCAGTTAGATACTATTTAAAGAACGGTACTGCCAAAGACTTGACCTTTTATCATGGTGGGTTCAAAAAGAAAAATCCAATGAACATTAAGGATTTAGACAACTTGCCCAAATTCACATATCATCCTACAAACACAAGTCTTATAGATAGGCTGAAAGCGGAAAAATGTGAATTATGTGGAGCAGTCGATAAGTTAGTGATGCACCATGTGAGAAAATTAAAAAATCTTCAAGGGAAAACTACCTGCGAAAAACAAATGATGGCTCGCAAACGAAAGACTATTGCCATATGTGGTAAGTGTTACAAAAAACTCAGTAACAATGAATAGATTGATATTATTAGTAGAAAGCCGGATACGCGGAGACGTGTACGTCCGGTTTGGGGGCGAGCTTCCGAAAACCCACCGTAGTAATACGGCAGGGCGTTGGATGCTTAGCCTACCCCTCAAATCGGTGAACAATCTGGTCAAGGACGCCCGCAAGGTGCAGCAGACCATCCTGATGGTGGGCGACATCACAGACATCTATGTGAACAGTTTCCAACGGATGCTCCGTGACGGGAATTTCAGACCCGAAGAGCTTTCCGCAATCGCTTTCGGCTACACGAAACTGCTGGAGGAAAGCAACGAAGTGTTGACGGAACTCAGGAACGTGGTGAACATCACCACGCTCTCCATGACCGACAAGGAGCGCATGGACGTGGTGGAACGCTGCCACTCGAAGATGAAGCGTTACCGCAACCTCGTGAGCTACTACACGAACAAGAACATCTCCGTGAGTTACCTGCGTGCGAAAAAGAAGAACGACCTCGACCGCATCATGGGGCTGTACGGGAACATGAACGAAAGATACTGGTAGCCTATGAAGTTCGACAACCTTCATCAGATTTTACGTTCACTTTATGAGCAGATGATGCCGCTGTGTGGGGACATGGCTGGTGTGGCGAAAGGCATCGCCGGGCTGGGTGCGCTGTTCTACGTCGCCTACCGGGTATGGCAGTCGCTGGCGAGAGCTGAACCGATAGACGTATTCCCGATGCTCCGTCCTTTTGCCATCGGTCTGTGCATCATGTTCTTCCCGACTGTGGTGCTGGGCACGATAAACAGCATCCTCTCACCCGTCGTACAGGGCACGGCAAAGATGCTGGAGGCGGAAACGCTGGACATGAACCGATACCGGGAGCAGAAGGACAAACTGGAATACGAGGCGATGGTACGCAACCCCGAAACCGCCTACCTCGTGTCCAACGAGGAATTTGACAAGCAACTGGAGGAACTCGGCTGGTCGCCCTCCGACATGGTGACGATGGCGGGAATGTATATCGACCGGGGAATGTACAACATGAAGAAGAGCATCCGCGACTTCTTCCGCGAGATACTCGAACTGCTGTTCCAAGCCGCCGCCCTCGTGATAGACACCGTCCGCACCTTCTTTCTCGTGGTGCTGGCGATTCTCGGTCCGATAGCCTTCGCCCTGTCGGTATGGGACGGTTTCCAAAACACGCTCACGCAGTGGATATGCCGCTATATACAGGTCTATCTGTGGCTACCGGTATCGGACATGTTCAGCACCATACTGGCGAAGATACAGGTTCTGATGCTGCAAAACGACATCGAGCGGATGCAGGCAGACCCGAACTTCTCGCTGGATTCGAGCGACGGGGTGTATATCGTATTCCTCTGCATCGGCATCATCGGCTACTTTACCATTCCCACCGTTGCGGGCTGGATTATCCAAGCCGGAGGCATGGGCGGTTACGGTCGCAACGTGAACCAGATGGCGGGACGAGCCGGAAGCATGGCGGGCAGCGTGGCGGGTGCAGCCGCAGGAAACGCAGTCGGACGTGTCGGCAAATTGCTGAAATAATCAATGTGCAATCATAAATTGGAAAATATAAATGGAATTCAAATCACTTAGAAACATCGAATCGTCGTTCAGGCAGATACGCCTGTTCGGTATCGTCTTCCTCTCGCTGTGCGCCGTGGTGACGGTGTGGAGCGTGTGGAACTCCTACCGTTTCGCAGAGAAGCAACGGGAGAAAATCTATGTGCTGGACAACGGCAAGAGCCTGATGCTCGCCTTGTCTCAGGATTTGTCGCAGAACCGCCCGGCGGAGGCACGGGAACATGTGCGCCGTTTCCACGAGATGTTCTTCACGCTATCACCTGAAAAAAGCGCGATTGAACACAACGTGAAACGTGCCTTGCTGCTGGCGGACAAGAGCGTGTACCACTATTATTCGGACTTCGCGGAGAAGGGGTACTACAACCGCATCATCGCCGGGAACATCAACCAAGTGCTGAAGGTGGACAGCGTGGTGTGCGACTTCAACGCCTATCCCTACCGTGCCGTGACCTACGCCACACAGAAAATCATCCGGCAGAGCAACGTCACCGAGCGCAGCCTCGTGACCACCTGCCGCCTGCTGAACGCATCGCGGTCGGATGACAACCCGAACGGTTTTACCATCGAGGGTTTCACCATCATTGAGAACAAGGATTTACAGACTATCAAACGGTAACAGGACATGAAAAGTATCAGAAAATCAATGTGGGGCATGTATTGGAAACTCCACGACAAACGGAAACGCTTGGCGGCAAGTCTCAAAGGGTATCTGGACGGCTTGCCGCCGGAAACACGCCGCCGCATCGTGCTGGGGATGTTCGCCGCCTTCGCGGTGCTTGCCCTTTACACCTTCGGCAGAGCCGTCTATGACATCGGCAGGAACGACGGCTCACATATGGAAACGGGACACGCCGGACGGGTGGAACTGCCGACCCCGGCGGAAACAGGCAATCACTTAACACCTTATTTATATGGAACAGACAAAGAATGAACCGACGAAAGAGAACAAAGCTGCTCCCGAAACGGGGAAACCGAAAAAGGAGCGCGAACCGCTGACAGAGGCGCAACGGCTGAAACGGCAGAAGATGATCGTGCTGCCCGCTATGGTGTTGGTGTTCATCGGGGCGATGTGGCTGATATTCGCCCCGTCCTCCGGCAAGGAGCAACCGCCGGGAACGGACGGATACAACACCGAGATGCCCGACGCTGACAAGGCGAACCGGCAGATTATCGGCGACAAGCTGAAAGCCTACGAGCATGGGGAGATGGAAGAGCGTCAGGAGAGCCGCAACCGTGCCATCGGGCAGCTGGGCGACATGTTCGACCGCGAGATAGCGGGAACGGAGAACGGAGTGGACTTCGACCTCGCCAATCCGGGCGGCAAGGAAGAAAGGGCAAAGCCAGCCACGCCGCAGACCATCCAGTCCTCCGCAGCCGCCTACCGTGACCTGAACGCCACGCTCGGAAACTTCTACGACCAGCCGAAAAACGACAATGCGGAGATGGACGAATTGTTGGAGCGCATCGCATCGCTGGAGTCGGAACTGGAAAGCGAGAGGGGCAAGGCTTCCTCTATGGACGAGCAGGTGGCTCTTATGGAGAAGTCCTACGAGCTGGCGGCAAAGTACATGGGCGGTCAGAACGGAGGACAGCCATCGGCGGAACAGAGGGCAGAGCCAACTACCGTGCAGAAAGGGAAGAAGAACAAGGCAATGCCTATCAGACAGGTGGAGCATCAAGTAGTTTCTTCACTCTCACAGCCTATGAGTAACGCGGAGTTTGTCGCCGCCTTATCGCAGGAACGCAACCGGGGTTTCAACACGGCTGTCGGCACGGCGGAGGTATTGGACAGGAACACCATACCGGCGTGCGTGCATGGGGCGCAGAGCGTGACGGACGGGCAGACGGTAAGGCTGCGCCTGCTGGAGCCTATGGCGGTGGCAGGCAGGACAATACCCCGGGGTGCGGTGGTGGTCGGCACGGGCAAGATACAGGGTGAGCGGCTCGACATCGAGATTACCTCGCTGGAATACGACGGCACGATTATCCCCGTGGAGCTTGCGGTCTATGACACGGACGGACAGCCCGGCATCTTCATCCCGAACTCGATGGAGATGAACGCCGTCCGGGAGGTCGCCGCCAACATGGGCGGCTCGCTGGGAAGCAGCATCAACATCTCCACCAATGCCGGGGCGCAGCTCGCCTCCGACTTGGGCAAGGGGCTGATACAAGGCACGAGCCAGTACATCGCCAAAAAGATGCGAACCGTCAAGGTGCATCTGAAAGCCGGGTACAGGGTCATGCTTTACCAAGAAAAATATTGAAAACAATAAAAATTACCACTAAAATCCAAAAGTAATGAGAAAAGTAATCATCATGTTTGCCCTCGCTATGGGCATCATAACTGCCAACGCGCAGGAGAATGTAACCGTTGAAACGACCAACGGAAGTGAACAACCGACCTTGACGAAGGAGGTCTATCCGCAGAAGGAGGCGGACGGCGACCTATATCACGGGCTGTCACGCAAGCTGACCTTCGACCGCATGATACCGCCGCACGGTCTGGAAGTGACCTACGACAAGACCGTCCACGTCATTTTTCCGGCGGAGGTGCGCTATGTCGATTTAGGCTCGCCCGACCTGATTGCCGGGAAAGCCGACGGAGCGGAGAACATCATCCGTGTGAAGGCTACCGTAAGGAATTTTCCCAACGAAACGAATATGTCCGTCATCACGGAGGACGGCAGTTTCTACACCTTCAACGTGAAGTACGCCGCCGAACCGCTGTTGCTCAACGTGGAGATGTGCGACTTCATCCATGACGGCAGCACGGTGAACCGCCCGAACAACGCGCAGGAAATCTATCTGAAAGAGCTGGGCAGCGAAAGCCCGATGCTGGTGCGCCTTATCATGAAGTCCATCCACAAACAGAACAAGCGCGAGGTGAAGCATATCGGCTGCAAGCGTTTCGGCATCCAATACCTGTTGAAAGGCATCTACACGCACAACGGCTTGCTTTATTTCCACACGGAGATAAAGAACCAGAGCAACGTGCCTTTCGATGTGGACTACATCACTTGGAAAATCGTGGACAAGAAGGTTGCGAAGCGTACTGCCGTGCAGGAGCAGATTATTCTGCCGCTCCGCGCGCAGAACTACGCCACCCTCGTGCCGGGCAAAAAGAGCGAGCGCACGGTCTTCACGATGGCGAAGTTCACCATCCCCGATGACAAGTGCCTCGTGGTGGAATTGAACGAGAAGAACGGCGGCCGTCACCAGTCCTTCGTGATTGAGAACGAGGATTTGGTACGCGCGGGTACCATCAACGAACTTCAAGTACGCTGACCATGAGAAAGTACATCGCAATAATCATCGCGTCGCTTGCCCTTTTTACAGGGCAGGCGCACGCCCAGCGGTGTCTGCCGAAGATGCAGGGCATCGAGGTGAGGGCGGACATGGCGGACGGCTTCAATCTCGGCGGCAAGGACGGCGGGTACAGCTTCGGGGCGGCTCTCTCCACCTACACGAAGAAGGGGAACAAGTGGGTGTTCGGTGGCGAATACCTGTTGAAGAACAATCCCTACAAGGACACCAAGATACCCGTGGCGCAGTTCACGGCGGAGGGCGGCTATTACTTCAAGATACTGTCGGACGCCCGAAAGATTGTTTTCGTCTATGCCGGGGCTTCGGCTCTCGCCGGATATGAGGCGGTAAATTGGGGGAAGAAGGTGCTGCATGACGGCTCCACGCTGCACGACCGGGACGCCTTCATCTACGGCGGTGCGCTGACGCTCGATGTGGAGTGTTACGTGGCAGACCGTATCGCCCTGCTTGCCAACCTGCGGGAGCGTTGCCTTTGGGGTGGCGACACACGGAAGTTCCACACGCAGTTCGGGGTCGGGATAAAATGTTATATATAACATTTGATTCCAAATGTTGTATAGTCACTTATGTGTTGTTGGCCCTAAAAAGGTCAACAACACATTTAAAATCAGAATATTGATAAAAGTAAATACCACATAATAATATCTACAAATTATCTAAAAAGCTCATCAACTCCTCGTCCTCTTTCCAACGTTTACTGCTGTGATTCTTGCATTCCACTTCACAACAAGCCAGAGCTTCAGCTTTCATTTTAAGATTAATTTCAGCGTAGATATTAGTCGTATTGACAGAGACATGTCCTAGCCAAGCCCTAATTGTATTAATATCAACACCGGCTTGTAGCAAATGTGTAGCCGTAGTATGCCTTATAGTGTGTGGACTTACTCTTTTTTGCAATATTGAAGGATAAGTTGCTGCTACCAGTTTTGCATATTTCCCAACAATAGTATAAATACCAAAGCGAGTGATAGGTTGATTAAGCCTGTTCATGAAAACATTTTCTGAACTATCTCGTTTTTCGATTTGTACCTTTAGTTCTTCCACTGTACTTTTCCACAAAGGACACCTTCTTGTTTTATTTCCTTTTCCATGAAGACATACGACCTTCTTCTCCATAAACAGATCGGATATCTTTAGATTGGCTGCTTCGTCCGCCCGTGCACCGGTATTGTATAAAAACAGAAGCAACGCATAATCCCTTCTTCCTTGTCCTATTTTACGATTAGGAGCCTCCAGTAAAGCATTCATTTCATCCTTATCCAAATAGGTTATGATTGTCTTCTGGTATTTTTTGACAGGTACAGTATGTACGATTCTGCTCCATTCTACATGCTCGGGGGAGTTTTGACCAACGAACTTGGATAAAGCAAATATGGCAGTCAACCTTTGATTTCTTGTTGATGCGGAACATTTTCTACTCTTTTCGATATTTTCCAAAAATAAGATTATATTGTCCGGAGTTATATGCTCCAGCAGAATTTCTTCCGCCTTTACTTTTTCTTCTTTTGAAAGAAACGGTATCAACAATTTAAAAGTGTCTCTATAACTAAGTTGTGTGTTTCTGGAAAGATTTCTTTCGGTTATAATATATTCCAGCAAGAATCGTCTTATCCAATAACTTAAATATTTTCTTTGTTCATTCATAATCAATGTAATTTTCAAAAAGTTTACAAGCTTCTTTCAGTAATTCAGGAATCATTGAGAGATAGACAGATGTATGAGAAAGCTGTGTATGCCCTAAATATGAAGACAATAAGGGCAGCAGACTTTGTACATCTTTTTGTTCAGTATACCATGTCACCAATCTGTTGGTGGCAAAAGTATGGCGCAAATCTTGGATTCTTGGCTGAAATCGCCCTCCGTCATTTCGACTTATACCAGCTTTTTTTCTGATATGCTTAAAGCAGGAACTAAAAGTATGGATATTGACAGGATGTCCCCTGTCATCTACAAACAGGGCTGATTTCTCGCCTTGCGGATAACCGTTTTTTTTGCGCCACTCCAAATATTCCGCAAAACGACATCCCACTTTCTTTCCAAACGGGACAATTCTCGATTTATAGAATTTTGACTCACGGATTACAGTCAATGATTCATACATATCAATATCCTCCAGTTTCAAGTCCAACGTCTCATGTATTCTTAATCCCAACGTATATGTTATCACCAATATGGTTTGTGTCACATATGGAATCATGTGACCTTTCCTTCTTTGATAAGTCAAAGCACTATCAAACAAGGATTTCAACTCGCTGTTGCTATAGATATATGGAGTGATATGATCCGGTCGCTTTGGCAATACCTGTTGTAATGGGATTTCCTTCACATATCCTCTTGACAATGCCCATGTATAGAATCCTTTCAATGCTGTATATTTAGAAAACCAGTTGGAAGTTACCATCCCTTTCGGGGCATATAAAAAATCAGATACAATATCCCGGTTTATTAATGCCAGCCCACAATCCTCTCCGACGTAACGACAAAAGCTGCACAAGATATTTCTGTTGTTCTTAAACTTTTCTCCAAGCGACTGGCGATAAGCAATGTATACGGGCATGATTTCTCCTATGGTCATAGTAAGCCCTCCCAATTCATATCAGCCACTTTCCTAAGACTCAAAAGGTCAACTTTCGCATAGATACGAGTTGTGTCAAGTGACTGGTGTCCCAAATAATCGCTTACCTCTTTCATTGTAAAGCCGGAATTGACCAAAAGGGTGGCGCTACCGTGACGTAAACAGTGCGCCCCATAATGTTTCAAAACAATATCTTGTTGACGCAGACTGTCACTTACGATTTTGTAAACGGCAGATGTTGAAACCGGTCTATACGGGGCATCCATACAGAGGAAAACATACTCGGAATGACTTTCATTCTGTCTTATTTCCTTGAGATAGTGAAGAATGGCATCGCCCACGGATCTAACCAGCGGAAAGGTTTGCGGACGACACCCCTTTGCTCTTCTTAAGTGTAGCAGTTCTTTCCTCCAATCCAGATCTTTCAATTGGAGATTGGCAAGTTCGTAAGTCCGTATGCCGTAAACCGCAAAGATTTGGAGTATGGCATAATTACGGATTGCCGACTTCTCGTCCGTGTTGTAATATTGCACGGCTTGTTTGATATTATCTCTTTGTGGCGCATATGGAATATTTTCTTCCGAATACACCCGTGGAGAATATATGGAACTTGAAATATTCTCCATACACCATTTTTTTTGCTCCGCGTACAAGAAAAAAGAACGGAGTATGGAAGTTAAGCCAGCGATAGACCGTCGGGACATTTTTCCCTCCTCATGCAAGCAGGTGATGATGGTATCTATATGCTTAGGAGTTACTTCATGCAATACATTACATTGCTTTCCTAACAGAAGGAATGCTCTTTTCAATACCAGATATCTACTTTTGTATGTTTGCAGAGAGTAACCACGGACATTTACTAAATAGTCCAGGTATTCAATTGCCATTTTCTCAAAAGGGAACGTGTCCTTTTTATTGTCAAGACATTCCATGAATCCCAACCAGCCTTTCGCATATCTGAAAAAAACTCTCTCTCCGTGAGGTGAATATTCGATAGTCCTTCTTGTTACATTCTTTTCTTTTGCCCATACCTTGGACGCTTCTCTTATTTCATCAATATTGACAACCCTTAGGCGTTCCATAGATAAATACTTTATAATGTGAAGTTCATACTCCGCAATTGTCTTTAAAGTATTTCTTGTCGCACCAAGTTTCTCCCAATGTAGAAGGTATTCTATGCGCTCTTCTAAAAAAGGAGCCATTAGCATTTTTTTTCTGGTGTATCTCCTTCTAAATAATGTATTGAAGACAGGGATTGAGTCTTCCAATCGGCTTTCCAAACGGTTGATGTAACTTAGCCATTTGGTGATTGAGGCTTCCATCTTCCCTTTGCTTTGTGAACTGAAAGCCGTTTGTTTTGATCGACTTATGCCAGTTTGTCCCCATTCCTCTACAATCTTTCTTATTGCGTTGACTGATACCAACGAAGAATCATTGTCTGAAAGTTTTAGAAGTTCAACACCTCTAAGCATATGAACAGCCAAACGTAACAGGTAATCTTTATTACTATTTACGTTTGTCTGTATATACTGCAAGTAACCTTCACGCTCTTCAAGTAGAGGTGCATCCAAATGTCTCCGTAGGTGAGACTTTTCGAAAATCAATTGTTCTAACATACATGTAACTTTTTAGATTTGACAATACGATAATTACAATTTGAATTACAATAATAGTAATAAAATTATGTTGTACTAAATCTTGGAAATAATCTGAATTATAGCGATATAACAATAGTATAACACATAAGTGACTATACAACATTTGGTATCAAGTTCATCATCAACTGACACGGGCATGGAAAGGACGGAAATAGATGCTGTCAGAAGGATGCCGCTTGCGGATTTTCTCGCACGGCTGGGGCATGAGCCTGTCAGAAGGAGCGGTAACGAGCTGTGGTATCTTGCCCCGTACAGGGGCGAGCGCACATCCTCTTTCCGTGTGAACGTGGCGAAACAGCTCTGGTACGACTTCGGTTTGGGCAAGGGCGGCGACATCTTCACGCTTGCCGGGGAGTTTCTGCAAAGCGATGACTTCATGAAGCAAGCGAAGTTCATAGCGGAAGCCGCCAATATGACGGTTGCCGGATGGGAAAAGCCCGTCTATCTCTCGAAGCCGACCGAATCCGTTTTTGAGGATGTGGAGGTCGCTCCGCTGCTCCGCTCACTGCTGACGGAGTATTTAGAGGAACGGGGCATCCCTTACGCCATCGCATCCCGTCACTGCTGCCGCTTGAACTACGGTGTGCGTGGGAAACGGTATTTTGCCGTTGGCTTTCCGAACATGGCAGGTGGCTATGAAGTCAGAAGCCGATATTTCAAGGGTTGCATACCTCCGAAGTCTGTATCACTGGTAAAGGCGAATGACATCCCGGCTGACGAGTGCCTCGTGTTCGAGGGCTTCATGGACTTTCTCTCTGCCGTGACGCTTGGTGTAACCGGTAACGCTGACTGTCTTGTGCTGAACTCAGTCGCCAACGTGGAGAAGGCGGCGGGATTGCTGGACGGATACGGGCGCATCGGCTGCTTCCTCGACCGTGACGAAGCCGGACGGCGGACGCTTGCCGCACTTACCATGCGATACGGGGAACGTGTCACCGACCGTTCCTCCCTCTATGACGGTTGCAAGGACTTGAACGAGTACCTGCAACTGACAACGAAAAAACAGAAAAACAACCATCTAAAAATCGAAGAACAATGAACATACTGAACAACAGAAACAAGAGAACATCAATATTCAAGGCAGTGGCGTTATGCCTGATAGCCGCCATGTCATTCACCCTCGTGTCATGTGACGATGACATGGACATCCAGCAGTCCTATCCCTTCACGGTGGAGGTCATGCCCGTGCCGAACAAGGTAGTAAAGGGGCAGACAGTGGAAATCCGCTGTGAACTGAAAAAGGAGGGCGACTTTTCGGGTACGCTCTATACCATCCGCTATTTCCAGTTCGAGGGGGAAGGCTCGCTCAAAATGGATAACGGCATCACCTTCCTGCCTAACGACCGCTACCTGCTGGAGAACGAAAAATTCCGCCTGTACTACACGGCGGCGGGTGATGAGGCGCATAATTTCATCGTGGTGGTGGAGGATAACTTTAGCAACTCCTACGAACTGGAATTTGACTTCAACAACAGGAATGTAAAGGACGACGATCTTACCATCGTTCCCATCGGCAACTTCAGCCCCTTGTTGAAATGATGCGTGTATTCATGACAATGCTCTGTTCACTTCTGACGGTCTGTTCTGTGTCCGCGCAGATCAGCCGCCAAGAGGGAACGGACGGGCAGGCGGCAATCTACCGACTGCCGCTTATGGAACGTGCTTTTTTATGCTGCCGCTACTTTGAAGGCTGGCACTCAGAAAAACACTACCCATACGTCGGTTGGGGTCACAAACTTTTGCCAAACGAGAAGTATTCGGCACGAACCATGACAAAACGGGATGCGGATGAACTTTTGCGGAAAGACCTGCGCAAATTTGTCGCCATGTTCCGTAAATTCGGGGTTGATTCGATTTTGCTTGGCACGTTAGCTTACAATGTGGGACCGGCGAAGCTGTTAGGCAGCAAAACAATCCCCAAAAGCACCTTAATCAAGAAGCTGGAAGCTGGTGACAGGAACATCTACCGTGAGTATATAGCCTTCTGCAACTACAAAGGAAAACGCCACGCCATGCTGCTCAAACGGAGAAAGGCGGAGTTTGCGCTGTTGTATATCCCATAAAAGGACTGACAAAACTGGCAAAAGACGTGCCATATTTAACTTGGCACGTCTTTTGCTCTATCACTTGATAGATTATCGTAGGATTTTCTCGTTAATTGACATCGTTGAGCCATTTTTGCCTATCGGTTTCCAAATAACACTTCAAGTTGTAAGTGTTGTGAGAGCAATACAAAACATAGTTATTAACCATAAAAAGTATAGCGAAATTATGAAGAAAGTATTTAGGAAAATTCAGAAAGGAACAACAAAAATGATTGAACGTATCAAATCGTTGGGGGAAATGGAGACGAAGCAGAAATGTGTAGTTCAACGGTTCGAGATTATCATTCCCCTCCACCAAAAAATAACGACCCAATATATAGCCTCCGCAAGTTTTACTTGCGGATTTTTTAGTTATCGCAGATTGGACAAAGGTTTCTTTGCTACTTTCTTTGTCCGCCATCATGCTCACTGAAAGAAAGTAGGGCGGCTCTCGCCGCCCCGCCACTCAAAAGCGTGTGTAAAGTCCCGTCACCATCGTGAACATTTCCTCCAGCATATCAAAATAGATACCCTCGTGTACGGCAATGTCCTTTGTCTTGCACTCAAAGGTCTTTTTGCTGAACGTCCTGCGGTAGAAGCGCATATTGTAGAGGTCTGCCCCTTCGTCATAGATGATGTCAAGGCGGTTGGCACTTGTTTTGTTCCTTGCAAGGCTCATCCGTAAGCCGTTGCCCATATCTATGAAATCACGGCTACCTGTCATGGCGGTGAAGCGTTTTCCGCCTATCTGCTGTAATATCGTCTTGGCTATCATATCTTTTGTTTTTAGGGTTTTAAGTATTGGCGGTGCGGACACCGCCATCCCGTTCAAAATTCTCGCATTTCGGAAATGGGGGTCTGCCGTTGTAGCCACTCTTTCACACATTCCATATTGTACTCGCTCGTGATGACTGCCGTATGGCTGTCGGTGGCGGTGAAACGTGTGCTTTCGTAATCATCTATCCACCCCTTGAGGGTGTCCGTTCCCCACGCTCCGGTATCGTCAAAGATACCGTCCAATGCCGTGATAGGTTCGCTGAACTTGACTATCAGCGTTTGATAGGTCGTGTTCATAGTCTGTCCTCCTTTCCCTTCTTTGCGTTCAGCCACTTGTCCCGTGCGGCTCGGCACTCGTCCAACGTGGGTTTGACACAAGAGAACAATTCTCTGTCTATGGGGTGGCGGTAGTCGTACTGCACAAGTGTCCGCCTGCGTCTTCCGATACCCGATTGGAAACGCTCGTATTTCTCCGTACCTGCTTCCGCGCAGGTGCTTACTCCGTTGATGGTCATTCGTGTTGTCATAATGTTGCTTTTTAGATGGTTAAAAATGTACTGACAGAACTCTGTTCTTCATCACCATTTCGGGGTTGCTTGTGTAGCGTTGGTGCAGGTAGAAATGGTGTGAGCCGAAGCCGTAAAGGAAAAACTTGTCAAGTTCGTGCTTCTCGGCAAACTCCTTTACGCTCTTTCTCAATTCCCCCTCACTCGTTGTGAGAGTGAGGAGGTTCACAAATTCAAGGAACATCGTGGGGATTGCATCATCCCACACACAAATCATACTTTCAATTCTTACTTCCATATCAATGTTGTTTTAGGGGTTATGCTATGCCGCTTTCATCCGCTCACGGATAAGGTTGGCGTTCTTGTTCACAAGGTCTATGATGCGCTCGTGATATTCGGTGTCCTGGTTGTGCTTGCCGTGGCACTGCACCACTTCGAGGGTTCGCAAGTCCACCTCTACGGTTTCAATAATCTCATCGCCAATCCTTGCCGATAGTATGAGGGTGTCGGCTTTCTTGTAGTATCCACTGCCAAACACGCAGATGCCCTGCGTCTTGCCCTCGTTGTAATACTCGTCTATGCTTTCAAGCACCTTGACGATTATTTCCTCGTCCGTGATTACCAAGCCGAAGAATTTGGATTTGTTGGCGATGAAATCCTCCGCATCTTTCTTTCGTTGGAGTTGTCGCTGTTGCTCACGCTCACGCCTTTCAATCTCCCAACGGCGTTGCTCTGCGGCTCTTTCCTTCTCGTGTATGGCTTCAATTTTTCGGGTTGCGTTGTCGTGTGCCGCCATGAAATCTTCGGGACAGATGTTCTTCGGGTTACGGAGGTCTTGACCGAGTTTTTTGAGCATACGCAGATAGTCGCACCACATTGAGAGGTTGTCTATCTGATACTTGTGACGCTTGGCAATCAGATATGATGCCCAACATTCATCGGCAGTACGGGTATTGAAAAGAAAGTGTTTCATGACCTCAATCTCACCGCCTTTCATAAGGGTTTCAATTCTTGGGTCTGAAAGCAAGGCTTTGAAAAGACGCACGGGGGAGATGCCGTGGAAATCGCCCTTGAAGCCGTTACGTCTGAGTTGGGGCAATATCCTCATCTTTGGATATGCACAGCTTCTTGCCACCACATCATCGTATAGGCTGTTGTGCGGTCTTACCTCCATATCGCTGCCTAATGCCCACACATCGCAATAGCAGAAAAGGAAGCCACGGAGCAACGCCATGTCCGTAACCTTGCCGTCGGGTGAAATCCAACGCTGCACGACCTCGTGGCAGTAGAAACGCATCGGTTCGCCTTTCCTGCTCTCGCATCTGACCTGCGCCACGCGGATTACCTGATACCCTTTGCAGGTGGTTATCACGCTGAAATTCTGCGTTTCCTTGTAGATGCGTCTGCGTGTGTCCTGCACTTTGAGTTCGGCATGGCATTTGGGGCAGGTGCAGCCTTCAAGGGTGTCGCATAGTCCGCTGTCGCTGTGCCACTCGTGACCGCAGTCGGAACAGGTGATGTTCCCTTTCTTGGTGCGGTAGCCGATATGCTCAACGCAGTGGCGGTATGCCCAATCTATTTGTGTCGCTGATATGGGGCGAAGGTTGGCGGAAAGTCTTGCCACCTCTTTCTGTATCTTGGTCTTCGGTTTCATAAGCCTAAATCAAATAATGAGGGTTGGGGTTGGTTTTCTTTTCTCGCTGACGGTCTGTGGCGGTTCTGCAACTTGCGGAGTTCCTCCTCTTGGTATTTGCGGACAGCGTTCTGACGTGCCTCCGCCTTTTCCTCTGCCGTGAGTTTCACAACGTGGTTCACAACCACTTGGCAGTCCATCGGTTTGCCCACCTCTATCTCGTTTTCCTCATAGTAGTGGATGGCTTGCCCGAATATCTCTCCGTCCGTGAAACCGTTGCAACCGCTTTTCTGCACATAGTTCAGAATGTGGGTCACGCACTCGTCCATGTTCTTGGCAGGGTTGCGGTACTTCTTTGCAAATAGCGCATCTTCCTCCGCACGCTGTTCCAAGTACATATATATCGTTCTCTTGAAATGGTCTGTTCCTTTCATATCGCTGTCATTTTTAGATTATCTGTTTCAGTATCTCTCTCCAATAGGTCGGCTCTACCTCGCTGAGAAGGAAGTCCATGAAATCCCTCCGTGCGTCCTTGTTCAGTTCGTGGTACAATCTTCGGAAAGTTTCAAAATTGCCGTTGATGTACGTTTCCACCATATACACGAAGATGTTGTCCACCTCGTAATATCTGCACTGCTGCGCTGCCGTCTTGCTGTTTCTTTTTGCCATGTCGGTAAGGGTTAAAGGGTGAATAACCAAAGGATGAAGCCAAAGAAGGCAATGGTGGAAAGGATAGCCACGATTACACCTATCGCCACTCGGAACACTCCGTTTACAATCTCTCTGATGATGCCCCAAAGGATGCCGAACACCCCGAAGGCGGTGCGCATCATCAAGCCGCATATCGCCAACCCGATGTGTTGCGCCATTTGTCTGAAATTTGCCGTTGCCGTCATATCTTCGCTGTTTTTGATTTTTTTGTTTTTAATGCGGATTCAAGAGCTGAGGGAGTTGAGTTTCAAACTATCTTATCTGCCTCTCGTTTATCCGACATTTTTTTTATGCGTCTTTCTGTCGCATCGGTCGTTTTCGTTTCGGGTGCTTGAAAAGGTAGGGATTAGGGAATGCAAGGTTTTTCGGTCAAAATACTACCCGCAGGGCTGGAGATTTTTACCGAAAACAGGAGGCTTGACCTTGCTTTCCCGTCCAATCCCGGAATTACCTTTGCGCCCAGAACGAAAATGACTGACTGATGCGGCTTACTGAAAGGCGCAAAATGGAGGTAAACGAAAACAGAGGCAGATTGTGTAGAAAAAAACTTCAGGGGAAAATCCGTAAAAAAAAGAATCACCAAAAGGAAAAAGACATCACCGGAAGCGTGAAAAGGGCAAACCACAACAAAGGAAGTATGATTGTTTCCGATCCGACGGAACTTGTTCAGCCGGGTGGCAACAATCATTCTTCCCGGTTTGTCCGGCTGTGTGTGGGCGCCTGTTTCATTCATGGGGCAGGCTGACACACTCTGCATTCACTTTCCGCTTCCGGCAAAAGAGACAGCGAAAAAAGAAAAATCATTTGAAAACCCGTAAAAGCACCTCTTGGCATAGGCGCAAAAGAAAGGGGCATTGCTTCATCTGTCTAAACATCGTTTAGGCGTGAGGCAATGCCCTTTTCTCCAGCTATGCGGTAGTCGGCACACGTTTGTTCCAAACTCGTTTTGGGCAATGGTGTGCCGACGGACAATACCGCTTTTACGGAAAATTCTTATGAATGAGGGGATAAAAAACGGGAGTTTATATCAAAATCTCGAATTAAATAGCTACTTTTGCATACGAAGAGTTCTTTGAAGGTTACGCAACGCGCAGAAGGATAATGCAGTAGATAACTAACTAAATCGTAACCTATTACTATCAAGAGCAATTAACCTACGCTCATTTCCAATAAATTACACTCTTTTCGTAACTTCTTTTGGCAAATATACAAAATTCCGGAATACTATTGTACTCCCTCCTGCGTTTAGATTCATAAATAATTCGTATCTTTGTACGAATATCTTGATAAAACAAATGAAGGCTGCAATTATCGGATACGGCAAGATGGGCCGTGAAATCGAACGGATACTCGCCGAAAGGGGCCACGAGGCGGCCCTCGTCATCGACACCGACAACGCACACGAACTCGACGCGGAGCATCTGGCGGGGATCGACGTGGCGCTGGAGTTCACCACGCCCGCGACCGCTTACGCCAACATCCGCACATGTCTCGAGAACGGCGCGGCGGTGGTGAGCGGCACGACGGGCTGGACCGACCGGCTCGCGGAGTTGCAGGAGTTGTGCCGCGAACGGGGAGGAGCGCTGTTCTACGCATCGAACTATTGTCTGGGCGTGAACCTGATGTTCCGCCTCAACCGGCAGTTGGCGGCTATGATCGGCCGCGTGGGGGGCTACGACGTGCGCATCGAGGAGGTCCACCACACCCAGAAGCTCGACGCCCCGAGCGGCACGGCCATCACGCTGGCCGAAGGCATCCTCGACAACCTCGCCGACAAGCAGGGCTGGGTCAACTACGCCCCGGGCATCGCGCACGCCACGAACCGCGTGGAGCGCAGCGAGGATACCCCGGCCGACCGGATCGAAATCCGCTCGGTGCGCGAAGGCGCCGTCCCGGGCATCCACACCGTGACCTACGAGTCGGCGGACGACATGCTGGAACTGAAACACACGATCAAGAACCGCCGCACGCTGGCGATGGGGGCCGTCGTGGCCGCCGAATTCCTCTGCGGCAAACAGGGCGTCTTCGGGATGGACGACCTGCTGAAATAGTTGAAATAACCGATACAAAATGGGAAAAATCAGGGATTTACTACGCAACAAATGGGTCGGGTTCACGCTCGCCGCACTGCTCTATACGCTTTGGTTCGTGGTCTGGACAGGCAACCTCTGGCTGCTGTTGGGACTGCCGGTCATCTTCGACCTCTACATCACGAAGTTCTTCTACCGCTATGTGTGGAGCCACAACGTGAAGATGTGCCGCCAGAGCAAGGTCTACAAGACCGTCTACGAATGGGTCAACGCCATCATCTTCGCCACGGTCGTCGCCACGCTGGTCCACATTTTCTTCTTCCAGATGTACGTCATCCCCACCTCGTCGATGGAACGGTCGCTGCTGGTGGGCGACTATCTCTATGTGAGCAAGGTGGCCTACGGACCCCAGATGCCCAACACGCCGCTGTCGTTCCCGTTCGTACACCACACGATGCCGTTCTCGCAGACCAAGAAATCGTTCTCCGAGGCGATCAAGTGGCCGTACCACCGTCTGAAAGGACTCAAGCCGATCCGCCGCAACGACGTGGTGGTCTTCAACTTCCCGGCGGGGGACACCGTGCTGCTCGAGGACCCGGCCGTGACCTATTACGACGTCGTGCGCGAATTCGAACGTTCGTTCGGCAAGGAGGAGGGACGCAAGCGTCTCAATCAGGAATACACGATCATCAGCCGCCCCGTGGACAAGCGCGAGAACTACATCAAGCGCTGCATCGCCATCCCGGGCGACTCGCTCGAAGTGCGTGACGGACAGGCCTTCATCAACGGGCAGCCGCAGGAGGAGGTGCCGGGACTGCAATACAGCTACGTCGTGCAGACCTCGTCGCCCTTCACGCAATACGCCATCGACAACCTCGGCATCCGGGAGTATACCGGCAACGGCTCGGGGTATTTCATGACACTCACGGACGAAATCGCCGAAAAGGTCAAGGAGCTCAGCAACGTCATATCGGTCCGCCGCTACATCTACACTCCCAACAACGGCGTATTCCCGCAGTGGGACGAAGCCCGTTGGAGCCAAGACAACTACGGTCCGATCTGGATCCCGGAGAAGGGCGCCACCGTGCGGCTCACGGCTGAGAACCTGCCGCTCTACCGCCGCATCATCGAGGCCTACGAGGGCCACAAGCTCGAGGAGCGCGACGGCAAAATATACATCGACGGTGCGGAAGCCACGGAGTACACCTTCGCCATGGACTACTACTGGATGATGGGCGACAACCGCCACAATTCGGCCGACTCGCGTTTCTGGGGCTTCGTGCCCGAGGACCACATCGTCGGCAAGGCGTCGTTCGTATGGCTGTCGCTCGATGCCAACAAGCGTTTCCCGGCCAACATCCGCTGGGAGCGTCTCTTCCGAAAAGTGAAATAACGGTGGCCGGCGACAGTTATCGAACCGTCGCGGCCCCGGCCGAAGCCGCCTGCCGGGAGCGGAGCAGCAAGTTCCTCTCTTGGATATATCCCGTGCGCTCGGAGGAGGAGATCCGCGAACGGCTCGACGCCCTGCGCAAGAAATATTACGACGCCACGCACCACTGCTACGCATGGCGGCTGGGCCCGCACGGCGAAGCGTTCCGCTCGAACGACGACGGGGAGCCTTCGGGAACCGCCGGGAAGCCGATACTCGGGCAGTTGCTTTCGAACGACATCACCGACTGTCTGGTGGTCGTGGTCCGCTATTTCGGAGGCACGAAGCTGGGAGTTCCGGGGCTGATCGCCGCCTACAGGGAGTCTGCGGCCGAAGCCATCGCCGCGGCGGAGATCGTGGAACTCACGGTGGACCGCACGGTGGAGGTGGATTTCCCCTATGTGGCGATGAACGGCGTGATGCGGGTCGTCAAGGAGGAGCAGCCGAAGGTAGTGTCGCAGACCTTCGACAACCTCTGCTCCATGCGGCTCACCATCCGCGAAAGCCGCGCGGAAGCGCTCGTCGAAAAACTCCGGAAAGCCGGCGGGAGCATTGCGGAAAATTAGTTATACAAAAATGGCACACGAAAACGCAATCTATATTAAAGGTGCGCGGGTCCACAACCTCCGCAACATCGAGGTTAAAATCCCGCACGACAAACTGGTCGTTATCACGGGCCTTTCGGGTTCGGGAAAATCGACGCTGGCCTTCGACACGATCTTCGCCGAAGGGCAGCGCCGCTATGTCGAGAGCCTCTCGGCCTATGCGCGCCAGTTTCTCGGCAAGATCAACAAACCCGACGTGGACATCATTTCGGGCATCGCGCCGGCCATCGCCATCGAGCAGAAGGTCAACACGCGCAATCCCCGTTCGACGGTGGGCACGACGACCGAGATATACGACTACCTCAAGCTCCTGTTCGCCCGCATCGGCCGCACCTTTTCGCCCGTTTCGGGCGCCGAGGTGCGCTGTTTCAGCGTGGACGACGTGGCGGCGTGGATTCTTGCCCGCGAAAACCAGCGCGTGGTGATCGGCGCCCCGCTGGCGCTCGCCGAAGGGCAGGGGATCATCGAAAAACTGACGCTGCTGCTCTCGGAGGGACTCATGCGCGTCTACATGGACGGCGAGGTGAAGCTCATAGAGGATATCCTGCCCGGCATCGGCCCCGACACGAAGGCCGACGATATCCGGATGGTGGTCGACCGCATGCGCGTCACGACGGACGAGGACACGCAGACCCGCATCCGCGACTCGGTGGCCCGAGCGTTCTCCTACGGCGGGGGCATCTGCGAGATCGTCACGGACGAGGGTGTGAAAGAGTTCTCCTCGCGCTTCGAGGCCGACGGCATCGAGTTCGAACACCCCTCGGAGCATCTGTTCAGCTTCAACAACCCGCTGGGAGCCTGCCCCCGGTGCGAGGGTTACGGCAAGGTGATCGGCATCGACGAGGACCTCGTCATCCCCGACAAGAGCAAGACCATTTACGAGGACGCCATCGCCTGCTGGAGGGGCGAGACGATGCGCAAATGGAAGCAGCAGCTCGTGGAGAACGCCTCGAAGTTCGATTTCCCGATCCACACGCCGTTCCACGAACTGACGCCCGAGCAGAAACGTCTGCTGTGGCGCGGCAACCAGTATTTCCACGGTCTCGACGAATTTTTCGAATACATCGACTCGGAGCGGCGCAAAATCCAGTTCCGGGTGATGAAGGCCCGCTACACGGGCAAAACGACATGCCCCGACTGCGGAGGTTCGCGTCTGCGCAAAGAGGCGTTGTATGTGCGCGTCGCGGGAAAGACAATCGCCGATCTGGTGACGATGCCCGTGGACGAGCTGATCGCGTTCTTCGGCGGGCTGGAACTGGATGAACACGACACCAAGACGGCGTCGCGCATTCTGGTCGAAATCCGCAACCGCCTGCAATACCTCGCCGACGTGGGGCTCGGATACCTGACGCTCGACCGGCTGTCGTCGACCCTCTCGGGCGGCGAGAGCCAGCGCATCAACCTCTCGACCTCGCTGGGCAGCAACCTCACCGGATCGCTCTACATCCTCGACGAACCGTCGATCGGCCTGCATCCGCGCGACACGAACCGTCTGATCGGCGTACTGAAACAGTTGCGCGATCTGGGCAACACGGTGATCGTCGTAGAGCACGAGGAGGAGGTGATCCGCGCCGCGGACTGGATCGTCGACATCGGCCCCAAGGCGGGTTACAACGGCGGCGAGGTGGTCTTCAGCGGTACGCTGCCCCAACTGCTGAAAAGCAAAAAGAGCCTCACGGCCGACTACCTCACGGGGCGGCGCGAAATAGCCGTTCCGACGACCGAGCGCGGCTGGAGCAACTCGATAACCGTCAAGGGCGCGCGGGAAAACAACCTGCGCAACATCGACGTGAAGATTCCGTTAGGCGTGATGACCTGCATCACGGGCGTCAGCGGCTCGGGAAAATCGTCGCTGGCGAAAGGCATTCTCTACCCGGCGCTGCGGCGCATGCTGTACGACACGGGGGTCAAACCCGGCGATTTCGACGGGCTGACGGGCGACGTGCAGTTGCTCAAGTCGGTCGAGATGGTCGACCAGAACCCCATCGGCAAGTCGTCGCGCTCGAACCCGGTGACCTACATCAAGGCTTACGACGAAATCAGGAAACTCTATTCGGACCAGCCTTACGCCCAGCACAACGGACTGGGGGCCTCGGCATTCTCGTTCAACATCGCGGGAGGACGCTGCGAGGAGTGCCAGGGCGAGGGTGTCATCAAAGTCTCGATGCAGTTCATGGCCGACGTGGAGCTGGTCTGCGAGGCGTGCGGCGGACGGCGTTTCCGCGACGAAGTACTGGAGGTCAAATACCGCGGAAAGTCGATCTACGACGTGCTGGAGATGACCGTGGACGACGCCGTCGCATTCTTCGGCGAAGAGGCTAAAAAGAACGCTACCTGCCGGCGCATCGTCGAACGGCTGCAACCGTTGCAGGACGTGGGACTGGGCTACATCAAGTTAGGGCAGTCGTCGTCGACCCTTTCGGGCGGCGAGAGCCAGCGCGTGAAGCTGGCGTCGTTCCTGACGAAGGATTCGGCGCAGGGCGGCGTGATGTTCATCTTCGACGAACCCACGACGGGACTCCATTTCCACGACATCTCGAAACTGCTGGCGGCGTTCAACGCCCTGATCGAGCGCGGCCACACGATCGTGATCGTCGAACACAACATGGACATCATCAAGTGTGCCGACTGGGTCGTGGACCTCGGGCCCGAAGCGGGTACGCAGGGCGGGCGCGTGGTGTTCGAAGGAACGCCCCGCGAGCTGGAGAAGTGCCCCGAAAGCCACACAGGCGAGTTTCTGCGCCTACGCACCAAACTTTAAACGACCGAAATGGAATTTTTCACATACAGACTGCCCAACGGCATCCGGGGCATCCACCGTCAGGTGAAGGGATCGGTGGCGCACTGCGCGCTGGTGATCGGCGCCGGGAGCCGCGACGAACATCCCGACCAGTACGGGCTGGCGCACTTCACGGAGCACGCCTTTTTCAAGGGCACCGAGCACCGCCGCGCATGGCAGGTCAACTGCCGGCTGGAGAACCTCGGCGGAGAGCTGAACGCATTCACCACCAAGGAGGACACGACCATACACGCCACGACGCTCCGGGGCGATTTCGCCAAAGCCGCGGAGCTGATCGCCGACATCGCGTTCCGCTCGACGTTTCCCGACCGGGAACTGGAGCGCGAGAAAGAGGTGATCGCGGACGAGATCAACACCTACAAGGATTCGCCCGCCGACATGATCTACGACACGTTCGAGGATATGCTCTTCGCAGGTTCGGAACTGGGGCACAACATTCTGGGCCGCAAGGCATCGCTGATGCGTTATGACGGCGACGCGATCCGCGCCTTCACGGCACGCACGCACACCACCGACCAGATGGTCTTCTCGTCGATCGGCAATTTCTCGGCCAAGGCCGCTGAAGCGGTGGCGACACGCTATTTCGCCGACCGCCCGGCAACGGTACGCGGATTCGAAAGGGTGGAGCCTGCGGCCTGTGCGCCGTTCGAAAAGACGGTCGTGAAGCACACCCACCAGACCCACTGCATCGTCGGCAACCGCGCCTGCGGCATCGGCGAAGAGCAGCGGCTGCCGCTGGCGTTGCTCACCAACATCCTCGGGGGCCCGAGCGCCAATTCGCTGCTGAACGTGGTCCTGCGCGAGAAGAACGGGCTGTCGTACAACATCGAAGCCAACTACACGCCCTACGGCGACACGGGTATCGTGGCGATCTATTTCAGTTCGGACCACAACAATGCGGAGCAGTGCATCGGGCTGATCGAAGGTCAGTTGCAGAAACTCCGCACCGCACCGCTCACGGCCCGGCAACTGTCGATGGCCAAAAAGCAGTTCATCGCCCAGTTAGCCATTTCGAGCGAGAGCAACGAGAGCTACATGCTCGGGGCGGGCAAAAGCCTGCTGATCCACGACGACGTGGACACCATGGAGCAGGTTTACGCCAAGGTCCGCGACCTGACGGCCGCACAACTGACCGAGGTTGCCGAAGCGGTATTTTCGAATATGTCACGTTTAATCTATAAATAGGATGAAAAAAGAAGTTTTATTCCTGCTGCTCGACGATTTCGCCGACTGGGAAGGCGCGTTTCTCACCACGGGACTCAACACCGGTCTGACAATGGCGGGCGGCGGAACGCCCTATGTGTCACGGACGCTGACGCCCACCCAAAAACAGGTGCGTTCGATCGGCGGGCTGGTCGTCACGGTCGACTACACGGCCGCGACCATGCCCGAAGATTATGCGGCCCTGATCCTCGTAGGAGGCATGCAATGGCAGTCGGAGGAGGCTCGACGGGTCGTTCCGATCGTCGAAGCGGCACTTGCACGCGGCGTGCTCGTCGGTGCGATCTGCAACGCGGCGGCGTTCCTCGCGGCGCACGGGTTCCTGAACGGCGTGCGTCACACGGGCAACACCCTCGAAATGCTCCGCGAGTGGGGCGGCGCGAACTATACGGGCGCAGACCTCTACGAGGAGCGGCAGGCCGTGCGCGACGGCAACATCGTAACGGCCAACGGCACGGGTTACCTCGAATTCACCCGCGAATGCCTGCTGTGGCTGCATGCCGATACAGACGAGGTGATCGAGGCTTCGTACCAGTTCAACAAACACGGACTATACCGGAAATAATGGACGCGCTGGAGAAATACGTCCACGATTTTTCGGAACCCGAGGAGGCGCTGCTCCACGAACTCGACCGCGAGACCAACCTGCGGGCCGTGGCGCCGCGTATGCTCTCGGGACATATTCAGGGCCGACTGCTGGAGATGCTGGTGCGGATGGTGCGGCCGCGCAGGGTGCTTGAGATCGGGACTTTCACGGGCTATTCGGCGCTCTCGATGGCCGCAGGGCTCGACGAAGGGGCCGAACTGCACACCGTCGAGGTGGACGACGAGCAGGAGGAGTTCATCCGCTCGTATTTCGCCCGCAGTCCCCACGGGCACAAGATCGTACTGCACATCGGTTCGGCGCTTGAGATCGCCCCGGAGCTGGGCGGGGAGTTCGATCTGGTGTTCATCGACGGCGACAAGCGCGAATATCCCGCCTATTACCGGATGCTGATGGGCGATGACGGACGACGGCCGCTGGTGCACGGCGGTTCGGTGCTGATCGCCGACAACATCCTCTGGTCGGGGAAGGTCGTGCAGCCCATTGCCCGCAGCGACCATCACACGCAGGCGCTCGTGGAGTTCAACCGCACGGTCGCCGAAGACCCGCGCGTGGAGAACGTCATCGTCCCGCTGCGCGACGGACTGAATCTGATAAGGGTAAAGTAATATGGAAATCAAGGAATTGCAGGAGCGCGTCGACGCATGGATCAGGGAGTACGGCGTGCGTTATTTCTCGGAGCTGACCAACATGGCCGTACTGACCGAGGAGGTGGGGGAGCTGGCCCGCGTGATGGCCCGCAAGTACGGCGACCAGTCGTTCAAGAAGGGCGAAAAGGAAAACCTCGCCGACGAGATGGCCGACGTGCTGTGGGTGCTGGTGTGTCTGGCCAACCAGACGGGTGTGGACCTCACGGCCGCCGTCGAGGCCAACTTCGCCAAGAAGACCGCCCGCGACAAGGAGCGGCACCTGAACAACCCGAAGCTGTAACCGAACAAAAAAGAGGGAGGACCCATTGCGAGTCCTCCCTCTCTGCTTCATAACCGGGGAATTACAGCCCGGGAATGTTCGAGTTCCAACTGTCTTTCAGGATCGGCGTGACGGTCGCCCCGGCCGACGCCGACTTGGTAGCATCGTCGCAGACGGTCACGTCAGGCAGACCATCGACGGTGACGATCTCCGAAACATAGGCGCTCTGGACATCGGCCGCAGCCTGAACCATCGCCGTAACGGCTCCCGTGTTCTTGGAATTGCGGATCGTGACGGGATTCTTACCGCGGATGGCCACGAGACCCGCGACGAACGGACGTCCGGCCTTGGGGTTGGAAGCCACCGTGCAGCCTATGTAAATCATGCCCGTATTCTCGCACTGGTCGATCACAAGCTGATCGGCTCCGGCACCGACCAGTCCGCCGGCACTGCGGTTCGTAAATCCGAGGACCTTGCCACGGTTGCTGCAACGGGTCAGGTTGGCGCACTGGTACGACACGGCGAGGAAACCGCCGAACATACCCGAGATGGTCGTGTTGCTGACCACACGCACGTCGCCTGCATTGTAACAGTCGGTAAGCTCGTTGGGGGCGTTCAGTTCGGGTTTCGAACCCTCGGCGATACCCATGAATCCACCGACGTAGTTGCTGATACCGACCACTTTACCTTCATTGTAGCAGTTAAAGGCCCGGATCGGGTAGCCGCCCGACGCGCTCGCTCCCGCAAAACCGCCGATGCGGCGTGTACCCGCCACGGCGTCGGCACCGTCGGTATCGACGACATTGCCCTTGTTGAAGCACTCCTCGAACCTGCCGCAGGCCATGCCGAATGCTCCGCCGATGGAATAGATGGCACCGTTGGTCTTGCCGAAATTGTAGTCGATATTGCCGGTGTTGGAGACCCGCGTAAAGGTCCACTTGCTCTTTTCCGTATTGCCGACACAACCGGCGGCATGAGCTCCGCCCATGGCCAGCGCACCGTAATTGAGGACGATGTTGCCCGCATTCGAGCAGTCGGTCATCGTGCCCTCGGTGTCGGCGGCCACGGCGCCGAGAAGCCCGCCGAGGTACTTGATACCCTTGGTCACGACGGCGCCCGTCGTATGGCAGTCGATGTATTTCGCTCCCGACTGGCGGGTGTAGGCGACCAGACCGCCGTAGTAGCCGCCGTTCACCGATGCATTGTAGGTAAAGGCCACCGACGAGGTGATGCCGTTGAGTTCGGCGCCGTCGTTGTAGACCGCCACGCCGCCGACATTGGCATCCGAAGCCGACGAGGTGATCGTTCCGGCCAGTTTCAGCTCCTTGACCACGGCTCCGGCACCCAGCGTATGGAACAGGCCGGCATCGGCGCCCGAAGCGGCTATGCGCAGGGTGATGGTATGGCCGTTGCCGTTGAAGGTCCCTGAGAAGGATTTCCCGGCGGCTCCGACAATCACATCGCGGCCCGCCTGCGTAAGGTCGGCATCGGCAAAGAGGTTCACCTCACCGCCGAGGAGGAAATCGTCGACCGACGCACCCGTCGCCACGGCGTCGCCGAATTTCACAAAGTCGCCGGCATCGTGGAGTCCGTTGAACTTAACCTCCACTTCCACCTCCTGAGTCTCCTGCGACGCGGAGGTTGCCGTGAAGACGAACCTGCCGGACGAAGCCGCACCGGAAACCGCCGCAGGAGCGGTCAGTGCGCAATTCCGGGAGCCGAAGTCGGGCACTGCGGTCCATCCCTCGGGAGCCGATTTAAGCCCTACGTCCGCCACGTTGATGGCCTTGGTCATGCGGATGGTCATCGTCTCTCCGAGACCGAAATAGTGCGAAGTCACGTCGAATTCCAACACGGGAGCCGTGACGCTCACCTTCACGCGGATCGTCACGGGGTCGCCTTCGGTACCGCGGTTGCTGACGGGCGTGAGGACGACGCTGCCCTCGGCGGCCAGATCGGCGGCAGCCTGATCGGGAACGGAAATCTCCAACTGCATTTTTGCCAGATCGGGATTCAGCGTCCAGCCCTTCGGGGCATCCGACACCTTTACATCCACGACATTCGAAGAAGCGGCAAAGGTAAAGACCTTCCTGTCGCTCAGGCGGAAGGGGATCACGTCGCTGATATCCTCGTTGCAGGTCAGCACGATGGGCGCTTCGGCCACGGCGACCCTGATGACGACGGAGGCGCCCTTCGAACCGCGGCGGCTGTAAGGCGTAAGCTCGATCTCACCCTCTTCGGCGGCGGTGTCGTCGTCGGCAGCGGGGGCGGTGAGGGTCAGCACGAAGCCGTCACGCACGGCTTTCCAGCCGGCGGGAAGTTCGGACATGTCGATCCGTTCGACATTCTGAGCGTCGAAGGTCAGCTCGGCGGATTCGCCGTAAGCCAGCGACACGGGTTCGGCGAGGTCGTCGGTGCATTTCAGCACGACCTCGGCATCGACCGCCTCGACGGGAAACGCGACGCGGACGAGGGAGCCGTTGACGCCCTTCGCCGTGATGACGATGTCGCCGTCGACAGCGGCGTCCGCATAGGCGCCGTCGGGTGCGGTGACGGTCGCCGTGCGTTTGGGAATATTGACCTCGCAGCCCCAGCCCTCGGGCACGGAGACTTCGGTGGAGGCGACATTCCGGGCCTGAAGTTTCAGGCTGACGGAAGTATTGAAATTGAGGGTTTGCCGGGTGGTCACGGGCGTGTCGTCCGCACTGAGCACGGAGAACTCCGCATCGCTGCAATCCACGGTTAAATCCCGCTCGCAGCCGACGGCCGCAAAAAGCAACAGAAATAACGCCGGGATTCCCTTGAACAGATTCTTGGGTTTCATCTTTTGGTTGACTTTTAAAATTTTCCGTAAAAAAATTTAAAAGGTATTTTCAGTGCTCCATAATCACTATTTTTAAATATGCACAACGAAGCGAAAACCCTTATCCGCCGTGCGATTTTTTTCATCTAAATGCCGTTCCCTTTTATAATTAGGTATCGTAACAAAATCGTGAAAAAAGCCTCGGAAGTGTTTCAAACGATAAAAATAGTTTTAACTTTGTCGTATTGGCGCCGTCGGAGAAGGCGCCCCAGACAGCACGGAGATGAAAGCAAAAGAGACGGAAAAAGAGTTGCTGCGGCGCCTGAAACGAGGCGACCGCGAGGCTTTCGACGCCATCTACGAACGGTGGGGCGGGTATGTCTACAACTTCACCTGCAAGACGCTGTTCAACAAGTCGCTGGCCGAGGACATCACTCAGGAGCTTTTCCTGCGGCTGTGGGAATACCGTGCACAGATCGACGAGGAGCGCAATTTCCAAGCTTGGGTCTTCACTGTGGCCCGCAATCTGGTCTACCGCGAGGGACGCCGCATGCTGCTCAATTCGGCGTTTATCGACGTCGTGCAGCAGGAGGGCCCGCGGAGGGGGGGGGAGAATACGACCGACAACATGGTGAACCTCGCGTTCACGAGCGAATACATCGCCGAACTGGTCGAACAGATGCCGCCTGCGCGTAAGCGCATCTACATCCTCAGCAAACAGGAAGGGCTCTCGGTCAAGGAGATCGCCCGGCGCCTCAACCTTTCGGAAAAGACCATCGAAACCCAGCTTTACCACGCCAACATCTTCATGCGGTCGCGGTTTCGCAACATCCATCTTTTCTGCGCGCTCCTTTTTCTGGTCACAACCAGCTAAATCCAACTATTTTCGAAAAAAACAACCCGCCGGATAAGGGATTCGGGGGCGTCACGCATATTTAATGGAAAGCGGCTCCGCCGCGAACAAGACTGTATCTATTTATGAATAACGATCCCATAAACCTGTTGGAAAGGTTTTTCAACGGCGCAACCTCCGCCGAGGAGGAGCGCGCCCTGACGGAGTGGCTGCGGGAAAGGTCGGAATCCGATCCCGAACTGGCCGAGTACTACCGAAGCAAATGGGCCTCAACCAACGGGACGATGGACAGCCGGACCAAGGAGCGCATTCACGCGCGTATCCGCGAAACGATTGACGCCGGCGCCCCCGAAGCTCCGGCACCGCGCCGCAGGTTCCTCGGGCGGCTGCTTCCGTGGGCCGCAGCGGCCTGCATCGCCGTGGCCGCCGTCACCGGATGGTACAACTACGCGAAAATCGCGGCCCGGCAGGGACACCTGTTCGAAATCTACACCGAGAAGGGGCAGAAGACCAATATCACGCTGCCCGACGGCACGCGCGTATGGCTCAACTCCGCATCGAAGCTCAGCTACGACAGCCGCTACAACCTCAGCAGCCGCGAGGTGAACCTCGTCGGCGAAGGTTATTTCGAAGTGGCCAAGGACCCCGAACGGCGTTTCCGCGTCAACACCGGGAACTACACCGTCGAGGCGCTGGGCACGGTGTTCAACGTCAAATCCTATCCCGAAGACCGGACCTCGGTGACGACGCTCATCGAAGGAAAAGTGCGCATCGACGACGGCGACGGCTTCACGACGACGCTGGACCCGATGGAGGCCGTGGCCTACGACACCGCCGACGGCGGATTCACCAAAAACGGCTCGGGGCGCACCCAGTTCGCCGGGTTGTGGCGTAACAACGAGCTGATCGTCGAAAGCGGCACGACGCTCGAGAAGCTGACCGAACTGCTCGACCGCGAATACAACATCCGCTTCGTCTTCCGTTCGGAGCGCATCAAGCACCTGCGTTTCGAGGGTATCATCAAGAACAACAACCTGCAGAACGTGCTCCAGCTCATCGGACTGTCCGGCGAGGTGAGCTACACGATCGAGCAGAACACCGTGGTCCTCGACGAAAAACGATAGCCCCCACACGACACCGACCAAACCGACCGAACCCGAATAATGAACCCGAAAACCTCACTGCCTATGGCATAGAACGACACTTCTCCCGCCGCTACGGACTCCCTTCGGGAACGACCGCCGGCCTTTAAGGTATTTTGCGGAAGGCTCCATAACCACTCCAGTAAAACATACCTTAAAACACCAATACAATGAGTTCAATACGCAAAACGTGCTTGGCACTGCTCGCCCTCGCGGTGTGCATGCCGCTATGTACGTTCGCCCAGATCACCGTATCGGCCCGCAAGACGGCCATACGTTCGGTGATCCAGCAGATAGAGCGCACAAGCGAATACCGCTTTTTCTACAACTCGTCGCTGCCGGACCTCGACCGCAAAGTGGATATCGAGGTAAAGGATGCAGCCATCGGCGCGACGCTCGACAAACTCTTCGGCGGAACGGCCATCGCCTACACCGTTTCGAACTACCAGATCTCGCTCGCGGCCAAAAAGGAAGAGGCTCCCCGTAATCTTTCGGGAGTCGTCACCGGCGAACAGGGCGAAAAACTCGTCGGCGTGACGGTCATCGTCAAAGGCACCGGAAAAGCCTGCGCCACAAACGTCAACGGACAATTCGCCTTCGGCGAACCGCTTCCGAACGCCACGCTGATCGTGCAGTCGATCGGCTACAAGACGCAGGAGGTTCCCGTGCAGGGACGCACCTCGCTCGACATCGTGCTGCGCGAAGAGTCGCTGCAACTGGACGATGTCGTGGTGATCGGTTACGGCACGCTGGACAAGCGCGAGCTGACCTCGTCGATCACCTCGCTCAAGAACAGCGACCTGCTCGCCGGCAACACCGCCTCGCCGCTGCAGGCCATTGCCGGCAAGGTTCCGGGGCTGAACATCGTCTCAGCATCGGGCACCGACCCCAACAGCAGCATCTCGATCCAGCTTCGCGGCGCCAACTCGATTAAATCGGAGCAGGGCCCGCTGATCGTGGTGGACGGCATTCCCGGCGGCAACATGAACATCCTGCAAAAAGAGGACATCGTGTCGATCGACGTGCTGAAGGACGCTTCGGCAGGCGCCATCTACGGAACGCGCGCCTCGGGCGGCGTGATCCTCGTGACGACCCGCATGGGGCAGATCGGAGCGCCCGCGGTGAGCTACACGGGCGAATTCACCACCGAGACCGTCCGCCGCAAGGCCGAGGTGCTCTCGGCCGACGAATGGCTTGCCCACGGACAGGCCGACCGCGGGGGACGCACCGACTGGTTCGACGCCATCACACGGACTCCCTTCACGCAGCGCCACATCGTGACGATGAGCGGCGGCACGAAGAATTTCTCGGCCTACGCCTCGCTCTTCTACAAGAACGCGCAGGGCATGACCATCCGCTCGGACAAACGCGAGATCGGCGGACGTTTCAACTTCAAGTTCCTGACCCTCAACGACCGGCTCGAACTGAGCGGGCGTCTCAACTATGTCGATTCCAAGGCGAACATCGCGCCGAGCAGCATCTTCCGCGACGCCATGAACCTCAACCCGACCATTCCGGTCTACAACCCCGACGACCCCTCGGGTTACAAGATCCTCGAAGGCGAAGGCGAATGGAACCCGGTGGCCGTACTGGCCCTGAGCGAAAATGCGGACCATACGGCCCGCCTGCAGGCCGACGTCAGCGCCAAACTGAACATCTACGACGGTTTGAGCACCACGCTGACCGTGGGCACGGTGGGAACGTCGGCCAACAAAGCCTACTGGGAATCGGCCCTCCACCGCCGCAGCCGCGAACTGGCGCGCAACGGTTATGCCGAACAGAAATGGAGCACGCAGAACACCGAGTCGCTGGAGTGGATCTTCAACTACAACAAACTCTTCGGAGCCCACTCGATCAAGGCCGTGGCCGGATACTCCTACCAGCGGCTGGGCCGCAAGGAGAAGTTCGAAGGCGACAACGCCAATTTTTCGGTCGACGGCACCAAGTGGTACAACATGGGCGAAGGCACATGGCTGAAAGAGGGCCGGTCGTCGATCTATTCGCACAAAGAGCCGCTGGAGACGCTGGTGGCCTATTTCGCCCGCGTCAACTACTCCTATGCCGACCGTTACCTCCTCTCGGTCAGCGCCCGCTACGAAGGTTCGTCGAAATTCGGCGCGAACAACCGCTACGGCTGGTTCCCGGCCGTGTCGGCCGCATGGCGCATCTCGAACGAAAGTTTCATGAAGAACGCGAAATGGCTCGACGACCTGCGCATCCGCTTCGGTTACGGCCGCACGGGCAACGGGTGGTTCGCGCCCGGCGTCACGACCCGCATGTACAAGTACGACACCAGCAGCAGCGTCGTCCGCACATGGTATTTCAACGGAGCATGGTCATCGGTCTACGGACTGGCGCGCAACGTCAACCCCGACCTGCAGTGGGAGACCAAGGACGAATATAACTTCGGCGTGGACTTTCAGGTCCTGAAAGGCCGTCTGAGCGGTAAACTGGACGTCTACAAGCGCAAGGTAGACAACATGATCTACGACATCAGCGTTTCGCAGCCGCCCGCCGTCTACGACAAGACGACGATGAACGTGGGTTCGATGGAAAACAACGGTTTCGAAATCGAACTGACGGGCGTGCCCGTGCAGACCAAAGACTGGAACTACACGACCTCGCTGCAAATCTCGCGCAACAAAACCCGCCTGATTACGCTGTGGGGCAGCCAGACCAATTTCGACGATTACGAGTTCCCGACGCCGGGCAGCCCCGGCAAGGCCGTGCGGCTCTCCCCGAACGAGGACATCGGCCGGTTCTACATCTGGAAATACGCCGGAATCGCCGACGACGGCAGTTGGCTACTCTATGACAAAGACAACAACATCATTCCGGCCGCGGAAAAAACCCTCGAAGACAAGCGCCACATCGGTCAGGCCATGCCCGACGTCATCCTCTCGTGGGACAACAGCATCTCGTGGAAGAATTTCGACCTCTCGCTCTTCTTCCGCAGTTGGATCGGCAACGACGTCTTCAACATGACCGAAATGTATCACGGCCTGCAGTCCGCATCGGGACAGAACACCCGCAACCGCCTCAAAACGGCTTTCGGGCGCAATGCCAACATCACGGGCGAAAAAGAGTTGTGCGACTACTTCCTCGAGGACGGTTCGTTCCTCAAACTCGACGCCGCGACGCTGGGCTACACGCTCCGCATCCCGTCGATCAAGAGCTACATCAGGAGTATCCGCTTCACTTTCACGGCCCGCAACGTATTCTGCCTCACGAAGTACCGCGGCATCGACCCCGAAGTCAACACCAACGGACTGACCCCCGGATTCGAAGGGCTGGAAGTATGGCCCTCGACCCGCGTATTCACGTTCGGCATCACGCTCAATTTATAACATAAGGAGGATCAACCGATGAAATCATATTCCATAAAAACCCAAATAGGCATCCTTGCGGCAGCCTTCTGCCTGCTTTTCTCGGGATGCGCACTCGAGGACGAGTGGTACAGCGAAACGACGCCCGACACGTTCTTCCGGAACAAGGGCGATGTCTACAAAGTGCTCAACCGGCCCTTCACCCACCTGTTCTGGTACGACGTCGGACAGCGTCCGCCGCGACGCTGGTACCTGCAGGAGATGACCGCCGACCAGATGTCGATGCCCACGCGCGGCGAGGACTGGTACGACGGCGGACACTTCGTCCGGCTCCACAGCCACAACTGGACGCCCGACGAATCGTCGATCAGCGACACATGGCGCGGTACGGCCATGGGCATCGCCCTGACCATCGAGTGCCGCACGGACCTCGAACGGCTCGACTACCCGTCGCTGGGCCTCACGGAGAAGGATAAAGCCGACCACATCAACCAGCTCAACGCGCTGATCGGCTATTTCTACCTGCGCGGGTTGGACTTCTTCGGGGCATTCCCGATCTTCACCGACCTGACGAAGCCCGCCGAGGGCCGCAGCAAGGCCGAAAAGGTCTACGCCCACACGGAGAGCCTGCTCAAACACGCCCTCGAGAACCTCTATCCCAAGGAGGCCGGATCGGAGGCGTCGAGCGTCATCAGCCGCGGAGCCGCCGCGACACTGCTGGCCCGGCTCTATTTCAACGCCGAGTCGTACATCGGTGAGGACCATTATGCCGAGTGCGCCAAACTCTGCGAGGAGATCATCGGCGGCGAATACGGCAAATACGAGCTGGATGAAAACTGGAACGGACCCTTCTCCTTCAACAACCGCCAGTCGCAGGCGCTGATCTGGGCGCTGCCTTCGCGCAACACCGATCAGGAGATGTTCGACACGTTCTACCGCTACGGATTCCACTACAACATGAAACTCGTCTTCGAGGGACTTTTCCAGCCCTACAACGGCTTCGGACTGACTCCCTCGCACGCCCCCGACGGAAGTTCCTACACCTACAGGCTCAACGGTCCATTCTCGAAATTCAACGACAAGGACCTGCGCAAGAAGCAGTACGTCTATCAGGGCGGCGGCAAATATGTGGGAATGCTGCAACTGGGCGCACAGGTCAAGCCCGACGGGACGCCCGTTACATGCATCCGCGCCGGATACAGCGGCAAACAGCTCGTGCTGGTGGATTATGTGGCGCTGATGTCCACGCTCCAGTCCGGACAGTCGCCCTCGACGCTGCGTTCGTCGATGCTCGACGGCGAAGAGCCGAGCCTCTACCGGCTGGCCAAATTCCCCGTGGCCCCGAAGGAGGACGAAAACTGCTGGGCGGCCTTCTTCCCGATGATCCGCCTCGAGGAGGTTTACTACATGCTGGCCGAATGCCGGATGCGCGCCGGGCTGAAAAAAGAGGCCGCCGACCTGATCAACGAGGTGCGTTCGCGGGCCTTCGAGAACAGGGAGGACCCCGATCCCGTCACCAAGGACAATCTCGACAAGTACCGCATGGTCGACGAGTGGGGCATCGAGTTTCTGGGCGAAGGCCGCCGCCGCACGGACCTGATCCGCTGGGGGCTGTTCCTGAGCGAGGAGTGGTGGGACCACAAGGCGTCGAACGACCCTTCGCGGCTGGTATTCCCCGTGCCGACCACCGCCATCGCCGGCAACAACAAACTGGCCGACGAACCGATATAAACCGATCCGGACAACGTTTCGCATGAAACCCAACCAAAGACTCCTTTCGCTGGACGCCCTGCGGGGATTCGACATGCTCTTCATCATGGGCTTCTCGGGTCTCGTGGCATCGCTCTGCGCCCTGTGGCCCGGCGCCTTCACCGACGCCGTCGCCGGATCGATGGGGCACGCCGCATGGGACGGGCTGACCCACCACGACACGATCTTCCCGCTGTTCCTCTTCATCGCGGGCGTCTCGTTCCCCTTCTCGCTGGCCAAACAACGCGCCAACGGTCTCGGCGAACGGGCGATACTGGGCAAGGTGATCCGCCGGGGCGCGACGCTCGTGGTGCTGGGACTGGTCTACAACGGACTGTTCAGGCTCGACTTCGCGTCGCTGCGCGTGGCAAGCGTGCTGGGCCGCATCGGGCTGGCGTGGATGTTCGCCGCCATACTTTATATATATTGCGGCGTGAAGACGCGGGGCATCGTGGCCGCGGCCGTGCTGATCGGCTATTCGCTGCTGCTGTGCCTCGTCGCCGCACCCGATGCGCCGGCCGGTGCGTCGCCCCTCTCGCCCGAAGGCAATCTGGCGGGGTGGGTCGACCGGCAGTGGCTTCCGGGGCGCATCCTCTACAAGACATTCGATCCCGAAGGGCTGCTGAGCACCGTTCCGGCCATCGTCTCGGCCATGTTCGGCATGTTCACCGGAGAATTCCTGCGCCGCGAACGGCCGGGGCTCACGGGGAACCGCAAAGCACTGTACATGGCCCTCGCGGCGGTGGCGATCACGCTCGCCGGGATCGCATGGAGCGGCATCATGCCGATCAACAAGAAGCTGTGGAGCAGTTCGTTCACCTGCGTGGTGACGGGTTATTCGCTGGGGATGTTCGCGCTGTTCTATTACCTGATCGACGTGCGCGGCTGGAAACGGTGGACGCTCTTTTTCCGCGTCATCGGACTCAACTCCATCACCATCTACCTCGCACAGCGGATCATCCCCTTCGACCGGATCTCCGACTTCTTCCTCGGCGGCGCGGCCTCGAAATGCCCCGAGGCGGTGGCCGCGGTGGTCAACGGAGCCGGTTATGTCGCCGTCTGCTGGTTATTCCTCTACTTCCTTTACAAGAAAAACACATTCCTCAAAGTATGAACATACGATCAGTCATAAAACGACTCCTGCCCGCGCCGTCGGTCGCCTCGAAACGCATCCATTTCACTTTTCGGGGTGTGAACGTCACGCTTCGGGGGCCTCCGTCGTTGGGAATCCCCGTCACGCTGACCTCCGAGCCGTCGCTGAAGCGGANCCGGATCTCCGACTTCTTCCTCGGCGGCGCGGCCTCGAAATGCCCCGAGGCGGTGGCCGCGGTGGTCAACGGAGCCGGTTATGTCGCCGTCTGCTGGTTATTCCTCTACTTCCTTTACAAGAAAAACACATTCCTCAAAGTATGAACATACGATCAGTCATAAAACGACTCCTGCCCGCGCTGGCGATGCTTGCGGCGGTTCTGCCCGCCGCGGCGTCGGCTCCCGTCGACGAAGCCCGGGGCGTGATCGCCCGCACCGCGGGCGGCTGGCCCGCGAACGTGGAGCTGAAGCTGGTGGACAAGGCCCCGTCGGGCTGCGACCGCTTCGCCGTGGAGGCCCGCAAGGGGCGGCTCGTCATCGAGGGCAGCAGCGCCGTGGCCCTCTGCCGCGGATTCTACGACTACGTCACGTCGCACGGCTACGGCGTCTGCACATGGTCGGGCAGCCGCTTCGACCTCCCGGAACGCTTCCCCGACACGCCGAGGCGGGAGGTCACGTCGCCTTTCGAACGGCGGCTCTATATGAACGTCTGCACTTTCGGCTACACCTCGCCCTTCTGGGGCTGGGACGAATGGGAGCGCGAGATCGACTGGATGGCCCTCCACGGCTTCGACATGCCGCTGGCCCCGATCGCCGGCGAGGCCATCCTCGCCCGCGTATGGCGCCGGATGGGGCTCACCGACGAGGAGATCGGCGTGCTCTTCACCGGCCCGGCCCACCTGCCGTGGATGCGCATGGGCAACATGAGCGGACTCGACGGCGCGCCGACACCCCAATGGCACGAGGCGCAGATCGCCCTCCAGCACCGCATCATCGACCGCATGGAAGCCCTCGGCATGACCCCGGTCTATCAGGGTTTCGCAGGCTTCGTGCCCCCGGCCATGAAGCGCATCCATCCCGAAGCGCAGCTCACCGAGACCAAATGGAGCGGCTTCAGGAACTGGATGCTCTCGCCCCTCGATCCGCTCTTCTCGGAGATCGGCACGACCTTCGTCCGCGCTTGGGAGGAGGAGTTCGGCAAGGGCCGCTACTACCTCATCGACAGTTTCAACGAAATGGACGTGCCGTTCGGCCCCAAGGGATCGCCCGAACGCGCCGCGACGCTCCGCCACTACGGCCGGACCATCTACCGTTCGCTCGCCGAGGCCAATCCCGACGCCGTGTGGGTGATGCAGGGATGGATGTTCGGCTACCAGCGCAACATTTGGGACCCGGAGAGCGTCGAAGCCCTGCTGAGCGGCGCCCCCGACGGGCGGATGATGATCCTCGACCTCGCGGTGGACTTCAACAACTTCATCTGGCGCAGCGAGAAGAGCTGGAACCACCTGCACGGATTCTTCGGCAGGGAGTGGATCTACTCGACGGTGCCCAATTTCGGCGGCCGCACGGCGTTGATCGGCAATCTGGAGTTCTACGCCAACGGTCATCTCGACGCGCTGGCATCGCCCGACAGAGGCCGCCTGACCGGTTACGGCACCTCGCCCGAAGGGGTCGAGAACAACGAAGTCGTCTACGAAATCATCGCGGCGGCAGGGTGGAGCGGCGACCGGATCGACCTGAAACGGTTCCTGCACGACTACTCCGCGGCACGTTACGGAAGCTGTCCGGAGGAGATCGACCGCTTCTGGACGGAAATGCTGCAATCCTCCTACAACGAGTGTACGAACAACGCCCGCTACCGCTGGCAGTTGCGTCCGTACTCCCACCGCATGCCGACGATGGGCATCAACGAACACTATTACGCCGCCATCGAGCATTTCCTCGCATGCGCCGATGAGCTGGGCGGCAGCGAACTTTACCGCACCGATGCCATCCAGTACGCCGCCCTCTACCTCGCGTCGAAGGCCGACATGCTGCTCGAAACGGCCAACTGGGCCGATCTCTACGGCGCCCGCGAGGAGGCTTACGACTGCGCCATGCGCATCGAAGAGTTGCTGCTCGACGCCGACCGCCTGCTGGCGTCGCACCCGCTGCTGCGGCTCGACCGCTGGAGCGGCATGGCCCGCGGGGCCGGATGCACGGAGGAGGAGAAGGAGCGTTTCGTCGGGGAGTCGCGCCGTCTGGTCTCGGTCTGGGGAGGTCCTTCGCTGAGCGACTACTCGGCCCGCGTATGGTCGGGGGTCATCCGCGACTACTATGTGCCCCGGCTGAACAAGTATCTGGAGGCCAAAATAGACGGCACCGCCTTCGACTTCCGCTCGTGGGACGAGCAATGGCACGCCTCGCGCACGGCAAGTCATGTGGAGCCGTTCGCCGACCCGCTGGCCGCGGCCCGCAGACTGGTGGGGGAGGCGCGCGGCATCACCCCGGCTGAGAGCCGTCGCCCGGCCGACGCCGTAGCCTTCTGGTCGCCGTTCGAACTGTCAAAACCGTCGGTCACCCTCAGCTTCACCGTCGGCTGGGGCCAGTTCGAAAAGGCCCGGGCCCTGCGCATCGTCCCCGTACGCGGACTCGAGCCCGTGAAGGTCACCAACGTGCGCTGTTCGGCCAACCGCTACGACCGTGCCCGCGAAGAGGTGTCGCTCGAGGTGGGGCCCGCCGGAGGAGCCGTGGAGATACCCCTCCACAAGCTCGAAGCGCCCGATCCGCTGTCGAAAGAGGTGACGGTTTACATTCGCATCGAAGGCAAGGCTGCGGCCGATAACTACGCAGCCATCGAATTAGCATATTAGACCATGAAAAGAATCCTGAACATACTGTGCGTTTCCCTGCTCTGCATGGGATATTGCGGTTGCAGTGCCGACGAAAGCACTGAGAACCCGCGGTCCTTCACGACCCTCGAAACCGCCGAGCAGGCGGTCATCACCACCCGGGAGGGGCTTACCAAATACTTCTCCGTCACCTCCAACACGAGCTGGACGGTCAAAGCCCAAGACAACTGGGTGCACATCACGCCCCAGAGCGGCAACAACGGCACGACGACCGTCGCCCTGACGGTAGACCCCGCAACCAGCGACGATCCGCGCGGCTCGGGCTTGTTCTTCTCCTCGGGGAACAGCGTCGTGCAGTTCTCCGTCCCGGTCTTCCAGATGGCGCAGAACGATCTGGTGGTCTCGCCCGACGCCGTACCGACCGTCTCGAAGGAGGGCACGACGCTGAACTTCACGGTGGCCAGCTACGGCGAGTATGAGGTGGACACCAACTGCGACTGGATTACCATGGAACCCGTCAGGACGATCTCGCCGCAGATCGCCGCCTACACCTTCACGGTCCCGGTCAACGAGGGCCGCGGACGCAGCACCCGGATCACCTTCACGGGCAAGTCCGGAGCCGCCTCGACCGAGGTGACCGTCACGCAGGAGGGTGTCAAGCTCATCCCCGACAGGGAGGGCGCCACGATCAAGGGCGAGGTGACCTGCGAAAGCGTGCCGATGGAGGGCGTGGTCGTCTCCGACGGTTTCGAGGTGACCACCACCGACAAGGACGGCTGCTACTGGCTCGCCTCGAAGAAAAAGAACGGCTCGGTGTTCATCTCCATTCCGGGCGGTTACATGGTCGACACCGACGGAAGCATCCCGTCGTTCTGGCAGGCGACGACCGCCGCCGCGGACGTCGTCGAGGAGCACTCGTTCAGCCTGCGCCGCGAGCCCAACACGCAGCACATCCTGCTGGCCACGACCGACCCGCACATGGCCAACCGCTACAACTACAACAAGACCTACACCGACACGCCACAATACCGCAACGACTTCCGCGGGGACATCGACGCCTTCGTCAGGGAGCACGGCACGAAGAACGTCTACGCCATCTGTCTGGGCGACCTGACGTGGGACATCTACTGGTACGACAAGGGCACGTTCTACACGCTCGAGGACTACCGCAAGGAGATCGAGAATTTCCCCGTGCCCTATTTCCAAGTCATCGGCAACCACGACTACGACATGAAGTTCACCGACGACTTCAAGGCTGCGGAGGCGTTTCGCAGGATCATCGGCCCCACATACTACTCGTTCAATCTGGGCGACATCCACTACGTCGTGCTCGACAACATGTACTATATCAACGAAAACGAGGACCGCAGCCACGACACCTACGTCGACGACGAACAACTGGCATGGCTCAGAAAGGACCTCGAACACGTCGACAAGTCGAAACCCGTCTTCGTCTGCATGCACTGCTCGGCCTACGCCATCACCGGCGTTTCGAACAACAAGGTCAGCGTAAAGCCGAATTTCAAGGACTCGGGGACCGCCGAGCTGGGCGACTGCTTCAAGGGCTTCGCCAGCGTGCATTACCTGACGGGCGACACGCACATCAACCGTGCGGTGGCCAACGAGGACATGCCCGCGGGTTACAACAACATCTTCGAGCACAACATGGGCGCCATCTGCGCCTCGTGGTGGTGGACGGGCTACGTCTCGCAGAACAGCATCTGCAAGGACGGCAGCGAGGGCGGCTACATGGTCTTCACCAACAACGGCGGCGAGGTGAAATGGCGCTGGAAGGGGATGAAAGTCGACGCCGGCAAGCAGTTCCGGACCTACGACATGAACGTCGTGAAGAACCACTACGCCACGGATGCCAGCGTCAAGGCCTTCCTCCAGAAATACCCGCTGCGCTCGAGGTATACCGCCTGCAAGGAGAACACGGTCTACATCAACGTCTGGAACTGGGATTCGGGCTGGGAAATCTCGGTCAAGGAGAACGGAAAGCCCCTGACGGTCACGCAGGTCCGGGCCGAGGACCCGCTGCACAACCTCTCGTACGACATTCCGCGCACGGCGTCGAACGGCAGCATCACCTCGTCGTTCGCCACCTACAATACCACGCATATCTTCTCGGTGGAGGCCGCCTCGGCGACCTCGACGCTGGAGATCGAGATCAGGGACCGCTTCGGAGTGCCCTACACCGAGTCGATGACGCGCCCCAAGGCCTTCACGACCCACATGGAATAACAACAGAAAACGTCCCGGCTGTCGAGCCGGGACGTTTTTTAACAGGGTAGTCGGGGACTACTCCAGCTTGAGGTCGCGCTTGATGCCCTCGATCTTGGCGTCGAGGTCGCCGAGCACCTTGTCGAAATCGGCGACCGAAGCCAGCGGCTCCTTCACCCCGAAGTAGAACTTGATCTTGGGTTCCGTGCCCGAAGGACGCACCGAAACGGTCGTGCCGTCCTCAGTGAACCATTGCAGCACGTTGCTGCGGTCCTGATGGATGGGCGATTTGCAGCCCGTCTTCACATCGAGCGTCTCGAGCGACTGGAAGTCGTTGATCTTCACCACGGGCGAACCGATAATGGCCTTGGGCGGGTTCTGACGAAAGTCGACCATCATCTTCTGGATCTGGTCGGCGCCCTCCTTGCCCTTGCGGACCACCGAAACGAGACCCTCGCGGTAGAAGCCGTACTTCACATAGAGCTCCTGCAGCCACTCGTAAAGCGTCAGGCCCATCGTGTCCATCGCCCATGCGGCGGCCTCGGCAGCCAGCGAGCAGGCCGAAACGGCGTCCTTATCGCGCACATAGTCGCCGGCGAGGTAGCCGAACGACTCTTCGCCGCCGCCGATGTACTTGGCTTTGCCTTCGTTCTCGCGGATGATCTTGGCGATGTACTTGAATCCCGTGAGGCAGTCGTAGCACTTGACCTTGAAATGCTCGGCCACGGCGTTGGCCATCTGCGACGTGACGATGGTCTTCACGACATACTGGTTGCCGTCCAGCTCGCCGCGCTCGGCCCAGCGGGTCAACTGATAGCTCAGCAGCAGCACGAGGGTCTGGTTGCCGTTCAGCAGCACATATTCGCCCTTCTTGTTGCGCAGCGCGACGCCGATGCGGTCCGAATCGGGGTCGGTGGCCAGCACCAGATCGGCGCCCTCCTTCGCGGCGAGGTCGATGGCCATGGACATCGTCTTGCGCTCCTCGGGGTTGGGGGACTCGACGGTGGGGAAGTTGCCGTCGATAACGGCCTGCTCCTTGACCATGATGACGTTCGTGAAGCCGAACTTCTTCAGCGACGCCGGAACCAGCCGCACGCCCGCGCCGTGCATCGGCGAGTAGACGATCTTCATGTCGTGGTGCTTCTTCACGCTCTCGGGCGAAAGCGACAGCTCGTGCACCTTATTTAAATAGATCTCGTCGAACTTCTCGTCGAGGATGGTGATATTTTCGGGATTCTTGCCCGTCTGGATCATATTCACGTCGGTGATCTTGGCCACCTCGGCGATGATGTTCTTGTCGTGCGGCTCGGTCACCTGCGCGCCGTCGGTCCAGTAGGCCTTGTAACCGTTGTACTCCTTGGGGTTGTGCGAGGCCGTGACGACCACGCCCGAATGACATTTCAGTTCGCGGATGGCGAAGCTCAGTTCAGGAGTCGGCCGGAGCGTGTCGAACAGAAAAACCTGAAACCCGTTCGAGGCGAAAATATCGGCCACACGCTCGGCGAACATCCGCGAATTGTTGCGGCTGTCGTGGGCCACGGCAACGCGCACCCGCTCGCCCGCGAAGTTCTTTTTCAGGTAGTTCGAAAGCCCCTGCGTGGCGGCGCCCACCGTATAGACGTTCATGCGGTTGGAACCCACGCCCATGATACCGCGCAGGCCGCCCGTGCCGAATTCGAGATCCTTGTAGAAACTCTCGACGAGCTCCTTCATATCGTTGTCCATCAGGTATTTGACCTGCTTTTTAGTTGCTTCGTCATAGTGGCCGTCGAGCCATGCCTGTGCTTTTCGGAGAACCAATTGTTCCAAATCGTTTGCCATAATTCTTATTGGTTTTATTTATAATTTATATTTCGGGAGTCCCAAAAATTTTATATGCAAATATACAAATTAAAAATCGATTATTCACTATCAGGGAGTTAAAATTCGGTGTCCGGAAACCGTTGGTTTTCTATATATAAAAAAAGGAGAATTACAACTCAAAAACGAAAATCTTTTCGCAAAATTATTCACAACTTTGTCTCATCAAAAATGGTGCAACCCTGAATCATGTTAAACAACGCGCAGACATATAGCGATATGTGGCAGACCTGCTTGGACCAAATCAAGGCCCGGACCTCCGCCGAGGAGTTCGAAAAGTGGTTTCAGCCCATCATTCCGCTCGAATTCGACGGGACGACGCTGCGGTTGAAGGTTCCCAACGAAAGCTATGTCCGCCAGATCGAGAAGAACTACATCCCGTTCCTCAAGCCGATCATCTCCCAACTCTACGGACAGCAGACGAGGCTGCACTACGCCGTGCCCCGTGCGACGGCTCCGGCGGTCCCCGTGGCGGCCGACGCCGACACGACGGCCATCTCGCGTTTCAACACGCAGACCAACACCGCAAATATAAAGAATCCCTTCGTAATTCCGGGACTCAAGAAGATAATTATCGACCCGCAACTGAATCCGAACCTCACGTTCGCGACGTTCATCGAGGGCGAATGCAACCGGCTGGCCCGCTCGGCAGGCATGTCCGTGGCGGTGAACCCGGGCAACAACCCCTTCAATCCCCTATATATATATGGTGACTCGGGGTTGGGCAAGACCCACATCGTGCAGTCGATCGGCCACGAGGTGCGCCAGCGTCATCCGGAGTTGCAGGTGCTGTATGTCTCGATGAACAAGTTCCAAGCCCAGTTCCAGACGGCCTACAAGAACGGCGAGATCCCCGACTTCATCCATTTCTACCAGATGATCGACGTGCTGATTATCGACGACATTCAGGAACTGACGGGAAAGACCGGTACGCAGAACGCGTTCTTCAACATCTTCAACCACCTGCAACTGGCGGGCAAGCAGTTGATCCTCACGTCGGACAAGCCGCCCGTGGAATTGAAAGACATCGAACAGCGGCTGCTGACGCGTTTCAAATGGGGGTTGTCGGCCCAGTTGAACACCCCGGACTACGAGACGAAGCTCAAAATCATCCGCGCCAAGGCGCAGAAGCTGGGGGCCCAGATCACGGACGACGTGGTGGCCTACCTCGCGGACAACATCTCGGCCAACGTGCGGGAGATCGAAGGGGCGCTTTCGTCGCTGGTGGCCAACGCCTCGTTCCTCGGACGCAAGATCACCACGTCGCTGGCCAAGGAGATCCTGAAGGTCTATGTGAAGCTCTACCAGAAGGAGGTGACCATCGACCACATCATCGAGGTCGTGTGCGAATACCTCAATCTCGACTTCGCGCGCTTCAACTCCACGGAGCGCACGCGCGAGATCGCGCAGGCCCGGCAGATCGCCATGTATCTGGCCAAGCAGCACACCAAGGCGCCGCTCACGACGATCGGGTCGGCCATCGGAGGCCGCAACCACGCCACGGTGCTCCATTCGTGCAAGGCCGTGTCGAACCTCATCGAGACCGACAAGGCATTCCGCCGCCAAGTCGAGGAGATCGAAAAGAAAGTGCTCGCCCAGTAGCGGGAGGACCGGAGAGAAGGCCGGATACCGAAAAGACAAACGCCCGGACCGGGCGCACATACCGTCGATACAAACAGAGGGTCGTGACATTCGTTGTCACGACTTTTTTAGTACCTTTGCAACAAATATTTCCACATGGACCAACCCAAACTCGAACGCCTGCTGCGGCTGATGAAGTTGCTGACGGCCAACACCACCTACAACATCGACCAATTGGCCGAACGGCTCCAGATGTCGCGCCGCACGGTCTACCGCTACATCGACACGTTCCGCGACGCGGGGTTCGTCATCAAGAAATCGGGCGACTGCATCCGTCTCGACAAGGAGTCGCCGCACTTCCGCGACATTTCGCAGTTGGTGCACTTCACCGAGGAGGAGGCCGTAATCCTGAAGAGCGCCATCGAGAATATCGACGACACCAACATGCTCAAGCAGAACCTCAAGCGCAAGCTCTACTCCGTCTACGACAACAAGACGCTGGCCGACACCGTCGTGCGGGGCAAGAACGCCCCGAACATCCGGCGGCTGATCGAGGCCATCGAGGAGCGGCGGCAGGCCACCCTGCGCGGCTACCAGTCGGCGCACGGCGGCGAGGTCCGCGACCGCCGGGTGGAGCCTTTCGCCTTCACGACCAACTATGTGCAGGTGTGGTGTTACGACCTCGAAAGCCACTCGAACAAGCTCTTCAAAACCTCGCGCATCGGCTCCGTGGAGCTCTCCGACGCTGCGTGGGAACACGAAGCCGGGCACGACGAGGGGTTCATCGACGCATTCCGCATGCACGGCGGGACACGCCGCCGCATCCGGCTGGAGCTGGGAATGCTGGCCTACAACCTGCTGTGCGAGGAGTATCCGCTGGCCGAACGCGACCTGAAGCCGCTGGGCCGGGGTCGCTGGGCGCTGGACACCGAGGTGGCCGGCATGGCCGGGGTAGGCCGCTTCGTCGTGGGGCTGCTGGACGACATCCGCATCGTCGATTCGCCCGAACTGACGGACTACATCCGGAAATACCTCGCGGCAAATGCGCCGCAAATCTGATTTTTTCGTATATTGCGTTACTCACCAAACACCAAAACACCATGAAACATAACATGCTTTTGACGGCCGGTGTCCTGAGTCTGGCACTCACCGCCGCATCCTGCTGCCGGCAAGCCCCGGCCGTGCAGGAAAAGGCCGACGCGGAGCCCGTCGTACTGAAAGACTACGGCGCCGAGCCGACTACGCTCAATATCGAGAGCTACACGCTGGCGAATGAGAATTTCCGCACCGCGCTGTGGACCGGAGCCAACCTGCAGGTGACGCTGATGTCGATTCCCGCGGGCGGCGACGTCGGGCTGGAGCAGCACCACGACATCGACCAGTTCCTGCGCGTCGAGGAGGGCACGGCCCGCGTGATGATGGGCGACAGCGAGGACCGGCTCGACTTCGTGCGGGAGGTCTCGGACGACTACGCCATTCTGGTCCCGGCCGGAAAGTGGCACAACATCGTCAACACAGGCGACAAACCGCTGAAAATCTATTCGATATACGCCCCGGCGGAACATCCCCACGGCACGGTCCACAAGACCCAGCAGGAGGCGATGGAGGCCGAACACCACCACTAACCCTCCGACCGTAACCCTGAAAAACGTATGTTTTACTAAAAACATACGTTTTTTTACATTTATGTCATAACCTGTCACACGAGCGTCGTTCCTTTGCAGCGTGAACCAAAAACAACAAGACAATGGGAACAGCTTACAAGATCAGGTGCAAGCACTGCGGAGCGCAGTTCGAGCACTCCATGCAGCCGGGATTCGGACTGATGCCGATGTGCGTCGGCTGCGGCGAATACGTCGAAACCGAAACAGCCATCCGGTGCCCGGCCTGCCGGCGGCGGCTCAACACCACGCAGGAGGAGTTCAACGAACAGGTCGAGGTGACTTACCTCTGGGATTAGGCCGCAAAAAAGTCGCCCGCGAAGCGCGGAAATCACCGGAAATTTTCCTATCTTTGAAAAATAATTACCTTTTTCGAAAACGCGATGACACAGCTGCAGGTGGGGGATATGGCCCCCGATTTCAAGTCCACGACCCAAGACGGTGAACAACTAACGCTCGCCGACCTCCGCGGACAGCGCACGATACTCTATTTCTATCCCAAGGACAACACCTCGGGGTGTACGCTCGAGGCCAAGAGCCTGCGCGACGGCAAGGCCGAGCTGGCACGGATGGGATTCCGCATCGTCGGCGTAAGCCCCGACAGCGAGAAGTCGCACCGGAATTTCTGCGACAAACACGAGCTGAACTTCACGCTGCTGGCGGACACAGACCATTCGGTCTGCGAGGCTTACGGCGTGTGGGCCGAGAAGTCGATGTACGGGCGCAAATACATGGGTGTTCTGCGCACGACGTTCGTGATCGATGCCGAAGGGCGCATCGAGAAGATCTTCACCAAGGTGAACACCGCAAACCACTACCAACAAATCATCGATTCCTACAAACAGTAAAAAACACAAAACCGATATGGCTGAAAAAGTACAGGTAAACGCGGACAAGCTCAAAGTCTTGGACGCCGTAATGCAAAAAATAGAGAAGGACTTCGGCAAAGGCTCGATCATGCGCATGAACAGCACCGAAGTGAACGACGTGCCGGTAATCCCCACGGGGTCGATCACGCTCGACATGGCGCTCGGCGTGGGCGGTTACCCAAAAGGCCGCGTCGTGGAGATTTACGGCCCCGAGTCGTCGGGTAAGACCACGCTGGCCATCCACGCCATCGCCGAGGCCCAGAAAGCCGGCGGCATCGCGGCCTTCATCGACGCCGAGCACGCTTTCGACAGCTTCTATGCCCAGAAACTCGGCGTGGATGTCGACAACCTGCTCATTTCGCAGCCCGACAACGGCGAGCAGGCCCTCGAAATCGCCGATTCGCTGATTCGTTCGAGCGCCATCGACATCATCGTCATCGACTCCGTGGCGGCGCTGACGCCCAAGGCCGAGATCGAAGGCGAGATGGGCGAGTCGAAGATGGGCCTGCAGGCGCGGCTGATGTCGCAGGCGCTGCGCAAGCTCACATCAAGCATCTCGAAGACCAAGACCGTCTGCATCTTCATCAACCAGTTGCGCGACAAGATCGGCGTGGTTTACGGCAATCCCGAGACCACAACGGGCGGTAACGCGCTGAAATTCTATGCCTCGGTGCGTATCGACATCCGCCGCGTCTCGGTCATCAAGGACGGCGACGAGCAGTTGGGAACCCGCACCAAGGTCAAGGTCGTGAAGAACAAGGTGGCGCCCCCGTTCAAGCGCGCGGAGTTCGACATCATGTTCGGCGAGGGCATTTCGAAGATCGGCGAGATCGTCGATTTGGGCGTGGACTACGGCGTGATCAAGAAAGCGGGTTCGTGGTTCTCCTACGGCGAGAAGAAAATCGGTCAGGGACGCGACGCGGTCAAGGAGCTCCTGAAAAACGACGAGGAGCTGCGCAACGAGATCGAGGCCAAAGTCCGCGAGGCCATGAAGACCAAAAAGGAGTAATATATGGGATATACTGCCGAGGATGAGGTACTTATAAAGGAAAAATGGGATGATCTCCTGCTGTCCTGCACCAAGATATGCAAGAACGACGAGGACTGGAATTTCATCAAACGGGCATTTTTCCTTGCCAAGGAGGCACACGAGGGGGTAAGGCGCCGCTCCGGCGAGCCCTACCTCCTGCATCCTATTGCAGTAGCCAAAATCGTCATCGAGGAGATCGGACTGGGCGTGAAATCGGTCGTCGCGGCATTGCTGCACGACGTCGTGGAGGACACGGAGTACTCCGTGGAGGACATGGAACGCATCTTCGGCCCCAAAATCGCCTCGATGGTCGACGGACTGACGAAGATGTCGGGTGTGTTCAACGCCGACACTTCGGAACAGGCCGAATATTTCCGGAAAGTACTGCTGACCCTCTCAGACGATGTCAGGGTCATCCTGATAAAGATCGCGGACCGGCTGCACAACATGCGCACGCTGGGGGCGATGCCGATGAACAAACAGATCAAGATCACCGGCGAGACCATCTATCTCTTCGCACCGCTGGCTTACCGGCTGGGCCTCTACTCGATCAAGAGCGAACTGGAGGACCTCTGCATGAAGTACCGCTTCCCGCAGCAGTTCGCCGAGATCACCCAGAAATTGCAGGAGAGCGAGGCTTCGCGCCGCGAGTTCATCGACAAGTTCAACGCCCCGATCATCGCCTCGCTCAACCGCGACAACATCAACTACGAGATTTCGGGCCGTGTGAAGAGCGTCTACTCGATCTGGAGCAAGATGCAGCGCAAGCAGATTCCCTTCGAGGAGATTTACGACCTGTTCGCCATCCGCATCGTCTTCAAGCCGCTGCCGTTCCCCTCGGAAAAGACGCAGTGCTGGCAGATCTATTCCACGATCACCGACATCTACACCCCCAAACCCGACCGGCTGAGGGACTGGATTTCGATGCCCAAGGCCAACGGCTACGAGGCGCTGCACTCGACGGTGATGGGCCCCGACGGGGTTTGGGTCGAGGTGCAGATCCGCACACAGCGCATGGAGGACATCGCCGAGCGCGGATTTGCCGCACACTGGAAATACAAGCATGCCACGATCTCGCAGGACGAGGATGAATTCGACCGCTGGCTGAAGCAGATACGCGCGGCGCTGAACAGTCCGACGGAGAATGCCGTGGACTTCTTGGACAACTTTAAGTTATCGCTGTATACATCGGAAATAGTGGTGTTTACGCCGAAAGGGGAGGCCCGGAAAATGCCGTTCGGAGCCACGGCGCTCGACTTCGCCTACGACATCCACTCGAAGATCGGCAACAGTGCGATCAGCGCCAAGATCAACCACAAGCTCGAACCGATCACCACGCAGATCAACAGCGGCGACCAGATCGAGATCATCACCGCCGACAATGCCCGCCCCAAGCCCGAATGGCTCGAAATAGCGACCACGGCCAAAGCCAAGCAGTCGATCAAGAGTTTCCTCAAACGCGAGCGGCAGAACAACATCGAGCGGGGTATGCAATTGCTCGACGGGAAGATGAAGTCGCTGAATATCAAGCTCAGCGGCCGTGTACTGCGCAAGATCGTCCCCATCTACGACTGCAACAACAAGGAGGAGCTTTACAGCAAGATCGGCGCGGGAATCGTCTCGCTCGACAGTCTGGACAAAGCCCTGAAAGTCAATTCCAAAAGCAAAATACTCAAGTTCTGGACCCTCTTCATCCCCAAAAAGGAGGAGGAGGATGCCGACGACTCCCAGACCCCGGGCGAGATTGTTCCGGCGGCGGATGCGCCGGCCGCGGAACCGCTGTTCGAGATAGCCGAGTGCTGCAAACCGATCCCGGGCGACAAGGTGGTAGGGTATCGCGACCCCGCGACGGGGAAGATCATCGTCCACAAGGCCACATGCGACGAGTTGAACCGTCTGGCCTCCCAGTTCGGGCGCAACATCGTCAAGGAGGAGATCAAATGGTCGCAGCACAAGGCCATGTCCTACCTCGTGACCACGGAATTGCGCGGCATCGACCGGCAGGGCATCCTGCTCGATCTGGCGAAGGTCGTGAGCGCCGATTTCAATATCAACATCCGCGAAGTGAACATCCACAGCCACGACGGCATCTTCGAAGGCAGCGTCAGCCTCTATGTGAAAGACGCCGAGAGCCTCCATGCCGTCATGGACAAACTGCGCAAGATAAAAGGCATCGAGAGTGTTAAACGAACATTAAGCTGAGGTTATGGAGGATTTTGCAACTGTCATATGGGTAGTGATCATCGCCGGAGCGATGGTCTTCAACGTCGTATCGCAATCCCGCAAGGCCCGCGGAAAGGGCGCCAAGCAGGTTCCCCACGACGAGGCATGGCCCTCGTCAGCACCCGACATACCGATGCCTTCGACAGCCCCGACACGCCCGGAGCCGATTGCAGCCGTTTTTCCGGACGAATGCCGGAGCCTCGAGGAAATCCCCGCGCAGGAGTATGAGCCGGAATATACGGCGCTTAAAACAGCCGAAACGGGAACGCTCCGACACCAGACGACCGACCGGCTCAAAACAGCGCCTGAAACCGACGAAATCGCCGCGCATGCCATTTCCGATGCGCCGGAGGAGTCCTCATCATCCATCGCCGGAGAATTCAACCTCCGGCAGGCCGTAATCTATTCGGAGATACTGAAGCCCCGCTTCGACGAGGAGTAGGTTCTCAGGCCCTGTGTGGCCCCGGTTCCGCCGCCGGGAGCCTCGGGCTTTCCGCCTGTTTTCGGGCAAAACAGCATCCCGCAAACACTTTTTAAACAGCATAAGAAGATGGCAACCATTTTTTCACGCATCATTGCGGGGGAGATTCCCTCGTACAAAGTAGCCGAGGATGAGAACTATTACGCATTTCTCGACATCAATCCGTTGACCAAAGGCCATACGCTGGTCGTACCCAAACAAGAGGTGGACTATATTTTCGACCTCGACGACCAAACTCTGGCAGGCATGATGGTCTTCGCCAAGCAGGTAGCGGCCAAAATTCAGCGCGAAATAGCATGCGCAAGGGTCGCCGTGGTCGTTTTAGGACTCGAAGTACCGCATGCGCACATCCATCTGATCCCCATCCAGAACGAAAACGACGTCGATTTTCACCGTGAAAAGCTCAAATTGACGCCGGAAGAGTTCCGCGAAATTGCCGATAAACTGTCGAAATAGGGGATTGTTAACAAAAATATAATTCGCTGTATTTAAGGCGGGTAGTGGGTTATTAACACTACCCGCCCTCTTTTTATTTAACATAATATATGCGAAATCCAGAAATGCTGCCGATTCTATCGATCAGTAATCGGGAATAACTCAAAAACAGTCTAAAAATAACAGAGAAGGGTAGGTTATTTACAAATGTAAACACAAAAAGAGTTGTTAATTCCATTTGTTATTACATATATAAACTAAACATCTGTTAATAACCCGGTTAATATTATCCATTTGTAAAAACACCCTGATAATGGTATAACCATGAATTTAAGATTGAATCGGCCCAAGTAAAACTATTAAACAATATATTATTCATATATTAATAATCAGTAAGTTATAATATTTATTTAAAGTAACGATTCGGGTATGGGCCGAAACTTATCGGGTATAGATGACAGCTCATACTATCAGCCCGGTACACACAACTATTTGATCTAATTACCAGCATTTTAAAGGTAATTATATCAAGTAATGCTTTATAATTATCGAGTAAGGCTTATTTAACCATATTCTCTTATTTACAATTGTAAATTTTGTCAACACCTATTAACATTTTACAAATGTAGAATTTTCTTGTTTTACAAAAAACAAATATTTATATTTGTAAAAATTTGCGCGAATGAAGGAAAAATTGCTCGATTTGATGAAACACGAAGGTTTGAAGCCGAGCCAGCTCGCGGAGATGCTCGGAATCAACCCGGCCGGAATCTCCCACATTCTCGCCGGACGAAACAAGCCGGGCTTCGATTTGCTTCAGAAGATTCTCAGGAGGTTTCCGCAGATCAATCCCGATTGGCTGTTACTTGACTCGACGCAGATGTATCGCAACGAACCTGCCGATATCGCAGAAGTATCCGCACCGACGTCCGCGATGCAGCTTCCGATCGACAAGGATTTGTTCGGGTCGGCAGAAACCGAAGCTGCCGCCCCGAAAACCGCCCGCCAGAAACCGGAGTCTCCCGAGGCATCCGCCACTCAGGTCGCGGCTCAGTTTCCGGCCGGCCGGACCGGAGCCAACGTTCAGCGCGTCGTACTGTTTTACGACGACCAGACCTTCGAAAGTTTCACTCCGACAAAGCGCTAAAATCTTCCACCGGAAAAATTTCCCGGAATATCCCTCGCACGGAAAGTTTAAATGTAAAACAGTCAAATAGCATTCTGAAAGAATATAGGTGCAACCAAGCAATCCGACGTAACCACAACTACAACAAAAAAGCACATCTTTTATCAGGTGTGCTTTTTTGTGTATCGAAATTGGCATGCGACGTGCTGTCGTATTCTTAAGAAGATTGAATTAATATTGCTATTATGTTAAATTATGGGTGATTAAGTACTGATTACTACGTTGTGCATAAGCACTTTATACCTTTAATAATTTATTAATTTGTAGCAAAATTATGTTCAATGATGCTTTTAAGGTCAAAATTGACCTTGCTTCTCTTGTTGCTATTGTCGAATCTATTCGTGACAATGTTCCTCCTTGTGTAATTATTCGTCTTGAGGCTATTATTGATGACCTTCGTGGTATTTATAATAATCTTGCCGAGTAGCTTTACATTTGTAAAACCCTTTAAACCACTTAATTATGGAAACTCCCGAGGTTGTAATTGTTCTTCCGAATGGCACTCAGATTCAGTGCACCGCCAAATCTGCTAAATACTTGATTATTGGTCTTGGTTTGGAATCTGTCATGAAAGATGGAAAAGCTGAAATCTCTGCTGAAAAGTAAAAGGTTCTGGGAACTCGTTGCGGCTATCGTTGCCGCCCTCACCGCGTTTTTCCTTACCTCTTGCTCTACCTCTCACTATGTTGCCCAAAGCGTTTCGAGCTTTGTAAAAGGTGATACTACTACTACTATTATTAAATACGAGCAAGTCGGCTCGTTTACTAAAAAATCTAAGTAATTTGAATTATGAAAACTACTGTTGAATTTGTGGTCGTTATTAATGGCCGCCCTTACATTTCTCTTGCTACTGCGGCCGCTATTGCCCCGGTTCTGTCTGACATCCGTTCTCGTGACCATAATGGCCAGCCTTGTAACATCGAGGTCTACAAGCAGACTACCGAACCATATGAGCTTGGACCGGATAACGATAAGTAAACACCATTATGATTGTCTTATGGCTTCGAATACATGGCGCGGACTTGAGGCGTTAATCGCTTGGTCCGATTCCGTGACTTGGTTGACAAAATCGGGCAAAGACCCGATTTTGTCGATTAAGTTTTATAAGGTCGAAGACTTTCTTCGCTGGAAAGATTGGGTTATTGATACTTTCATGCCTTATTGTTATACTGTCTCAACTGATGGTGTTGTTGATATCCAAATTCCCGTTAAGGGTTATTTCCAATCCGTTACCAAACCTGATAAATGGCATGCGAGCAACCTAAGATGATCATTAACCGCCGCTATAAGGATTTGACTTATAACGAGGTTATCGATTATTCTAAGTTGAATTACGGTACTTTTTGGCCCCCGGATTATTATTTGGAGGTTCCTTGCGGCTACTGTCATTCTTGCCAGAAATCCGTTAATAATCAGTACCGTCTTCGTTTGCTGTATGAGGTCCGTAAATGGCCGCCCGGCTCTTGCCTGTTTGTTACCCTAACCTTTGATGATGATAACTTAAAGAAGTTTTCTAAGGACACTAATAAGGCTGTCCGGTTGTTTTTAGATCGTCTACGCAAAGATTATGGTAAACAGATTCGACATTGGTTCGTTTGTGAATTCGGTACGCTTCACGGTCGTCCCCATTATCATGGTATTCTTTTTAATGTTCCTAAAAATTTAATAGATAATTATGATTCCGATTCTCCCGGTCATCATCCTTTGCTTGCTTCACGTTGGAAGTATGGCTTTATCTTCGTGGGTTACGTTTCAGTGGAAACGTGCGGGTATATCACAAAATACGTTACTAAAAGTATTAATGGTGATAAGATACGTCCCCGTATTATCTCTTCTCTTGGTATTGGTGACAATTATCTTAGTAGCGACGAATCCTCTTTTCATAAGTTGGCTGGTACTTATCAGCCCTTTATGGTAATGGATGGTTTTAAGCAAGCTCTACCCCGCTATTATTATAATAAAATCTTTACCGAGGTCGATAGACAAAATATGGTTCTCGACCGTTATATTTCTCCTCCTGCTACCTTTAGCTGGCAAGGTACCGAGTATTTCGATAAGTTTAGTCAAATTATGGCCCGCCGTTCTACCTATGAGCAAAACTGCCTTATTGACCTTACATCTTCTACTCCCCTACCCCGTTCTAATCGTCTTTCTTCTTTTGATAAATTCAAGAAAAATATGGATGAAAATAAAAGTTTTTAAATATGGCAAAATACCGTATTCCGTCTGATTATGAGAATCAGACACCCCGCGCGGTTCACTCTCGTGTCGCTCCTATTTATGGCACCATCCACCCGGGGCTTGCCTACCCGGTCCATCATCGCCGCTTGAATACAGGTGACCGTATTCGTGGCCGTATGGATCAGCTTTTGCAGTCGCAGGCAATTCGTGGTCCTCTGATGAATGGCTTCAAGCTTGTTACTATCGCTACCTTCCTTCCTGATTCTACTATTTACGGTTGGATGCGTAACGGTAAACGCTATTCTCCTGAGCAGTATTTTGATTTCGGTAAGTTCTATTTCAATCCTTTCAACGCTTCGAATTTACAGTATTCCGACCCGTCGACTGGATTGGTTCGTTATTCTCGTTTTATGCAACGAGGTTTGACGGTTTCCGGTTTTACTGGTCCTCTCTCGGGTGTTTCTGCTTTCGACGCTTGGGTCTCTGATGAGGTTGAAACTCAGCCCGGCTCTACGGCTCGCATTACCCATGTAGGCCGTGGTGGTCTTTGGGATTGGCTTGGTCTCCCTGCTGGTTCTGTTTATCCTCGTAATGGTTCGTCCTCTTCGTCTCTTGCTGCCGCTCCGAGTATGTACCAGAATTTGGCACCGTTCTTCACCTACGTTCTTTCGCATTATTATTATATTGCGAATATGCAGGAAGATTATATGTATTATACTCGTGGTGCTGGTGATGTTTCTATTGAAGCGTTCTACCGTACTGGTGCTGCTGGTTCCTATGGTCCTACGGCTTTCGGTTCTGTCTTTAACGGTATTTCTCCTGACGCTTTCCTTAATACCGTTGATTTGCTTGCTTATTATTCGGCTTCTGGTCAGGCTGCGCCTTTTTCGCAGTTCTATCAGGGCCAATATTCTTCGTTTATCAATCCCGTTGCGGTTATGCTGACTTCCGGTCTCCAGAACTCTGGTGGCCTGCTTTCTGTTCCTTATGCTCCTGATTTGTTTGGTAATATCATCAAGCAAGGCGCTTCCCCTACTGCTCTTATTAATGTTGAGGATGACCCCGACGGTGAGTCTCCTACTGGTTACGTTGTTGGTGTTCCCGAACTTCGTTTGAAGACCAAGATTCAAAACATGATGGACCGTGTTTTTGTTTCTGGTGGTCGTGTCGGTGATATCTTCCGCACCCTGAATGGTGTTAAGTCTTCGCCCTACGTCAATAAACCTGATTTTCTCGGTGTTTGGCAGGCTTCTATTAATCCCTCGAATATCCGTGCTACTTCGAACGGTGTTGCTTCTGGTGAAGAGGTTAATCTTGGTCAGTTGGCCGCCACTCTTGATAAGTATTGTGATTTTTCGAAGCATTCTGGTATCGATTACTATGCTAAGGAACCCGGTACTTTTATGCTTATTTCTATGCTTGTTCCTCAGCCTGCTTATTGTCAGGGTAAACACCCTGATTTGGATAATAATACCTTTGCGGATGATTTTAATCCTGAATTGAACGGTCTTGGTTTTACCTCTGTTCCTCGTCATCGTTTCACCATGATGCCTCGTAATTTCAAGACCCCTTCCGGTAGTGTTTGGTTCTCGGATTCGGCTACCAATCCGTCGTCTACCGTTGACCCGAATACTGTTTCTGTTGGTGAGGAGGTTGCATTTTCTTGGCTTCGGACTGATTACCCCCATCTGCATGGTGATTTCGCTCAAAATGGTGCTTATCAGTATTGGACTTTGGTTCGTCGTTTCACTACTTACGGTGTTCTTGAAGCTCCTGAAAACTCTTTTGTTTATTCTGATGGTGAGTATACTGGCACTTATATTAATCCTCTTGATTGGCAATATTTGTTTACTGGTCAGACCCTTTTTGACCAGAATTTCAGTCTCTATATTTACGCTGATTTGAAAGTAACATCTTCGCTTTCGGCTAACTACATGCCTTATCTCGGTCGTTAATTATGTATACTAAAAGAACGCTTGTAAATCATGGCTCTATTGAGCATGATTGTAATCCTTTTGTTGAGCGCGTTTCTGTCGCTCGCCCCGTTTCGTATTACGTCCGTGGTGGTGTTGATTTGGACGGTGTTTCTACTCGTAAACCTCTTCCGGCGGCTTTTGATACCGCTGAAGCTATAGCTTCCGGTGAGGTTGATGTGTTTACTGATGCTACGGTTTCGAAACTCGATTTGCTCGATATGGCTTCTACTATGGCTGCTGAATCCGAGGCTCGTGCTTTGAAGGATGGAGCTCGTGAGCCGAATGCCGACTAATTGAACAATAATTTGTGGTAGGGGCCGCAATATACTTGATATATATTGCGGAGTGCGGAAAGCACGTCCCCTACCCTATTTTAAATAGAAAAATTGAACAATATGTCGATTCTTGCAGGTCTTGCCGGTGCCGCTGGTAACTTTGCTTTCGACCAGCTTTCTAATTCTATTAATTCTCGCCGACAGCAACGCTACAATGAGCGTAATATGGAGCTTCAGCAAAAGTATCAAAAGGAAATGATTGATTACGTCGCTGATAAAAACAGCCCTATGAAGTCTGCCGCTCGTTGGCGTGCCGCTGGTATTTCTCCTGCTGATGTCTTCGGTAATTCTCCCGGTGGTGCTGGTATTGCTTCTGATGCCGCTGGTCCTTCTTCTTCGAATCCCGACGGTGGTTCTTCTCGTTACGATTTTGTTCGTACTATTGCTGAATCTCAGATGATGCGTAACCAGCAACGTTTGACTGACGCCGAGGTTGATCTTAAGGAAGCTCAGGCACAAGAAGCTCGTTCTCGTACCACTGGTCAGGATATTGAAAATTCTATGTCCGATCTCCTTAAACGCGCCAAATCTGCTGCCGCTGGCATTGCCGAGCTCGAGGAAAAGATTAAAGGCATCGAAGCTAAATGGCTTGAAGCTGAAAAGGCTAAGGATATGGAAATCAAAGATTCGATTCTCCGTGAAACTGATCAGCGTATTTCTAACCTTATGTCTGATAAGGCTTACAAGGAGCAGGCTACTGAAAAGCTTCGTTCTGATATGGACCTTATTAAGGCTCAGATTGCCACCGAATCCTCTAAGCAACATAATCTTGATGCTCAAACCGAGACGGAGAATCAAACCCGCAAAGGTAAAGTTGATAAATTGACAGAGGAGGTTAATAATCTTATTGCTAATACTGACCTTTCTAATGAAAAGTCGCGTACCGAGCTTTACGGTCGTCTTGTTGATGTACTTGGCCTTTATACTACTAAAACTATGGCGGAGGAAGGCGCTAAGCAAATTATTAATAGAAATCGTCGTAATGATTGGCGATTTGAGCGTCTTTCAACATCGGAAATTGAACGTTTTCTTGATAAAACCAAACGGTAATACTATCTTTGTGTATGGATGCTTTAGTAAATATTATTCCGTGGTTATTTTTGTTGTTGCCGCTTGTTTTGGCTTTTTACTTGATTCGCGGCATTGTTCGCTATCTTAACCGTCATTAGCCCCCACTACCCCGCCCTATTGGACGGGGTTTTTAATTGCTTGATACTCTGTATTTTACATTTGTCATTTACAAATGTAAATTAATTATTGTATACCAGAATTAGCACGTTTATTTCTGATGGTCCGGCCGCCTTTGTCTTGGGCTCACTCAAAAGCCCGAGACATTGGCGTGTCGGACTACTTCGTTTAATTATTTTCCCTATAATGTAGTATCTCGCTGCACCGAGATACGGAATGTCTCCGGTATGTTATGCGCGCGCGCGTGCTTCATGTGCGTGCGTAAAATCTTCATATCAATAAAATAATTGTAAAATTTATCGTTTTTTTTGGAAATGTAAAATATTGTTTTTTACTTTGCAATCGTAGTTCTGTGCTACATGGTTCTTTGACGTACTGCCTCCCCTATTCTTCTCTTAGGCAGTACTTAAAAACCCCTCTCCCCTACCCTCTAACGGGTTGAATATCAGTGAGATATAGGCTATTATGTTAAATTATATATGTAACAATCTTATATACAGATAATAATAGCAACTAACACCTGACAAAACCGGACACAAATACAGGGTCTAAGCATAATTTATTACCTTATTTTATTACCTTTGTTCGGTTTAGAAATCAGCAGAGATTATCAATCATGCACAAAATTGCGACATACCTGTCAGCGATCATAATGCTGGCAGCCTGCACAACGCACAAACAACAGGATGACAATACATTATATGTATCGATACTGCCATTGCAGAGCCTTGTGGAAAGCATCGTCGGCGGGGATTTCGATGTCGAAGTGCTCGTCCCGGCCGGAGCCAGTCCCGAGACATTCGAACCGACACCCCGGCAGTTCGTAGGGCTCAACAAAGCGCAACTTGTTTTTAATGTGGGACTTATCGACTTCGAATCCACGCTTTTGGGCAAGATGGAGAATCAGGAAAAGGTCATCGACCTGAGCCGTGGAATCGACCTGATCGAAGGCTCTTGCTCGCACAACGACCATGGACACAACCATGCACATGGGGTCGATCCCCATGTCTGGACCTCGCCGAAGGCCTTGCAGACCATGGCGGCAAATGCCTACGAGGCAATTCACAAAGCCTATCCCGATTCGGTGAAATACGAAGCCAACTACAAGCGGCTGCTGGAGGAGTTACAGGCGCTGGATGCCCGCACGGCGGAGAAGATTGCGCAGAGTGGCATTGAATATTTCATCGTCTACCACCCTGCCCTCACCTACTACGCCCGTGATTACGGGCTGCGGCAGGTGGCCATCGAGGCCGACGGCAAGGAGCCTTCGGCCAAACAACTGACGGCGATCATCCGGCAGGCCCGCGAGGACGGCGTCCGTCGGATATTCTACCAAAACCAATTCCCGGCATCGACCGTAGAGGTAATCGCCCGTGACATCGACGCCGAATATGTGGCGATCGACCCGCTGGGCAGGGACGCCATTGCCAACATCGACACGATAACCGACTTAATCACCGCAAAATGAATCTGGTAACGATGCGCGACGTGAGCGTCGCATACGACGGATACGAAGCCCTCCGGCACGTCGATCTGGAGATCGGCGACAAGGATTTTCTGGGCGTCATTGGCCCCAACGGAGGCGGAAAGACGACACTCGTGAAAGCCATACTGGGGGCTGTGCCCTACACGGGGGAGATACGGCTTGCTCCGGAGTTGTTCCGGGGAAAGGAGCGGCTGATCGGTTACATGCCGCAACTGTCGGATTTCGACCGCACGTTTCCGATCTCGGTACTCGAGGTGGTGTTGTCGGGATTGCAGGGACGCCGCGGGTTCCGCGCCCCTTACACCCGGGAGGATCGGGAGAAGGCGATGGAACTGCTGGCATCGTCGGGGATTGCCGGGACGGCCCGAAACCCCATCGGCGAAGTATCGGGCGGCCAGATGCAGCGGGCATTGCTGGCCCGGGCCGTGATCTCGGACCCGAAGCTGCTGATTCTGGATGAACCCGCGAATTTCGTAGATAACAAGTTCGAAAAGGAGCTCTACCGCACACTGCACGAACTGAATACGCGCATGGCGATCGTCATGGTGTCGCACGACATCGGTACGATCACAAGCGTCGTGAAAGAGATTGTCTGCGTCAACCGCCACGCACACCGTCACCGTTCGAACGTGCTGACCGAAGAGCAGTTGCGCAACTACGACTGCCCTATCCAGCTCGTCTCGCACGGCCACATTCCTCACACCGTGCTGGAGCACCATCCGGGCGACGGATGCTGCTGCGACCACGAATAAAACGAGCGGAGCGCCCCGCATGGAGCGCTCCGCTGTTTTTCAACGAAAGGGAACTACCCTACTTTTGGCCGTTGATCTGGCTCAGTTTTTCGAAGAGCTTGCCGAAAGCGTCGTCGATCTCGGCGCGCAGGGCAGCGTAGTGCTTGCGGACGAGCGACGGATTATGCGGCTCGGCAGGATTCATCGCCTTGGCGAACAGGTCGTTGCGCACGGCAACAGCCTCCTGCATCACCTCGAAAATCTCCTTCTCTTTCGAAGGCTGGAAACAGATAGCCATATCGCAGTCGAAAACAACCTCCTCGAGGCGGTAATCAATCTCTTTTTTCAGTACGCGTAAATTTGCCATATTCGGTAGATTTTAGAATTTTTGCTTCGGCAAAGGTAGTAAAACCTTTCGGATTATCAAACATTTTCAGGCTGCGTCCCTGGGAAATAATTCCCGGCGAGGGGCGGATAAAAAAAGATTCCGGAAATCCGGAATCTTTTCTCTGGCTACATTTTTTCGAGGTCTTTATAGGTCTTCTTGGCGGCTTTCTCTGCTTTTTTAGCGGCCTTGGCCTCCTTTTTGGCAATCTTCTTGGCCGCCTTCTCCTGCTGGCGGACTATCTTCTGCGCCTCACGGGCCTCGTGCTTGGCGAGTTTCTCGGCGGCCCGGGCCTCCTTCTTCACCTCGCGGGACTCCTCGCGCACCTCCTTCTTATATTCATGCTCGTTGGGCATCTCGACGATGATCCCGCTCACCTGCTCATCGACGACCACATAAGGTTCTGCGGGTTGCGCAGGCTGCGGAGCCGGTTTCGGCTTGGGAATCAGCGTGCGCTGTTCGACGATGCTGTTGACCTTGTAATCGATCGTCAGTTCGACACGGCGCAGCGGCGGCAGGATATTCTCCTTCATATAGTCCCATGCGGCGGTCATTTTCTTCAGCGCCAGTTCCTTCTGATCCGGAGACTGCCTGCCGTCGAGAATGCCCAGCACGGCCTGCTTGTCGGGCATGGACGACTGCGCGACCAGCGTGCGGCACATCTCCCAATCCTCGGCGACGGAGTTCACCGTCACCTTATACTTCTTCGAAAAGTCGTATTTCCGGTCGAGATAGGCCTTGAAATCGTTGGCACGGCGGGCAGCCAGCGCCTCGTTGAATTTCACGGGTCCGTCGGGTGACGAATAACCCGTGATGGTCACCGCGCTGACCTGCTTCAACGTGTCTTTGGTCAGGTCGCCGACGAAGGCATTGAGTTCGTCGAGTTCCTTCGAATTGCCGCTGAGCGCGGCGTTGAGCGTCGCCAGATTAATCCGGTAGCGAACCGAATAATCGGTGTCGTTCCGGCTTTTGACCAGAAACCTGCGGACCATGTAATCGCCGTCGGCAGTCTCCGACAGCAATACGGTGTCGGCCGCAGGCGCCGGCACCGCACTCTTGGTCTGGGCCGTCGCTCCGGCAGCGGCACACAACGCGAGAGAAAGAGCGAATGTAGATACGATTGTTTTCACGCTAAAATAGTGTTAGTTAACTGCACTCCCCTCTCGCAAGATTCGTACCACGGTAAACGAGGCTTCGTACAAGAGCATGCCTTTTTGTATGATTATCAAAAAGTTTTTCCTACATTTGCATTGTATACGGCCTGGCCGTATACGACATATTATTGATGAAAGTGTATTCGCTTTTGTCCTCACTTCGAAATCTGGTAAATTTCAAAATCACGGGGATAGCAACACACTCGTCACCTCGTATCGGTATGCAACAGCGTCGCTCCATACCCTTACAGGTGTGGGGTATTGTTTATTCGTGATTGGGTTTACCAGAACCTCGAAGTGGATAAACGAATCGACTCCACACTTTCTTTTTGTAGTTGCCAGCCGGAGTCGATGGCAAAAAAAGAAATAACATGAAAAGAATTCTTCTTGCATTGGGGGCAATGTCCCTGCTGCTGGCGTGCGGAGACGACGATTCCGGGTCCTCCTACGACCTCTCGACGGCCTCCATCGCCAATGCGTCTATCATTTACAAACGGGCGGCAACGACGCGGGCCGCAAACGGCAGCGACGAGGATGAGGGTTACTGGAAAATCGACCGACAAGGCAACGAGACCCGCATCCTGCTCTACGACAAGGCCGGAAATCCCACCGATGTGAAGATCGAAAAGATCGAGAAGCTCAACGACAAACTGCTGCTGATCGAAACGAATTCCTACCCTCTCCGGATGATCGCCGACCTGCAGACTGAAAAGCTCTATCAGGCACCCGACGTTCTCGACACACCGGTCAAGGAGGGTCCCAACGGAATGCTCTACTTCGTTGGTAAATGGATTGACGCCGTGAACAACCAGATGCTCTACAAACTCGATCCGAAGAATTTCACCATAGAACAAGTGCTTCCCGACGGGCAGAAATGCAACAACTTCCTGATAAACAAGGGTGGTACAATCTATTACACCCCCAACGAAGACCTGTTTCACGATGGCGGCAAATTTAAAATGCCCAGCGGACGCATCTATCCAGTCTCAGGCGAGGTGGTTTTCCTGACCGGAAACGACCTTTATTCGTTGATTCTAGACCAACTCACCATCTCGAAATGGAATCAAAAGTCGAACAACGAGCTCGAAAAAATGACCGTATGTCCGCTTTATGAAGAGGGGCTGCCCGATCAGTTTCCGAGAGAAATCATCAGTATCGTGAAGAACGAAAAAAGCAACAATACAATCATATTCATGCCGATATACGCCGATATTCCCGGACAGATCGGTTACATGCTCTATGAGTTTGACGGTTCGCGGATCGTCCGAACGATAACCTACGATCAAGATAACAACGAACTTCATAAAGCCATCTCAATATGGTGGGAAATAGGCACCAGCCAAAAAGAGTCTCTGGCAAACGATTATCTTTTCTTTACAGGCAGTGAAATTCTGACGCTCAATCTCGACGACTATTCAATCAAATCCACACCGTACACCTTCCCTGCAAGCGAATATGAACTATACGAGACGACGATGGACGAGGCTAATAAACGCCAACTGTTCACGGCACTGCGTTACGAGGACGGCAAAGTCGTGATCGGCGAAATATCGGCACAGGGCCGGATTTCGATCATCAACGAAAAGGAATCGTCCAACAAAATCATCAATCTGATCGCCCTGAACTGATCCGTCCGGGCACAAAAAACGGGAGGTTTTCGCAAAAACCTCCCGTTTTTTGTTTTCAGCCATTACATCCGCTCCGGAACGTCGATGCCCAGCAGCTTCATGCCGCTGCGGATGACGCGGGCAACCTGCTGAACCAGTTGGAGGCGCATGCGGCGTATGTCGGCGTTCTCCTCCTTGAGGATCGAATGGTCATGGTAGTAACCGTTGAACTGCTTGGCCAGCTCGTAGACATAGGCCCCGATGATCGAAGGTGCGAAATTCTCGCCTGCGGCTTTTACCGTGGCGGGATACTCCGTCAGCGTCTTCACCAGATCGATCTCCTCGGGCAGGTAGTCCGCGGCGGCAACGCCCCCGAAGTCGATACCCGCTTCGGCAGCCTTGCGCAGAATCGAGCGGATACGCGCGTGGGTGTACTGGATGAAAGGTCCCGTATTGCCGTTGAAGTCGATCGACTCGCGGGGGTCGAACAGCATCGTCTTCTTGGGGTCTACCTTGAGGATGAAGTATTTGAGGGCGCCCAGTCCGACCATCGTCGAAACGGCGTTCGCCTCCTCCTCGGTGCATCCGTCGAGTTTGCCCAGCTCGGCCGACATCTCGCGGGCCGTCGAGACCATGCCTTCGATCAGATCGTCGGCATCGACCACCGTGCCCTCGCGCGATTTCATCTTGCCCTCGGGAAGCTCCACCATGCCGTAGGACAGGTGGGTGATATGGTCGCTCCAGTCGGCATAGCCCAACTTCTTGAGCACCAGCTTCAGTACCTGAAAATGGTAATTTTGTTCGTTGCCCACGACGTAGATCATGTCGTCGAGCTTGTTGTCCTCGAAGCGGCGGAAAGCCGTGCCGAGGTCCTGCGTCATGTAGACCGACGTGCCGTCGCCGCGCAGCAACAGTTTCTCATCGAGTCCGTCGGCCGTGAGGTCGATCCACACCGAGTTGTCGGGACGGCGGTAGAAGACGCCCTTTTCGAGCCCCTCCTCCACCAGCGCCTTGCCCAGCAGGTAGGTCTGCGATTCGTAGTAAATCTTGTCGAAATCGACGCCCAACGCCTTGTAAGTCACGTCGAAGCCCTCGTAGACCCAGCCGTTCATGGTCTCCCACAGCGAGTAGACCTCGGGGTCCTTGGCCTCCCACTTGCGCAGCATCTCCTGCGCTTCGAGCATGATCGGGGCGCTCTTCTTGGCGTCGTCCTCCGACTGCCCCTGCGCCATGAGCTCCTTGATCTGGGCCTTGTAATGCTTGTCGAACTCCACATAGTACTTGCCCACGAGGTGATCGCCCTTCATGCCCGTCGAAGCGGGCGTCTCGCCGTTGCCGTAGAGTTTCCACGCCAGCATCGACTTGCAGATGTGGATGCCGCGGTCGTTCACCAGATTGGCCTTGAGGACCGTGTGGCCGTTGGCCTTGAGGATCTGCGCCACGGAATACCCCAGCAGGTTGTTGCGAATATGCCCCAGATGCAGCGGTTTGTTGGTGTTGGGCGACGAATATTCGACCATCACCGTGCGGCCCGTCGCGGGGGCCTGCCCGAAGGTCTCGTCGGCGGCGATCTCGTTGAAACGGGCCGCCCAGAACCCGCTGTCGAGCGAGAGGTTCAGGAAGCCCTTGATTACGTTGAACGCCTTGACCTCCGCGATGTTGGCCGTCATATATTCTCCGATCTCGGTCGCGGTGGCCTCGGGCGATTTGCGGCTTCGTCGCAGCAGCGGAAACGTCACGAGGGTGTAGTCGCCCTCGAACTCCTTGCGGGTCTTCTGAATCTGCAACTGCTCGTCGCCGAGCTCTCCGTAAAGCGCCTCCACCGAACGGCGGACCGCATCCGAAATAAAGGTTTCGATATTCATGATTGCGATATGATTTGCCTGCAAATTTAGCGTTTTTCGCCGAATAATCAATCCCCGGCCCCTATATATTCTGAAACAATCCGTATATTTGCCGGGTAAACCGACCAGACATTCCATGGAAATTCTCGTCATTCTGCTGCTGATCCTGCTCAACGGGCTCTTCGCCATGTCGGAGATCGCCCTGATCTCGGCCCGCCGTTCGAATCTGGAGATGCAGGCCCGACAGGGCAGCGCAGGGGCCCGCCAAGCTCTGAAACTGGCCAAAGACCCCGACCGGTTCCTCTCGACGGTGCAGATCGGCATCACGCTCATCGGCATCCTCACGGGTATCTATTCGGGCGACACGCTGGCCGCCAAATTCGGCAAGGACCTCGCCCAACTGGGCATCCCGCTGCGCGCGGCGACCATCACGGCGCAGGTCACGATCGTCATCGTGGTCACCTACCTCACGATCATCTTCGGCGAGCTGGTGCCCAAGCGCATCGGCATGAACGCCGCGGAAAAGGCCGCAAAGATCATCGCACGCCCCATGGGGGCGCTTTCGGTCGTGGCGTCGCCTTTCGTCTGGCTGCTCTCCAAGAGCACGGCGGGCGTCACCCGCCTGCTGGGGCTGCACAAGGCTGAGAGCAAGGTCACCGAAGCCGAGATCCGCTCGATCATTCAGGAGGGCGCCGAGGACGGCGAAGTGCAGGAGGTCGAACAAAAGATCATGGGGCGCGTCTTTTCGCTGGGCGACCGCACGGTGGAGTCGATCATGACCCACCGCAGCGAGCTGGTGTGGATCGACGCGTCGATGAACGCCGCGGAGGTCCGCGCAGTCGTCGCCCGCGCGCCGCACAACCGCTACCCCGTCGCCGACGGCAGTCTGGACAAACTGCTGGGCGTGGTCTACCTCAAGGACCTCTTCCTGCACCTCGACGAGCCCGGTTTCGACCTGCGTTCGCAGCTCACCCCGGCCAAGTTCTTCCACGAGGGATTCGAGGTCTACAACGCCCTCGAACAGTTGCGCAGCGAGCAGTTGGGCTACGGCATCATCTGCGACGAATTCGGCGTCACGCGCGGCATCATCACCCTGAAGGACATCTTCGAAGCGCTCGTCGGCGAACTCCCCGACCCGCGCGAAGAGCCCGACATCGTGCGGCGCGAGGACGGCAGTTGTCTGGTGGACGGACAGTGTCCGTATTACGATTTCCTCGCATGGTTCGGGCTCGAAGAGGTTTTCGCGCACAACGCCTACAACACCGTCAGCGGTCTGATTCTCGAACAGTTGGCGCATATTCCGGCCACGGGCGAAAAGCTGTCGTGGAACGGCTTCACGTTCGAGATCGTGGACATGGACGGGGCGCGCATCGACAAAGTGCTGGTCACGTTCGATCAACAGGAACAACTATGAAAATCGCAGACATAGAATTGGGTGAGCATCCCCTGCTGCTGGCGCCGATGGAGGACGTGACCGACCCGTCGTTCCGTTACATGTGCAAGCGGTTCGGGGCCGACGTGGTCTACACGGAGTTCATCTCCTCGGACGGGCTGATCCGCGATGCAGCCAAATCGCTCAAGAAACTCGAGATCGACGACGCGGAGCGTCCCGTGGGGATTCAGATCTACGGCCACCTGATCGAACCGATGGTCGAGGCGGCGCGGATGGCCGAGGCCGCCGGTCCCGACATCATCGACATCAACTTCGGCTGTCCGGTGAAGAAGATTGCCGGGCGCGGCGCCGGGTCGGGCATGATGCGCGACGTACCGCTGATGGTCGAGATGACGCGGCAGATCGTTGCGGCGGTCAAGACACCCGTGACGGTCAAGACCCGTCTCGGATGGGACGACGAATCGAAAAACATCGAAGAGATAGCCCTTCGGCTGCAGGACGCCGGCATCGCGGCGCTCACGATCCACGGCCGCACACGGGCCCAGATGTACCGCGGCGAGGCGGACTGGACGCTGATCGGCCGGGTGAAGAACAACCCGCAGATACACATTCCGATCATCGGCAACGGCGACGTCGATTCGGGCCCGAAGGCCCGGGAGATGTTCGACCGCTACGGCGTAGACGGGGTGATGGTGGGCCGCGCGACCTACGGGCGTCCGTGGATATTCCGCGAGATCAAGCACTTCATGGCCACGGGCGAGGTGATGCCCCAGCCCTCGGTCACGGAACGGGTCGCCATCGCCAAGGAGCATTTGCAGAAGTCGCTGGAGATCAAGGGCGGACATGTCGGCATCCTCGAAATGCGGCGCCACCTGACGAACTATTTCAAAGGATTGCCCGACTTCAAACCCACGCGGCTGAAACTGGTGACATCGCTCGACGCCGGCGAACTGTTCTCGACGCTCGACGAGATCGCCGCCCGCTGGGGCGGTTACGACCTGAGCGGCACGGTCCCCGCCCCGCTGTCGCACAACCTGTAAAGAGGCTCTGCTCCGGATTCCAACACAACCGTGCCCGGCACTTACGGATCGTAAGGCCGGGAGCGTTTTTTTATGCAAACGGAAACCGCAACGCAGTATATTCGGATTTATTGTCACAAAGCTCGTTTTTTTATCCTTTACAAGACTTTAGTTCGCACTTTTTTGCCTATTTTTGTAGAAACAGACGCCCCGAAATCGCCCCGGAAACGGCCGAATTCAGAGCGGCAAACAGAATCTACACCTTTATTTATTAAACTATGAAGGAAACTTTTACAGCGACCAACACGGGGCATAGCTGCAAATTGCGGCATCTCCTGCTTCTTGTGTGTGTCCTGACGGTTTCTGTCGCAACCCCGGCAAGGGGGGGGGGGAATTCAGCCTCCGCATTAGGTAACACCGCGACAGGGTCGGACGAGGCACAAACAACACCCCAAAGTGCGACCCGCAACATCAGCGGACAAATCTTCGACGCGCAAGGCGTCCCTTTGATCGGTGCGACGGTCATGATCAAAGGCACTTCGAAAGGCATTCACACCGACACCAACGGTAAATTCACGCTGTCGATCCCCAATACGGGCAAGGTCGTTATTCTCGCGGTTTCCTATGTCGGTATGAAAAGCCGCGAAGTAGGGGTCACCACCCAAAACACGCTTACGATTACGCTCGAACCCGACACGGAGATCGGCGAGGTCGTCGTGACGGGTTACGGCGTCGTGCAGCGCCGCGAGGACCTTGTCGGCAGCGCCTATCAGATCAGTTCGAAAAAACTGGAGCTGATGCCTGTACGCCGCGTGGACAACATGCTCGACGGCATGGTGCCGGGCCTCCAAGTAACGCAGGGCATCAACGGTAACGAAGAGGCATTCCGCACCCGTCTGCGCGTGCGTGTGCGCGGCGACGCCTCGCTCGACGCCTCAAGCGAACCACTCTGGATTATCGACGGAGCCCCGGTTTACACCGGCGACCGCAACGGGCAGGTGACCGGCACGCTCTACACGGTCAGTCCGCTTTCGTTCATCAACCCCACCGACATCGAGTCCATCACGGTACTGAAGGACGCCTCGACAGCCGCGCTCTACGGTGCGGACGGCGCCAACGGTGTGATCCTGATCACCACCAAGCAAGGTAAATCCGAGGAGACTCGCGTAAATATCGGAATCAAATACGGCGTCTCGTTCCCCAACGAAAGCACCCGTTTCAAAGTGCTGAACGCATCGCAGTACATGGCCTACGCCAAGGAAGCTTGGACCAACGCCGGCAATCCTATTTCGGCCTTTCCCTATCAGGACAGCGAATACAACAGCTATTCGACGACCGACACCCGCTGGAACGAGGTTTATCTGGGCGCCGGCCAGAACCTGCAGGTGGACCTGAGTGCCAGCGGCGGCACGAAACGGATGAAAAATTATCTCTCGGCCGGCTTCTACACCGACGACATGATGCTCAAAGGCAACAACCAACGGCGTCTTTCGCTGCGGTCCAATTCGACCTATACGCTCGTAAAAGGACTCGAGGCTACGGTGATCATGGGCGGCTCGTACAACGTCAACAATATCTTCTCCCTGACACGGAGCTACTACGAAACGCTTCCGATCTTCTCACCCTACGAGAACGACGGCCACACGATGCGGCTCTACAACTATTACAGCAACGAATCGCTCACCGAGTACAAACCGTCAATGCTCAAGTTCACCCAGAACAAGGTTCCCGAACGCGAAGAGAACGACAACCGCCAGCGCACGCTGAATGCGTCGCTGAACGCTTTGCTGAAATGGGAACCGATTGAAGGATTGTCGGGAACGGTGCAATTTGCAACGAACTACATGGGCGTCTATGAAGACATTTACAACGCCCGCACCAATCTCTCGGGTTATATCGAAGGCGAACCCATGGGAAAATCGGAACGCCGTGGGACCTACAACCTCAACTGGAACAACGTCGACCGCATAAACTTCAACCGCACGTTCGGCAGACACCGGGTCGGCGCCATGGCCGGAATCGAGTTCAAGCACGAAGAAAACCGCTATCTCAACCTGAACGGCTACGGTTTTATCAACGACCAGATCAAGGAGATGGCTTACGTCTCAGCCGACAAGATCAAAGGTTCGAGCAACACGGCCTATTCCCGGTCACTCTCCTATATCGGACAGGTCTCCTATTCGTATGACAACCGCTATTTCATTGCCGGAACTTTACGCAGGCAGGGTTTCTCCTCGTTCGGCGAATATTCGCGCTGGGGCAACTTCGCCTCGATAGGCCTTTCGTGGAATGTCCACAACGAGGCGTTCTTCAAAAGCAAGATATTCGACACCCTGAAAGTGAAATTCTCCTACGGCAGTACCGGAAATTCCCGTGTGGACACCTCGGCTGCCCACGGCACCTACAGCATCTCCACCTCCTCGGGATATATCGGCAACATGGGCGCCGTGCAGAGTTCCGCACCCAATCCGGGATTGACATGGGAAACGACCCTGAAGACAAACCTCGGCGTCAGCGTGGGAATCTGCAAACGCGTGCTGGTCGACATCGAGTATTACAACGAAGTCACGAAAGACATGTTGGCGTCGAGCCGTATCTCGATGATCGTTACGGAAGACTCCATCATGCGCAATCTGGGCGAGATGCGCAACCGCGGCGTCGAGATCAACATCAACTCGACCAATATCCGAAGCCGCGATTTTACATGGACCTCGGAACTGAACCTCGCACACAACAGCAACAAAATCCTCAAACTCTACCAGGGAACGACCATCAGCAAGGGCGAGTATGTCTGGGAAGAGGGACAGCCCAAAAACGCATGGTGTCTGATCCGCTGGGCCGGTATCGACCCGGCCGACGGACAGCCCATGTGGTATGACAAACGCGGCAACATCACCAAGACCTACAATTACGAAAACCGGGTGACCACGGGCAAGGTCGCGGTTCCGAGCGTCTTCGGCAGCTTGACGAACACCCTGCAATGGAAACAGCTCACACTGCGTTTCATGCTCAACTACTCCATCGGCGGATGGCATTACACCGTGATGGACCGGATGAGCATGAATGCGGCCAGCGACATCATCTCCACCAACACGTCGGTTAACGCGCTGGAGTACTGGAAAAAGCCGGGCGAACTGGCAATCAATCCCCGCATCGCCTACAAAAACCAGATGCGCGCATCCTCCTATACCGACCGTTTCCTGCACCGCATGACCAACATCCGCCTGCAGAACGTCGCCCTGACCTACCAGTTCCCGCAGCAACTCTGCAAAAAGCTGCGAATGGCAGCAGCAAGCGTCTCGCTGGTAGGCGACAACGTCTACCTCTGGACTCCGGACCAGAAACGCGGTAAAAACAGCTACAAGACCACAATGAACGCCGGATTCCCCATGCTGACGAGCTATTCGATCGATTTATCCGTAACATTCTAATGTTCCGAATATGAAAAGAACTATCATATCACTATTGCTGACCGGTCTGCTGGGTGCTTCAGCCGGATGCTCCAGTTTCCTCGATGTGGAAAACATCGGCAAAAGCACGATCAAATCCTTCTTCGCGGAATATAACGGACTGGAAAGCGCCTATTACGGCATATATCACGAAACCTACAGTTTCTACGACAGCTATTTCGTCAACTATTCGGATCTGGCGAGCGACCTGCCGGAACTGACGCAGAACGCGTCCGACATGCACCTGCGGATTCACAATTTCGAATCGCTGCCGGAGGACGATGCCGGGTATCCGCGCCTGCTCTGGAAAGCGGGGTACAATATCGTAGTCAACGCCAACAACATCATCCATTACGGCCCGGAGCTCAAGGAGAGCAATCCCGAAAAATCGGAGGCCATCGACCGGATCATCGCCCATGCTCACTTTATCCGGGCGCTGATATTCTTCAACCTGAGCAATGCCTACGCCCAGAACTACACCTACACGGACAACGCTTCGCACCTAGGCATCGCACTGCCGCTCCAGCCGGTGAGTTTCAACGACGTAATCGCACGGTTCTCCATGGAGAAGACCTACAAGCAGGTCCTCGAAGACCTGCAGACGGCGATGACGACGCTCGACAAAACAGGCGACTCGGACGTATACTATGCATCCGGAACCGCCTGCCGGGCCTTGCTGGCTCGCGTCTACCTCTACATGGGCAACTATGATCTGGCGGAACAATACGCCTCGGAGGTCATCGGAAAAGTATCGCTGACACCCTATGCCGACTACGAAATGATGTTCCGCTATCCGGACAAGAATCCGGGCAAGGAGACGATTCTCCGCCTGAACGGATACGACAACACTTCGTCCCTGCACAATCTCTACAATCCGGCAGGATCGACCAAAGTCATCCCCTCGGCCAAACTGCTGGCCCTGTTCGACGATCCTCAGGATATCCGGCGGACACGGCTGCTGCACTATGATCCCGCTTACGAAGGGTATGACGACGAGGAGCACAGCTACGAGAAGGAGGCCTGCATGAAATATTACGTCAATGACAAATACAAAATCGACAACAACGGGCTCAACGGCCATAGCGATCCTTTCGTCCTGCGCTGTTCGGAAATGTACCTGATCCGTGCCGAGGCACTCTGTAACCGGGAAAACCCCGATCTCGACAGCGCCGCCGCCGACCTGAAGGCCCTGATCGCCCGCGCAACGGGCAAGAGCATCAGTCAAATCATACTGACTTATTCGAATCAGGAGGAGATGAACACCCTGATCGAGCGGGAGCGTATGCGCGAACTCTGCTTCGAGGGACATCGCCTGCTGGACATCTCGCGCCGCCACCAGACGATGGAGCGCAACGAATCAGCCCTGACGACCCTGACAAAACTCTCCTATCCCGACTATCGCTTCGTCCTGCCGATCCCCCGGCTGGAGATCGACAACAACTCCGCGATGCAGCAAAATCCCGGATACGGCGGAGCCGAAGAATAAACACTCAATTTCAATATGCCATGATTCAGAAAATAAGTTTCATACTGGCCGTTGCAACTACCCTGCTGCTCTCCTCCTGCAAAAAGGACGAGCCCTACGACCACCCGTTCATCTATGTCATACAGGCCGACGACGACGCTTATGCCGCGACATCGACCGTCTCGTCACAGGCGACCGTCGTCCGCACATACAACATATGCCTCAGTTCGAAAGAGCTGACCGAAAACCTTGTCGTGGACTACTCGTTCACGGTCGGCGACGGTCTGAAAGCCGGCGTCGATTTCGAACGCGTGACCACCGGCAACCAGATCGTTTTCGTGCCGGGCGTTTACTCCATGCCGATCCGTATCCGCTGGCTGCCCAGCGAGATCGATGCCTCGAAGGACAACTCGATCACGATCCGCATCGAAAACACCAGCCTCGGGTTCACGCTCGGATTCCCGGGTCCCGACCAACTGTCGAGACAGCATACGATCCGCAAAATAAACATGTAATTATCCACCTTTAAATCAATATCATTATGAAAAAGTACCTATCCATGCTTTGCTGCCTCGGGGTGTTGTTCACCGCAGGATGCGGCGACGACAAGACCGGAGAAGAGGAAGGCCCGACGGGCGAGGCCAAACTCACGGCATTCAGTTTCAAAGCCGAAAATAACCCCGACTATCTGGTGAAGGATTACACCGGCACGATCTCCGGAACGGCGATCAGCGTGAAGGTGCCGATCGACACCGACGTCTCGGCGCTCGTGGCAACATTCGAAACGGCCGATGGCGAATCGACGGTGACGGTAAACGGCACGACGCAAGTCAGCGGCACGACGGCCAACGACTTCGGCGATCCGGTAGACTATCTGGTAAGCCTCGGCAAGAAGAACACCCTCTACACCGTAACGGTCAGCGAGCTGCCCGAAGCCGTATGGGAGAAAGTCGGAGAGATGAATGTAACCCTAACTCACCTTCGCATGGAAATTAATCCCGTTGATAACAAACCATATTTTGCGATTACTGAACAAACCGGAGGTGCAACTTATGGTGATCTGCTATATGCGAGTGTAAATGGTTCGAGTATTTCATCAGTAGTTGTACAGACAGCACCGACTCAAAATATCGGATTCGGATTTGACAAATCCGGAAAAGCTTATATGTCATATTATAATTCAACGGAAGAAGTCGGTCACATAACAACTAACAAAAGTGGCTCTTGGAGTCTGGAATCCGTAACTTACGACCGACCTCTGAATTCGGGAGTAGGTCCGACGATCTGTGAAGCCAATAACGGTAACATCTTTGTTTTCACGGCTAATAATGCAGCTTCAGGAAGTCTCGGCAAACGAGAGCTCAATATGACCGTATACGATGGGGCAAGTTGGCTCACACAACAAACTATTCCCGGACGCAGCGGCTATACTTACTGGCCTGTAGCCCGCGTAAAAGAGGACGTGATGTATTTGTTAACGCTAAATCCCGTTACCCCGAACAGCTTCTCCGTCTATACCTATAAAAACGGGAACTGGAAAACAGTCATCGACTCATTCGCATATGTATCATCTGAACCGGGAGCTGAGACAACGACCTATTATACGATGGGTTCCCGAATTCCGGACATGGACATTGACAATGACGGAAATATCTACATTAATCTTACATATAAACTCGGGGCTGCATATACGAGACATGTGATGAAAGCAACGTATAATCCCAACACGGACAGCTATGAGATTAACCGGCTCGGAAGCCCTCTGAATACCGATGACGGTGATTATGGAAGAATGGCTGTCAGTCCACTCGGTGTACCCTACGCAATTTTCCGCAATACTCGAGACACAAAACAGATAGCGGTTGTCTCTCTGGATTCGAAAACCAAAGATTGGACCCCTGCAACAATTATCAGTCCCGATCAGGTTGAAACAGATTTCGAGTTCAAATTTGCAAAGGACGGCACAGCCTATCTTGCCTATTATGTTCAGGAAGAAACAACCGATGGCGTAGTAACCACACCCGCCAAGCTCTGCTTGTACAAACTGGCTACTGCAGAATAACTTTTATTTTAGCCTATCAACCACTAACCTAAATGACCTAATCATGAAAAGGATAATTCGTACAGCAAGGGCCTATGCAATGGCCCTTGCTTTGGCGGCGACGATCTCGATGACGTCGTGCCGGACACAGGATATTTCTGAAACTGAACTAGCCCAACAGAACGAGCCGGTCAAAATCTCCGCAGAAGTTCGTTTGGCAAGAGTTACCCGCGCTGTCCAAACCATCAGCGACGAACTTGTCGGAATCGTAAATTCGGTACTTGGGACTAATTACCCGATGATTAACAGCTATATGATATTCTCTTCGGATTTGCAGGCCGATGAGGTTGATATGATAAATATTTTCAACAAAGTCCGTATACAATTCGGATTCAATGTTCCGGCTGAAGACAGAGAAAAAATCATAACTTTCGGAGATCTTGTCAATTATGTAACTAAACACACCGTCTCGATTCCGCCGCTGCCGAGTAACCCGGACATTCGGATTTTTGAAAAAATCCAGGAGATCATCAACGAAAAAATGGATGTTCCCATTGGTTTAATCTGCGTCCATTCCAATATAAGGAACGATTTTGGCATGGACAGTCTGGATTTTTTTGAGTTTGTCATAGCCCTTGAAGATGAATTCAATATTGAAATTTCCGATGAGTATGTAGCCAGAATAAAAACGGTGGAAGACTGTTGGGCATATATCGAAAGCCAGTCCTGATCACACCTGAAACATCACTTGAATAATGCGGGCCGCAAGGCTCGCATTATTTTACCCAAATATCCGATCGACATTTTCACCCATGAAACCGATTCCTTTTTACCTGGTACTGGCATTTCTGACACAAAGCCTTATCATGGCACCCCAACAGAGCGGGGCACAGCCAGTGCGTTCGGGAACGCTCTTTCTCGATCGCAACGACAACGGAGTTCGAGACCGGGGAGAACGCGTCCTGAAAGGCGTTCCCGTATCCGACGGTGACACGGTCGTCATCACCGACCGGAAAGGCCGCTATATCCTTCCTGCAACGGCGCACAGCAGCATATTCCCGATCCTTCCGTCCGGTTACGAATTTCCGGGCGGCGGGATTCGCAACGCCCGGTTCCGATACTACCCCGACAGCACGGCAAACGGCAATGCCGATTTCGGACTGGTGCGCCGCCGACAGCCCGATCGTTTCAGCATCGCTGCCGTGGGCGACGTGCAGTTCGGCGACACGACCGAAGCGGGATATGCCGCACGCACGTTCTTCTCGGAGTTGGCGGAACGCCGCGACATGGCCTTTTCGCTTTTTCTGGGCGATCTGGTAAACGACGACTGCTCGCTGTTCCCGCTCTTCAAGGAGCTAACCGACGAACTGCCGATGCCTTCGTGGACGCTTTCGGGCAACCACGACCGGGATATGGACAGCGTCCGGACGGTCGTCTGCTACAACGAGGCTTTCGGAGCCGACACCTACGCTTTCGACTACGGGCCAGTCCATTTCATCGTCTTCAACAACGTCTTCACGGAAGGACGCCGCAGCTATGTCGGCAAACTGACCGAAAAGCAGTTGCGGTTCCTGCGCAACGATCTGGCACGGGTGCCGCGGGAAACGCTCGTGGTCATTGCCCAGCATATTCCGATGGCCGCCACCAAAAACAAGGACGAGGTGCTCGCACTGCTGGACGGACGCCGCTGCCTAATGTTGTCGGGACACACCCATTCGGTCTTCCGGAAACGGCTGGCGGACAACGTGCAGGAGCTGGTTGCCGGGGCGGTCTGCGGACTGCTCTGGACCGGGGAGCAGGACTTGGACTTGGTGCCGCGCTCCCTGCAGCCGTGCGGAACCCCGCGCAACTACTTCCGCATCGACTTCGACAAGGCGGATTACGCATTCCGGTTCAAGGGCATCGGCATCGACGAAGGGCATCAGGCCGATGTATGGATCGCCGACGGCAATCCTCAAGACCGGGAAATCGAGGAACTGGCCTCCCTGCCTGCGGGGAGCGTCGTGGTGAACCTCTTCGCCGGAGGTCCGGAGACGCAGGTCCGAATGCGGATCGACGACGGTGCGTGGCAACCGCTGACGCACACGGCCATGGCCGCACCGACAGTCCTGCGGTCGAAACTGCGCAATCAGCAGGGCTATCTGCAATCGAAATACGCACGCCGTTCGCCCCACCGCAATGCCCCCTCTCCGCACATCTGGACGGGGCGGCTACCCGAGGGAACCCAACCGGGCCCCCACCGGATGTATCTCGAAGCCCGCGACACGACAGCGGACGGTGCTGTGAGACTGACCGACGTGCGGGTAATACTCGCCCCCTGAAAACGAAAAATCCGGAACCTCAGTTCCGGATTTTTTATTGCGGCACTACCCCACGATTATTTCAGCACCCGCTCGACGTAGGCTTTGTAGTCCTTCACGACGGGTTTATAGTCGTCGTCCTCAAACAGCGGCGAGGAGATCAGGCAGTCGGCCGAGGAGCGGTTGATAGCCGTCGGCACGTTGTAGAGCGTCGCCAGACGCAGTAGCGCCTTCACGTCGACATCGTGCGGCTGGGCCGACATCGGGTCCCAGAAGAAGATCAGCGCGTTGATCTTGCCGTCGGCGATCAGCGACCCCAACTGCTGGTCGCCGCCCAGCGGACCCGATTTCAGCAGCGTGATCCGCAGTTCGGGCTTCGGCTCGTCCTCCGCCTCGTGCTCCTCCTTGTGGTCGCGCAGCGTCTTCTCGACCATCTTACCCGTCGTTCCCGTGCATACCAAGTGGTGACGGCTCAGTTTGCGGCTGTTCCAGTCGACCCATTCGGCCAAATCGCGTTTCATATTGTCGTGGGCAACCAGTGCCAGCACTTTCGTCTGCTTTCCCATAATCTTCAAAAAAAACTATTTCTCCTCTTCTTCGGCTTCGGCGGGAAGTTTGAACTCCGTGAATCCGGCCTGCAGGAGCGTGTTGTACCACGCAAAGCACTTCTTCATGTCCGAAACATGCACCCGGTCGCGGTCGTACTCGGGAAGCACCTCAGCAAACGCGGCTTTCAGCTTTTCGGGAGCCTCCTTGGGGCTGATCGCCTCCTTGCCCCCGGTATGGGTGTAAATCCGGGTGAAAACATCGGCCAGAGCGATGTCGTCGCCCTCGGTGAACATCGAAATCTCGGTCAGGGCGCTCACCTTGGCATTCGCCGCGGCGTTCATGCGCCGTCCGTCGAGCAGCGACTCGACGATCACGCCGTTCTTCGACTGCGCCACATATTTATAAAGTCCGGGCTGGCCCGAGATGGCCAGAATCTCTTTCAGTTCCATAATGATTCGTTATTTCGTTGTGTTAATTGTGTTGTTCGGGTTTTTCATCCTCCTCTTCATCGGGGATCGTGTACGACTGGGGATCGGACAGAGTCACAACGTCGTAAGCCGTGATGGCACGGACCTGAAAAGTTACTTTCCGACCCGCCTTCTGCCGGGGAATGGTCCCCTTGTAGGTCAGCGACGTAGCTTCGGATTCGAACGAGCGCAGGAGCGATGCGAACCGCACGTCGGACCGGTCATCGTCAAGAATGTAAACGATGTCCACACGACGGAATCCGTACTTGCTCGTTACGAACGCCTCCACCTCGACATCCGTTTCGGGCGTCACCTCGGTCGGGGCAAACGTCACTTCGCCGAACTCCGCAGGGGTCGACCGTTCCGGCCCGGAGCTGGAATTGCAGGCTGCGAGGCACAGCGCTGCGGCAGCGGCGAAAAACGTCCGTCTCATCGTCTACTCCTGTTTCATGTGTACGTCCATCTGCGGGAACGGGAAGCTGAGGCCCTGCTTGGGCAGCTCCTTGTAGAACTCCTCGTTATGCTCGAAAAAGACGTTCCAGTAGTCGCCGTTCTTCACCCATGCGCGGATCGAGAGGTTCACCGAGCTGTCGGCCAGCGCAGCGACCCACACCACCGGAGCGGGATCTTTCAGGATGCGGGAATCGGCTGCCAGCATAGCGAGGATGGCCTTGCGGGCCACGTCCACGTCGTCGCCGTAGGAGATGCCCACGGTCCAGTCCACGCGGCGCAGATCGGCCGTGGAATAGTTGTCGATGATGGCCGTGGCGATCGAGTTGTTGGGGATGTAGATCGTCTGGTTGTCAGCGGTGGTGATGACCGTCGAGAAGAGCTTGATGTCGCGCACGGTGCCCGACTGCCCCTGAGCCGAGATGACGTCGCCGATACGGTAGGGCTTCATCAGCAGGATCATCACGCCGCCGGCGAAGTTCTGCGCCGTGCCGCTCAGGGCCATACCGATAGCCAGCGTGGCGGCCGACGCGACGGCGATGAGCGACGTGACGTTGACACCCAGCGTCGAAACGACGATCAGCACCAGCAGGAGCGTGAATACGGTGCTTATGGTATTACGCGTGAACGACCGCAGCGAGATGTCGACGTTGCGGTGCTGCATGGCGACATCGACCAGTTTCAGGATGCGCCGCACGACCCACCGGCCGATGAAATAGATGGCCAGCGCGATAAGGATCTTTATCAGTATCCAGACTGACTCCGAAAGCAAAGATTGCAGCAGGGCGTGATAATCGATGTTGGCGATCTTCTCGACCGCCTCTGCGAAATGGGCTTTCTGCACACTGTCCGGCACGATCAGGGACGCCGGGTCCTCAGCCGCTAAAAATGTCCACATAATTCTGTTTTTTTTAGTTCGTCACGCAAAAATAGCCAAAAAAAGGAGAACTTTATTAACTTTGTCTACGCTTTTTGCAGAAAGCGACAGAAAACACCATACATTACACAATGCAGAACAACGTTGAAATTATCCAGATAAACATTTCGGGCGAGGACAAGCCGGGCATGACCTCGTCGCTCACCGAGATACTCGCGCGTTACGACGCCTTCATCCTCGACATCGGTCAGGCCAACATCCACCAGTCGCTGACGCTGGGCATCCTGATAAAGACCACTGCCGACAAGTCGGGAAGCATCATGAAAGAGCTGCTTTTCAAGGCTTCGGAACTGGGCGTCATGATCCGCTTCACGCCCATCACCGAGGAGCGTTACGACGACTGGGTGGGCCGTCAGGGCAAGAACCGCTACATCATCACCCTGCTGGGCCGCACCGTCACGGCGCGCCACATCGCCGAGGTGACGAAGGTCGTAGCCGAGCACGGGCTCAACATCGACGCCATCAAGCGTCTCACGGGCCGCATGCCGCTCTGCGAGGACGACCGCGCGGCCAAATCGTGCATTGAGCTCTCGGTGCGCGGGTCGCTCTCCGACGAGGAGCGCAGCACGATGCAGGCGGGCTTCATGAACCTCTCGGACATCGGCCTCGACGTCTCGTTCCAGAAGGACGACATCTCCCGCCGCAGCCGCCGCCTGATCTGCTTCGACATGGATTCGACGCTGATCGAGACCGAAGTGATCGACGAACTGGCCGAACGGGCCGGCGTGGGCGACGAGGTGCGCGCCATCACCGCCAGCGCCATGCGCGGCGAGATCGACTTCCGCGAGAGTTTCTCGCGGCGGGTGGCGCTGCTCAAAGGGCTCGACGTCTCGGTCATGGACGAAATTGCCCGCAGCCTGCCTATCACCGAGGGGCTGGAGCGCATGATGACCATCCTCAAGCGCGTGGGCTACAAGACAGCGATCCTCTCCGGCGGATTCACCTATTTCGGCAACTACCTGCGTCAGAAATACGGCTTCGACTACGTTTATGCCAACGAGCTGGAGATCGAGGACGGACGTCTGACGGGACGTTATGTCGGCGAAGTGGTCGACGGACGCCGCAAGGCCGAATTGCTGCGGCTGCTGTGCCAGTTCGAGGAGATCAACATCGCCCAGTCGGTGGCCGTCGGCGACGGGGCCAACGACCTGCCGATGCTCAACCTCGCGGGTCTGGGCATTGCGTTCCACGCCAAACCCAAGGTAAAAGCCACGGCCCGGCAGTCGATTTCGACGATCGGACTGGACGGCATCCTCTACTTCCTCGGGCTGAAAGATTCGCGCATCGAAGCCTGATCCGGTATGCCCCGCTTCCGCCGCATCGCCGTCGCCTTGGCCGCGCTTCTGACGGCCGGGTGTTACGACTCCCGGTTCGGGGAGCCGGACGGCAATGTGCCCGAAGAACCTGCGACGGAGACCATCGCCGCACTGCGTGCACGCTACGCCGGAACGCCGTTCACGGTCACGGGCGACATCGTGGTCGCAGGGACGGTCACAACCAGCGACCGGGCGGAGAATTTCTACCGCACGCTCTGCATCGAGGCAGATGAAGCGGGACTTGAGGTAATGGCCGGTATCGACCATCTGCACAACGACTTTCCGGTCGGGAGCCGTGTGACATTACGGCTCAAGGGGCTGACCGTGGCTGAGAGCCGCGGCCTATTGCAGGTCGGGCGCCCTTCCGCCGCGGGAAGCGGCTATGCCACCGACTACATCGGTTCCCAACCGGCGCTGGCCGCGGCGCTCGTCCGCAGCGGCGAGGTTCTGCACTCCCCCACGCCCGCCCTGCGCCGGATATCCGAGCTCACTCCCGCCCGATGCGGCACGCTGGTCCGCATCGACGGCCTCCGCTACACCCCCGAAGACCTCTCGGCGGCGACATGGTCCGGGTACAAATGCTTCGCCGACAACGACGGCAACACCGTCTACACCTATGTCCGCACCTACGCCCGGTTTGCCGACACCGACGTCCCCGCCGGAACGGTATCGCTGACGGGCATTCTCCAGTACGACGCCGCGGGCGACGGGCGTTATATCCTTAAACCGCGCGATGAGGGCGATTGTCGGCCTTAGCCTGCTACTGTTGTCGGCCGGATGCGACACAGCCACGGAACCCCGATTCGCCGAGGAACCCGAGGCGTCGCGGCACACCGTCGCCTACCTGAAATCGCTCTGCGACGGCCGCAGCAGCGTCGCCGTCACACAGGACATCACCATCCGGGGGTTCATCACCGCCAACGACCTTTACGGGGAATTCGACCGGACGATCGTGGTCGAGGACCCGAGCGGCGGCATCGCAATCGCCGCCGGGCATCCCTCGCTGGCCGACGACTATCCGTTCGGCGCAATCGCGACTGTTCGATGCAACGGGCTGACGCTCTGCAATTACGGCGGGAAGATCGAACTGGGGTCCGAAGCCGGGGATTACGGGGCCGAAGCGATTCCGCGCGAGGAGCTGCCCCGCTATATCCGCGTCACGCTGCCGGAGGAGGGCGAAAAGCACCGGGCCGCCCCGCTCACCTTCGGGGAGGTTTCGGCACGCCACATCGACACCCGGGTCCGGTTCGACGGCGTGCGTTTCGCCGATGCCGGAAAGACATGGTGCGACACCGACCCCGAAACGGGACGCACCGTCGCCACCGAGCGGGTGATCGTCGACGCCCAAGGCAGCGAATTCACGGTGCGGAGCGCCGCGACGTGTGCATATGCAAAGGAGCCCCTGCCTTCCGGCACGGGCTCCCTGTATGGAATCATCGACTATTTCGCGGGAAAGTACACGCTCCGTGTCACCAACCGCGAGGTCGTCTTTTAGCGTTGCAGCGCTTCCCAGAGCATGTCTTTCAACTGCTGAATGTTCAGCCCCGAGACCGACGAAATGAAGACCGACGGAACGCCCTCGGGCAAATGGCCGCGCATCTGGGCGATCAGTTCGTCGTCGAGCATGTCGCACTTGGTAATGGCCAGCAGGCGCTCCTTGTCCAGCAGTTCGGGGTTGTACTGCGTCAGCTCGCCCAGCAGGATCTCGTAATCGCGGCGGATGTCGTCGCTGTCGGCGGGGATCATGAACAGCAGCACCGAATTGCGCTCGATATGGCGCAGGAAGCGGGTTCCGAGGCCTCGGCCTTCGTGGGCACCCTCGATGATGCCCGGAATGTCGGCCATGACGAACGATTTGTGGTCGCGGACCTCGACGATGCCGAGGTTGGGCTCCAGCGTCGTGAAGGCGTAGTTGGCGATCTTGGGCTTCGCGGCCGAAACCACCGACAGCAGCGTCGACTTGCCCGCATTGGGGAAGCCCACCAGCCCCACGTCGGCCAGCACCTTCAGTTCGAGGATAAACGTCCCCTCCTCGCCCTCCTCGCCCGGCTGGGCGTAACGCGGCGTCTGGTTCGTGGCGCTCTTGAAATGCCAGTTGCCCAGACCGCCCCGGCCGCCCTTGAGCAGCACGAGCTGTTCGCCGTCGGCCGTCACCTCCCCCACCGTTTCGGTCTCGGTCGTACCGTCCTCGTTCTCATAGATGCGGTTGGCGACCGTGCCCAGCGGCACCGGGATGATGATGTCCTTGGCATCCTTGCCCGACGAACGGGCCCCGGAGCCGTGCTCGCCGTCTTCGGCGAACTGGTGGCGCTGGTATTTGAGGTGGATGAGCGTCCAGTACTGTTTGTCGCCTTGCAGGATGATACTCCCGCCCTTGCCGCCGTCGCCGCCGTCGGGACCGCCGAAAGCCACGAATTTCTCGCGCCGGAAATGCGTCGAGCCGCCGCCGCCGTGCCCCGAACGGGCGAATATCTTTACGTAATCGACAAAATTTGAGCTTGCCATGATTATCCATCGTTTTTTGTGCTGTTGATACTCCTTGTCGCCGCCTCCGACATTCGTTTACAAGTCTGCCCCACCCCGGCTAAAAGCCGGGCTTTAGGGGCGATCCCCGGATGTTAAACATCGGATCCAACACTCCGCTCCACATTTTAAGAGCCGTTTCTTAAACGGCCCTCGGGAGGGGCTTATCGCATGCGACCGGAATGCAGCACTCTGATTAGGATTGCAAAGATACTACAAAAAAAGCAGACTGCGAAACGCAGTCTGCAAACAACCCGTTATTTCAGAGGACCGTTCATACGTTCTTCGCAACGTAATCCCCCACCTCGGAGGTCGAGTGCGCCCGGGCTCCGGAAGCGACGAGGTCCTCGGTGACGATGCCGTCGGCGAGGGCCTTGTCCACGGCCCGGCGCACGACCTTGCCCTCGGCGTCGAGCCCCAAGTGCTCCAGCAGCATGGCGGCCGAGAGGATCGTGGCCATCGGGTTGGCGATGTTCTTGCCCGCGGCCTGCGGATAGGAGCCGTGGATGGGTTCGAAAAGGGCCACCTCGGCGCCGACGCTCGCCGAAGAGAGCATGCCCAGCGAACCGCTGATGACGCTGGCCTCATCGGTGAGGATGTCGCCGAACATGTTTTCGGTAACAATCACATCGAAACAGGCCGGCTGGCGGATGATCTGCATGGCGGCGTTGTCCACGAACATATAATCCACCGTTACGGCGGGGTATTCCTTGGCGATGCGCTGGGCGGTTTCGCGCCACAGACGCGAGGTTTCCAGCACGTTGGCCTTGTCGACGACCGTAAGTTTATGACGGCGCGAAGCGGCCAGCCGGAACGCCACATGCAGAACCCGCTCGATCTCCCCGACGGTGTAGGTGCAGGTGTCGAAAGCGCGCTTTCCGTCGTCGTCACGGCCCTGCGGACGACCGAAATAGATGCCGCCCGTGAGTTCGCGCACACAGATGAAATCCGTACCGCGCACGACCTCGGCCCGGAGCGGCGAACGGTCGGCCAGCGCGTCGAACAGCGCCACGGGGCGCAGGTTGGCAAACAGTCCCAGCGACTTGCGCATCCGCAGCAAACCCTGCTCGGGGCGCACCTTGGCCGTGGGATCGTTGTCGTATTTCGGGTCGCCGATGGCCCCGAACAACACGGCGTCGGCGGCAAGGCAGACGCGGTGCGTCTCGTCGGGATAGGGGTCGCCCGTGGCGTCGATGGCCGCGGCGCCCACCAGCGCAGGCGTATAGGTGATCTTGTGTCCGAACTTTTCCGCCACGCGGTCCAGCACCTTGGCGGCTTCGGCGACGATCTCGGGACCGATGCCGTCGCCGGCTAAAAGAGCGATGTTAACATCCATTGTCGTTATAGTTTATTTCGATGATATTCAGCATTTTGATCGTCGCCTTGATGGCGGCTTCGGTCTGGTCGGCATCCAGTCCGCGGGTCTTGAACACGCGGCTGTCCATCTCCCATGTGATGATCGTCTGCACAAAGGCGTCGGTGCGGCCGCCGGGCGGGATCGAGACGGCATAGTCGCGCAGCATCGGGAACTCGCGCCCGAGCTGTTCGCGGTAGATTTGCCGCAGAGCCCGCATGAAAGCGTCGTACTGGCCGTCGCCGGCCGAGGTCTGCTCGTAGGGACGGTCGTGTATCTCGATCTTGAGCGTCGCAACGGGGCGCAGTCCCTGCGCCAGCGAAAGGCTGTAATTGAGTATCCTCACCGGATTGTCCGCAAGGTCGTAGCGCAGGACGTCGGCAACGATATAGGGAAGGTCCTCGACCGTCACCAGCTCCTTCTTGTCGCTCAGCTCCACCACCCGTTCGGTGACCTTGCGCATCGCGGCCTCGTCGAGGTCGATGCCCAGCACCTCGAGGTTCTTGAGGATGTTGGCCTTGCCCGAGGTCTTACCCAGCGCGTATTCGCGGACGCGGCCGAAGCGTTCGGGCAGCAGTTCGTTGAAATAGAGGTTGTTCTTGTTGTCGCCGTCGGCGTGGATGCCGGCGCACTGCGTAAAGACGCTCTCGCCCACGATCGGGCGGTTGGCGGGAATGCGGATGCCGGTGTGGGACTCGACCGTGCGGCTGACGCGGTTGATCTTCGTCTCGTCGATGCCGGTCGTACAGCCCAGCCGGTCGTGGAGCACCGCCACGGTGCTCGACAGCGGCGCATTGCCGGCGCGTTCGCCCAGTCCGTTGACCGTGACATGGACCCCGTGGAAACCCGCCCGCACGGCGGCGGCGGTGTTGGCCACGGCCAAGTCGTAGTCGTTATGGGCATGGAAATCGAAGCGCAGTTGCGGATAGCGCGCCACCAGATCGCGGCAGAAACGTTCGGTATCATAGGGATCGAGCACCCCCAGCGTATCGGGGCACAGGAACCGCTGCACGGGAGCGTCGGCCAGTCCGTCGAGCATGGCATAGACATAGTCGGGCGAGTGGCGCATGCCGTTGGACCAGTCCTCGAGGTAGAGGTTCACCCGCATATCCCGGTCGACGGCGGCAAGTATCTCGGCGCGCACATCGGCCAGATGCTCTTCGGGCGTGCGGCGCAACTGCCCCTCGCAGTGTTTGCGGGAACCCTTGGCCAGCAGGTTCACCACGCGGCATCCGGCCGCGCCCAGCCAGTCGAGCGACAGCCCGCCGTCGATGAACCCGAGGGCTTCGACGCGGTCGGCATACCCCTTGGCGGCGGCCCATTCGGCGACGGCGCGCACGGCCTGCTGTTCGCCCTGCGAGACCCGCGCCGAGGCGATCTCGATGCGGCTCACGCGCAGTTCTTCCAGCAGGAGCCGGGCGATGGCGAGCTTCTCGCGGGCATTGAACGAAACGCCCGAGGTCTGCTCGCCGTCGCGCAGCGTCGTGTCCATTATTTCGACCGGGCGAAGCATCGGCTCGGTCTATTTGCGGGCGGCTTCGAAAGCCGCGATCCTGTCGGCGATACTGTGCAGGTAGTCCACGTCGTCGTAGCCGTTCCGGAGACAGCGCTTCTTATAGGCGTCGATCTCGAAACGCTCGCTGCGGCCGCTCGACACGACGGTCAGGGTCTGGTTGTCCAGATCGACCGTGAACTGCGCTTTCGAATCGCGGCGGATTTCATCGAAAATAGCTTTCAGGAACTCCTCGCTGACACGGATCGGCAGCAGGCCGTTGTTCAGGGCGTTGTTACGGAAGATGTCGGCGAAGAAGCTCGACACCACGACACGGAAACCATAGTCGGCAATGGCCCAAGCGGCATGCTCGCGCGAACTGCCGCACCCGAAATTGCGCCCGGCGACGAGGATTTGCCCTTCGTAGCGGGCGTCGTTCAGCGGGAACGACGCGATCTTCGCGCCCGAGGCGTCGTAACGCCAGTCGCGGAAAAGGTTGTCGCCGAATCCCTTGCGCTCGGTGGCCTTCAGGAAGCGCGCCGGGATGATCTGGTCGGTATCTATGTTCTCCACCTTGACGGGCACCGCCCCCGAGGTGAAAGTTACGAATTTGGGTATAGCCATGTCTTTGCTTCTTTAGAATTCGAAAAGTTCGCGCGGGTCCGTAATCCGTCCCGTCACCGCGGCGGCGGCCGCTACGGCCACGCCCGAGAGCATCGTGCGGGCCCCGGGTCCCTGACGCCCCTCGAAATTGCGGTTCGAGGTCGAGACGCTGTATTTGCCCGCAGGGATTTTGTCGGCGTTCATCGCAAGGCACGCCGAACAGCCCGGCTGGCGGAGTTCGAAACCCGCGGCGGCCAGAATCTTGTCCAGTCCCTCGGCCTTGGCGGCGGCTTCAACGCCCTTCGAACCGGGGACGATCCATGCCGTGATGTTGTCGGCCTTGCGGCGTCCTTCGACCAGACGGGCGAAGCGTCGCAGGTCCTCGATACGGCCGTTGGTGCAACTGCCGACGAAGACATAGTCGACCGGCTTGCCCAGCAGTTTCTCACCGGCCCCGAAACCCATGTATTCCAGCGCCTTGGGATCGGCATCGGCGGGGATCGACGCATCGACGGCCATGCCCATCCCGGGATTGGTGCCGTAAGTAATCATCGGGGCGATGTCGGCGGCATCGAAGCGGTACTCCTTGTCGAAAACCGCGTCCGCATCGCTGTAAAGCTCCCGCCAGCGGGCCACGGCCCGGTCGAAATCGGCCCCCTGAGGAGCCCGTTCACGGCCCCGGAGATATTCGAAGGTCTTTTCGTCGGGGGCGATCATGCCGCCGCGGGCACCGCACTCAATGCTCATGTTGCAGACCGTCATGCGGCCCTCCATCGAAAGCGACCGGATCGTGCTGCCGGCAAACTCGATGAAATAGCCCGTGCCGCCCGAAGCGGTGATCTGCGAAATGATGTAGAGAATGACGTCCTTGGCCTCCACACCCGGGCGCAGGTCGCCGTTGACGGTGATGCGCATGGTCCGGGGTTTGGTCTGGAGAATGCACTGGCTGGCGAAGACCATCTCGACCTCCGAGGTGCCCACGCCGAACGCCACGGCTCCCAGCGCTCCGTGCGTCGAGGTGTGGCTGTCTCCGCAGACAATCGTCATGCCCGGCTGCGTGAAGCCCAGCTCGGGGCCGATGATATGCACGATGCCCTGCTTGGGGTGCCCCACCCCGAAATGCTCGATACCGTGCCGGGCGCAGTTCTCGGCCAGGGCCTCGACCTGCCGCCGCGACTCGGGCTCCTCGATCGGGAGGTGCTGGTCGACGGTCGGGATGTTATGGTCGGCCGTGGCGGTGATCTGCGCCGGGCGAGCCACGCCGAAGCCCCGGCGTTCGATGCCCCCGAAGGCCACGGGCGATGTTACCTCGTGGATATACTGCCGGTCGATGTAGAGCACGCAGCGGCCGCCGTCCTCGATGCGCACGGTGTGTGCGTCCCAAATCTTGTCCAAAAGTGTTCGTCCCATATCAATTCTCCTCTTCGATCTTTTCGGTTACATTGAGTGCCCGCAGGGCGTCGAGGAATGCCTCGATCGAAGCCCGCGTGGTGTCGGTATGCGCGGCGAATCCGTGGACGGTGCGGCTACCGCACTCGACCTGCACATGGACGCGGCCCACGTCGTTCGAACCCCGCGTGATGGCCTGCATCAGGAACTCCGAAAGCACGACCTTCTCGTTGATAAGCTTCTTGATGGCCGAGACCGCGGCGTCGACCGGGCCGTTGCCCGTGGCGATGGCCATACGTTCGTGGTCGCCGAATTTCAGCACCACGGTAGCCGTCGGAACCAGCGTTCCGGTGGTCACCTGCAGGAATTTCAGCGCCACGGACTGCTGTTTCATGCGGTCGATGTCGCCCACGAGGTACAGCAGGTCGTAATCGTGAATCTCCTTTTTCTTGTCGGCCAGCACGAGGAATTTCTCGTAAGTGGCGTCCAGCTCCTCCGGCGTGAGGTCGTAGCCCAGCAGTTCGAGCCTATGGACGAGGGCCGCACGGCCGCTGCGGGCCGTGAGGGCGATGACCGACTCGTTGAGCCCGATATCCTGCGGGTCGATGATCTCGTAGGTCTGGCGCTGTTTCAGCACGCCGTCCTGATGGATGCCCGACGAGTGGGCGAAGGCGTTGCGGCCCACGATGGCCTTGTTGGGCTGTACGGGCATGTTCATCAGGCTCGACACCAAGTGCGAAGCCTTGGTGATGAGCTGCGAGTTGATATTCGTGTCGATATTGACATCCTTGTGGCAGCGCAGCGTCATCACCACCTCTTCGAGCGAGGTGTTGCCGGCGCGCTCGCCGATGCCGTTGATCGTCACCTCGGCCTGCCGGGCGCCGTTCAGGACGCCGCTCAGCGTATTGGCCGTGGCCATGCCCAGATCGTTGTGGCAGTGGGTCGAAATGATGGCCCGGTCGATGTTGGACACATGGTCGACGAGGTATTTGATCTTGGCGCCGTATTCGCTCGGGAGGCAGTAGCCCGTCGTGTCGGGGATGTTGACCACGGTGGCACCGGCGGCAATGGCCGCCTCGACCACGCGGGCCAGATACTCGACATCGGCGCGTCCGGCATCCTCGGCATAGAACTCCACGTCCTCGACATAGCGTTTGGCATATTTCACCGCCTCGACAGCCCGTTCGAGAATCTTCTCGGGCGTGGAGCGCAGTTTGTCGTAGATGTGCTGCGGCGACACGCCGATACCCGTATGGATACGTTTGTGCTTGGCAAGTCGCAGGGCGTCGGCCGCCACATCGATATCCTTCTCCACGGCGCGGGTCAGCGCACAGATCGTCGGTTCGGAAACGGCTTTGGAAATTTCCAGCACGGAATTGAAATCCCCGGGGCTGGAGATCGGAAAACCGGCCTCGATCACGTCCACACCGAGGTTTTCGAGCAGTTTGGCGACTTCGATTTTTTCGGTGGTGTTCAGTTGACAGCCGGGGACCTGCTCACCATCGCGGAGCGTGGTGTCGAAAATGTACAATTTCTCACTCATAACTAACCTGTTTTTAACCTGTAAACTCAGACAAAGACAGCGCGGGCCACAGACAGAGTCGATTTTGTCGGCTCTGTCGGGCGCCGCCTATCCATGCGAAAGACCTATCTTTCGCAAATATAAATAAAAATTCTTAAATAATCGCCTAAATCGCTTATTTACCGCTCCTTTATGGCAATGTAACGGTCAGCGGATAGGCTCCGTCGTTGAGAAATCCGTATTGGTATTCGGGCAGACAGTAGACCGGATAAAGCTGTAACACTTTGTCCGACAGCTTTTTATTTTCCTTGTTGTAATCCGAAAAATCCTTTCCCCAGATATATTCACCCGGATAATAGGCATAGGCCGTATATTTCGCATTGACCATCATGCCCGTACAGAACGGTTCGTAAGTGATCTGCCCGTTGGCATCGACGGCAAACTGCACATAGGCCGACGGGGTTCCCATCCAGCCGTTCTCGGCATACTCCTCCTTGATAAGCCCCTCGGTATAGGGGTCCATCACGCGGTAAATCTCCGCCTCCCGAGCCCGGTAAATGTCGGCCTTGTAGATGCCGTCGAAGACGCAGGCATCGTGGTAATCGCACTTGCCCAGATAATCGAACGTCAACTGGCGGCTCACGGACAGCGTCACCTGATCGCGCTTCGAAGGGCTCAGGGAGTCCTTGATCGTCAGGCGCATCTTGTATTTGGTGGTGATGCCCAGCAGGTCGAGGTTCGTGAAACGCACCAGCGCATAGGCCACCTTCGCCCCGTCGGCGAAGATCACCCGCTGGGTGGTCAGCGAGAAAATGCCCGCGGGATCGGCATCGGACCAGTACGGTTCGGAAGCCCCCGCCTTGGAGATGTCGTACTCGAATTGCAGCTCGGCGACCTGCATGTCCTCGGTGCCGCGGTAGATCGGCACGAGAATCTGGTTGGCATTCGCCGAACCGACCTCCACATTGAGCACCGAAGCCGCAAACCCGAAGCCCGAACTGCCCGAATAGGTCGTTTTCTTCACGTCGTCACTGCATCCGGACACTGCGGCAAGCGCCGCGACGGCAAGCAGCGCAACCATATGGAATGATTTCATCGCTTATACGCATTTAGGATTGAACATAGGGATTCTGATCGGCGGCCGTGATGTTGGGGTTGTTGTCGATCTCGGCCTGCGGGATCATCATGATGCACTCGAGATAGTCGGCCGGGAAACTGAGGTACTCGGCATATTTGCTCAGGTAATTGGTGTGGTTGCTCTTCTCACCGTTCACCTCCCAATAGCGCGTCCACCCCTTCGCCAGACGCAGGATGTCGAAGATGCGCCCGGCTTCGCCCCACAGCTCGATGCGGCGCTGGAGGATGATCTCGTCGAGCAGGGTCTTCACGACGCCCGTCGTGGCGAAGGTCTGGGTGCCGCCCGTCAGCGTCTCGATGCGCTTGGCATATTCCGTGTCGCGGCGCGAACCCAGTTCGAGCAGCGCGCTGCGGGCCTCGTCCTCGTATTCGGCACCCATACGGCACAGCGCCTCGGCACGGATGAGGTAAGCCTCCTCCAGCCGCATGAAGATATAATCGCCCTTGTGCGCCTTCTGGTCGGCCCATTGGAACTTGTGCTGGTTGTAGTTGATGTTGGCGCCGTAGCTCCAGTCCTCGGCCGGAATGCCGATATTGCCGTTCCACCACCCTTTGCGGACATCGGTGTCGGGAATCTGGGCATAGAGCCAGTTGCTGATGCACTTGGGCGTCTCGGCCGCATAGTAGACATCGGTGCAGGCGTCCATGTTGGAGAAGAACGACGCATAGACGGTAGACTGTTCCGAGAGCATCTCCGCACCCCACAGCACCGAGCTCGAGGCCACGGAGTTGAACGGCGTCTTGCCCGTGGTCCAGTTCCTCGTCGCGTCGTCGAACGTGCCCTTTATGACCGTGGCGTCGGTCCTGCTGAGCAGCGAACGGCCCGGTTTCTTCATCGCCTCGGCAGCGGCCTCGGCGGCCGTCGGCCAGTCGTTCTGCACCAGCGCGACACGGGCTTTGAGCAGACTCGTGGCGTAGTAGTCGAGGTTGGAAATGTGCTCCTGCGCGATGCCGCACTCCTCGAAACGCGTCAGGGCAGCCGTCAGGTCGTCGTTGATCTGCGTGTAGACCTGCTCCACCGTTCCGCGTCCCTTGCCTTTCGATGCGCTGGTCGTGGGTTCGGTGTACACGGGTACCCCGGGCCACGTCTCGTGCTTCTTGTAGGTCTGCTGGAACGACTGGATCAGCATGAAATAGGCGAACGCCCGGGCGGCGTAGGCCTGCGCCATGACGCATTTCAGTTCGTTCTCATCCCCTGTGGCGGTATGCTCGACCGAAAGGATGTAGTTGACGTTGCTGATGATCTCGTAAAAGTATTTCCATGTGAAGTAACTCCGCCAGATTTTGCTGGTATAGCGTACACGGGCCTCGTAGTTGTAGTCCTTCCAGAACCATCCGGGACCCTGCGCCGTCTGGATCATGTCGTCGCCCATCACCTCGGCGCACAGCGTCACGGCCATGTTGCCGAAGCACTGGTGGGCGTTGGCCGTCACGAAGTCGATGCGGTTATACATCGTGGAGTAGACTCCGTTCATGGCCACCTTGACGGCGTTGACATCCTTGAGGATCAAACTTTTGTCCACCTCGTTCGACGGATCGGTCTCCATCAGGTCGCCGCAGCCGGACAGACCGGCGCAGGCCACGAGGCAAAGGAGTATGTATCTGATTTTTTTCATCGCGGTTTAGAATTTTAAGTCCACACCCAGCGTGAACGTGCGGTTGGGCGTATAGGAATAGGAGGTCGACCCCGTGAAGCTGGCCTGCGGGTTCATACCCTTCAGGTGGGTGAAGATCCACGGGCTGTCGGCGGACAGGTAGACGCGCAGCGATTCGATGCCGACCTTGCCCAGCACTCCTTTCGGCAAGCTGTAACCCAGCGAAATGTTCTTCACGGCGAAGTACGAAGCGTCGACCAAGTAGCGGTCGGTGATCTGCGTCGAGGCGGTGGTCGTCGTGCGCGGCACGTCGGTCCTCTGCCCCGGGGCGGTCCATGTGCGCAGGGCGTTGCGATGGTAGGTCTGCCCGACGAACGACGGCTCCATCATGGCGTTGTAGATCGAGTCGTAGATCTTGCCCCCGAGCGAATAGGTGAACAGCAGCCCCAAATCGAAGCCGCGGAATTTCAGCGACGACGAGATCGAACCGTAGATGTCGGGAATACGGCTGCCCTGCAGGTATTTGCAACCGGCGGCCACGGTAGCGTCGTTGGTCATGTACTCCGAGCCGGGCTTCATGCTGCCGTCGGCGTTCTTTTCATAGGCCCAGTAGAGCTGCTCGCCGGTGGTCGGGTCGACGCCCGCGCTCTTGGACATATAGAAGGTGTTGATCTCCTGCCCCTCGCGGATGATGTAGACGCCGTTGACGATGTCCTCGCCGTTGTCGGTGAGCTTCAGGACCTTGTTCTTCAGCGTGGAGCCCATCACCGTAACGTTCCAGCGCCAGTCGCGTGTCGAAATGATGTCGGCGCCCAGCGTGATGTCGAAACCGCGGTTGACAATGCTGCCCACATTGGCGTAATAACCCGGGAAGCCGAGCGAAATGGCCATCGGGTACTCCAGCAGCAGGTCGGTGGTCTTGCGGTTGTACCATTCGACGGTACCCGTAAGGCGGTCGAACAGGCGGAATTCGACGCCGACGTTCAGGTTGCCGTTTTTCTCCCACGTCACGTCCTTGTTCTCGATCGAGTTGATGACCGCACCCGACTGGTTGGCATTCGGGTAGTTCATGTCGTAGAGCGACTGCCATGCGTAGTAGGAGCCGAGGTTGTCGTTGCCCTGCACGCCGTAGCTGGCCTTGAGGGTGATGTTGTCGATCCAGCTCACGCCGTTCAGGAATTTCTCCTGCGAGATGCGCCACGAAGCGCCCACCGACCAGAAGGCTCCCCAGCGGTTCTCCTTCTTGAAACGCGAAGAGGCGTCCATGCGAAAGCTCGCCGAAAAATAGTAGCGGTCGGAAAAGTCGTAATTGACGCGGGAGAGGTAGGAGTTGATCGAATAGTTGTCGGAAGCCGAATTGGCCTCGGCAAGTGTCGAACCCATGCCCAGATCGTCGTAGTCGGCAAAGGGGAATCCGGTGCGCTCGGCGATGATGTAGCGCATGTTGTAGTTGTAGAACTCGTGGCCCGCCATGACATCGATGTTGTGCCTGCCGATCTGCGTCTTGTAGGACACCAACTGGTTCCATGTATAGCTCATCATGCGGCTGCTCTCCTTGGTGAGACGGCCCGTGCCGGCGGCGTTGCCCGAATAGGGATTGTAGTTGGTCGTCTCGTAGGCGTTGACGTTGTCCACGCCGATATTGGAGGTGAATTTCAGCCCTTTCCAGTTGAAGCCCACATAAGCGCGGGTGCTGACGTTGTCGGTCAGCGTATAATAGTCGTCGTCGAAAAGCGTCGCCACCGAGTTGCGGTTGTTCTGCGCCCCGGCCGGACGCGACGAGCCGTAGTCGAAGACCTTTTTGTCATCCTCGTACACGGTGCTGCCGTCGGGATTCTTCTTGTAGACCGGGTAGATCGGGGCCATCAGCATGGCCGAATACCAGACATTGGTGTTGTTGGCCGTGCCCTCCGAGCCGAGGAACTGGCTGTCGGTGTGCGCATAGTTGACGTTGGCACCGAAATCGAGCCATTTTTTGGGCGAGAAATCCGCACCGACACGCACCGTATAACGTTCGAAACCCGTGGTCTTGAGCGTACCCTCCTCGTTGAGGTAGCTCAGCGAAGCGAGGTAACGGCTGTTTTTGCCCGAACCGTTGACCGAGACCTGATACTCCTGACGAACCGGGCATTTGGCCTCGGCCTCGTCGAGCCAGCTCTCGTTATATTTCTGGCGGGCATCCTTCACGATCTTGCCGTTCGAGTCGAAAAGCTGCCCGATCTCTTTGTCGTAAACATTATAGATATTGTCCGTGCCGAGTATCTGGCGTGCAAGCCGGTCGGCGGTCATCCCCGCAGCTACGGACGGGAGGTAGCCCTCCGTATAGACCAGATCGTTGTAACAGGCCAAGTACATGTGTTCCATATATTCGCGGGCCGACATCGTGTTGTAGGAGGGAATGGCCCGCGAGCTGACGCCCACCTTGGCGCTCAGGTGTACGCTGAGCGATTCGCCCCGTCCGGCGTTCTGCTTGGTCGTGATCAGGATCACGCCGTTGGCTCCGCGGGCGCCGTACAAGGCTCCCGCCGAAGCGTCCTTGAGCACCGACATCGACTCGATGTCACTGCTGTTGATCGAATTCAGGTCGCCGTCGAACGGTACGCCGTCGACCACCAGCAGCGGGGAGTTCGAAGCGTTGATCGACCCGAAACCGCGGATGCGCAGTTCGGCGCCGCTGCCCGGCTGTCCGCCGCCCGAGGTCGACATGACGCCTGCGACCTGTCCGTCGAGCATCTTGGTAACATCGGTCACGGGACGGTCCTTGAGCTTCTCGGCCGTGACGATCTCGGCCGAGCCGGTGAACGTCTCCTTTTTGGTCGTTCCGTAAGCCACGACGATCACCTCGTCGAGCACCTTGTTGTCGGCGGCCATCTTCACATCGATCACGTCGGCCGCGCCGACCTTGTGTCGCTGGGTAGTCATGCCCAAGAACGAGAAAACGAGCGTCTGCCCCTGCGAAGCTCTGATCGTATAGTCGCCCTTGAGCCCGGTGACCGCAGCCGCGGTCCCGTTCTCCACCGTGACGGCAACGCCCACCACAGGCGATCCGTCGGCGGCATCGGTCACGGTGCCCCGCACCATGCGGGACTGGGCCTGCACGGCGCAGATCGCCACACAGGCTATGACTGTTGCCAGAAATCTCTTCATTTCATGCTGTTTTAAGCGGGTTTGAATTGCTGGTAAAAAGGGTTGCCCGCCACTCAGGCCGGCAACCCCTCAGATTTCTACACTTTCAGGTCGGTCATCACTCCTTGATGCAACGTACCGAAGAACCGTACGGACGGTTGAGGCCCGTCTCGCTCGCCGGATTGCCCCATGCGAGCATCTCCATGATAGCCAGTGTGTTCTGACATGTAGCGGTGTTGTAATTGGCACCTCCGCCGACACCGTTCAGATCTCCCTTGTTGCAATCCTTCTTGCCGGTGAAGGGAAACCAGTACTCCTTGCCCGAATCGGCCTGCTTGTAGCGGAAGCCGATGCAATAAGCGTCATCGTACTCGATGAACCATGGATAACTCGAATCGTAGGGCTGCCCGTCATTGAGGGCGCCCGCTTTCTTGTACTCCTTACGGAATCCCCACGGAGCACCCGCTTCGGGAACCTTCCAGCCCTCGGGACACGGGTCGTACTTGGTCTTGTAACCCGAAACGCCGCCCCACAGATCGTGGTTCTGACGCTGTGCGTCGTCGGTCAGCCAGTCCACGACGGGCCATGCCGAACTGGGTGCGGAATAGAATGTGTTGGGATTCTGGATCGACAGCAGAAGATTGGTGCTCTCGTAATCGCTCGACGGATAGGTCGGACGCTCCTCGCTGACCTCGCGCACACGGTTGCCGTCGATGTCGTATTTGAGCACATAAACCGAAGACTCCGTACCGTCGGCACCCACGAACGGGTCCTTGCGGCCCCACTGGTAGAGCAGGCCGAGCGAACCTGCATCGTATTTCTTGGCATTTTTGGCACCGAGGTTCCGGTCCATGAAGGTATAGCTCGTACCCGTCGATTTATCGGTCCAGACGAACGGATCGCTCATCGGATCGTAGTCGGTGACCCAGACGTGCCAGCTCCAGACGATCACATCGTCGAGTTTGGCGGCAACGACGGCGTTACCCACGATTCCGGCGTTGAGCTGGACGACCACTACCTTTTCGGAGCTGTTCGCCGAAACGGACTTCACCATGCCTTGTGCATCCTGCCATACGAGCGCGGCGTTGTTGAAATTGAGTTCGGTCGTCGAGTTGCCTTCGACAGCCTTGATGGTCAGCGTGCTGCCCGGGGCCACGATGTGACAGTTGGCGGCATTGGCGGCGGTCGATATCTCGACGATCGTCAGCGTCGCCTCGAGTTTCGCGGTGCGGTTATGGTTGTCGGAAATGGTCATCGACAGCGCAAGCGTCGGGGTGAGCGCAGCCGGGGCCGTCACCTTGATCTTGCCCGAGGTCTTGTCCGAACCCCACTCGCAGGTGGCGTTCCAGCCCGACGTAGCGGTCAGGGTCACATCCGAGGCTACCGTTGCCGTACCGATGCCCGTCACCGTGAACGGCAGTTCGAACGAGCCGCCGGGTTTGGTGGCCATCGACTTGATGTCGGCGCTCAGCGCAACGGCGAGCTTCTCCGAAGCGCCCACGGTCACCGAAGTCTGGGCCGTCGTGGTGCGGTTATTCTTACTATCGGTAACGGTCAGCGTCACGGTGATCTTTTCACCGTCGGTAATTGCTGGGGCCGTGAATTCGACCGATCCTGCATAGTTGGCGTCGCTGGTGACACTTGTCGTGGCGGCCGTATTGGAAGGCGTGGCGCTCAGCGCGAGCGTGGCTCCCTCGACTCCGGTCACGGTAAAAGGCAGCGAGACGGTTCCGCCGGCCTCGACCGAGAAATTATCCGACGAAAAGATCGCTTTCAGTTCCCCGAGCTTCGGACCGTCGTCCGAATCGTCCGAGCCGCACGACACGATGGTCGCGGCCCCCGTCAGCAGCAATGCGGCAAGCAGACTCTTGCCGAGTTTGTTGATTAAATTCATATGTATTAGGGTTTAAAAATTTTGAAATCCGATCAGAGTTTCACGCAGCGCACGGGAAGTTCGTATCCTTGGGAGAATCCGCCCGTGTAGCTGACCGAGGTCGGCGAAACCGTCGTTCCGAACGAACGGAAATAGGCCGCATCCACCGTCGACGACCATGCTTTGCCGCTGGGCCAGTTCGTACCGATACCGTTCGAGTAGCCGCCGCCGTGGGCGATCTCGCCCTGCGAGGGGAAATAGAATTTCGTGGTGCCGTCGGTCGAGACATTGCGTCCCAACTGATCCTTGTTCGCAGGCGACTCGACACCGGCGGCAAAGACGATCTCTTTGGTCACATCGGCATCGTTATAGAATTTCCAAGCGGCCTGCGGAGCGACGCGCCAGCCTGCCGGACACGGGTCGTACTTGGTCTGCGTGCCCGACTCGGCACCCCAGAGGTCCTTCATGGCGTCGGTGGCGATATTGGCCTTGACGGTCGTGAGCCAACTGTAATTGCCGCCGCTCACACCCGAATAATGGGTCAGCGGATTGGCGATCGAATTGGGAATGTTATCCTCGGCGGCGCAAGCCTCGACCGTGCGCGTCACCTCTTCGCCGGCCATATTGTACATGGCTTTCAGCTTGCCCTCGTAGTTCGAGGTGCCGAACGGGTCCTTGCGGCCCCACTGGTAGAACAGACCGTTGGAAAGATCGCTGCCCGGCTGGTTGCTGACGGCACCCACATAGCGGTCCATCATCTTATAGGTGACGCCGCCATCGGCATCGGTCCAAGTCATGACGCTGGCATCGGGATCGAAATCGGCCACCCAGAGGTGGTAGCTCCACACGACGGCTCCGTCGGCGTTCTTGACGGCGACGACGGCGTTACCGCTCACACCTGATTTGAGAATTGCATACACGCAGTTCTCTTCAGGGGCGGCTATGAGTTGTTCGACCAGTCCTGCGGCGTCCTGCCACAGGAGTTCAGCCGTCTTGAAAGCGGCTTTTTCGGTCGTGTTGCCGATATTTGCGGGGAATTTCACAAGGGCTCCGGGAGCTGCTATATAGCAGTTGGCGGGGGTGGTGATCTCGGTGAATCCGTCGATGAGTTTCGAGGATACGGTCACCGTCCCGGTTGCGGAACGCTGTGTCTTGGAATCGTCGACCTTGAGGGTGATGGTGACGGTAACGGGAGAAAGGATGAGATCGGGTGCCGTTACCGTGATGACTCCCGATCCGGGATCGGATGCGGAAAGAGTCGCTGCGACCGTGTATTCGGTCTTGTCGGGCGTTGCCGTGGCGGTCAGTTCGGCGTTCTTCGCCTCACCTACCGTAAAGGGGATTTCTAAACTCTGCCCCTGTTCAATGACATATTCTCCCGCGAGGGGGGGGGAATTTTGACAGTCAGATCCTTGATGGGATCCTCATCGTCCTTGCACGACGCAAAGAAGCCGACGAGCAGCAACATCCCTGCGAAGGAAAGGTTCTTGGCGATTTGTTTCATGACTCTTGTTTTTTATTGCCGCCCGGTTTCTGAGGCAGCGCTCTATATTCAGTCGATACGGGAAACCGTCGCCCGGCACCCTGTATCCGGGAACACCCGAACACCGCCGAACCTCGTACCTAATATAATATAAGGAACCTAATTGCCTGCCGCCATGTCAGTCCCGGGACACGTCCTTTGATTTCGGGACCCTTTTGTTACGATCTGTAATGAAAATCCGCCGTATTCCTAAGAATCACGCGATATTTCAACCCGTTTTCACACGGTTTGAAACAAAAACGAATGTCGTAACCCACTCGCTTACTTGCAAATATACAAATTATTCAAGAATTTCAAAAATAATGATGACGAATTTTCGGGCAATATTTTACGATTTACGACATTACGGCGGCTTTCCGGACTATCGACGGTCCGGAAGACCGCAGTAAGGATCGCAGAACGACGGCGTTACAACGCCAGCGGCTCGTAAGGCAGCCCCCAAGCGTCGGCCACGGGTTTGCAGACCACCCGGCCGCCGACGATGTTCAGGCCCAGTGCCAGCTCGGGATTCTCCTTCGCGGCGCGGCGCCAGCCTTTGTCGGCCAGTTGAATGGCATAAGGAAGCGTGGCGTTGGTGAGCGCGAGGGTCGAAGTGCGGGGCACGGCGCCCGGAATATTGGCCACGCAGTAGTGGAGCATCCCGTCGACATAGTAGACGGGGTCTTCGTGCGTGGTGGGGCGCGAGGTTTCGAAACAGCCGCCCTGATCGATGGCCACGTCGACCATCACCGTACCGGGCTCCATATCTTTCAGCATGTCGCGCGTGACGAGTTTCGGGGCTTTGGCGCCCGGAATCAGCACCGAGCCGATCACCAGATCGGCGTGCTTGAGCTCCTGACGGATGTTGTATTCGGAGGACATCAGCGTCTTGACGTTCTTGGGCATCACGTCGGCCAGATAGGTCAGCCGTTGCAGCGAGATATCGCAGATCGTGACGTCGGCGCCCGTTCCGGCGGCCGTGCGCGCAGCGGCCGTACCGACCACCCCGGCACCGATCACGAAGACCTTGGCGGGTTTCACACCCGGGACACCGCCCAGCAGGACGCCTTTGCCGCCGCGGGGTTTTTCGAGGAAATAACGCCCCTCCTGCGCCGCCATGCGGCCCGCGACCTCCGACATCGGGATCAGCAGCGGCAGCGAACGGTCGGCGCGTTCGACGGTCTCATAGGCGCAGCAGACCGCCCCGCTGTCGACCATCGCCCGCGTGAGGGGTTCGCTGCTGGCAAAATGGAAATAGGTGAAGACCAACTGGTCGCGGCGGATGAGCTTGTACTCGGGGGCGATGGGCTCCTTGACCTTGATAATCATTTCGGCCCGGGCATAGACCTCTTCGATCGTGGGGAGCATCTCGGCCCCCACACCTATATAATCATCATCGGTAAAACCGCTGTTTACACCGGCCGCAGCCTGCACATAAACCTTGTGGCCCCGCTTCACGAGCTCCTGAGCGCCCGCAGGGGTAAGAGCAATGCGATTCTCATTGTTCTTGATCTCTTTTGGAATACCGATAATCATGGTTTTGGAAGTTTTAGGGTTCTTTCGCCCCTACAAAATACGAATTTCGCGGTAAAATCCAAAAAAATCGGACGTTTTTTTACCAACGGGTCAGAATCGGTAAGAGATTGTAAGATAGAACGAACGGGGCCACGCATAGGTGCAGCGCGTGGCGTGGGGCGTGTAGAGGGTATCGTCGCCCGGCCGGATGCGGCGCACGCGTAACGATTCGTAACCGCCGTAAGGCGTATCGGCGTCACCCAGCAGGTTGCGGAGCATCAACGCCGCGGTCAGCCGCGAACGGTCGAAATAAAAGGATTTGAACAGCGAAGCATCGAGCGTGAAGGCATCCGCCAGCCGCTCCTGCCGGGTGAAGGCCTCGAAAGCCTCGCGCGTGATGCCGCCCTGCCCGGCGATGCGGTCGGTGCGGCGCAGGGCCATCGGCTCGACATAGCGCCGCCCGGCATATCCCGCCGAAGCGCGGCAGCCCCACCCTCTCGACCCGAACCATGCCAGTTCGGCCGTGGCGGTCAGTTGCGGGGCCCCGCCCGTCTCACAACCTCCCATGCGGCTGACGGCGCGCAGGTCGACTGCCGAATTATCCACGTCGGAGAGCACCGTGACGACCGGGTCGCGGGCGTATTTGTAACGCCCTGCCGAGGCTGCCAGCGACAACCGCCAGCGGTAGGACAAGCGGATATCGGCGGCGGCCTCGATGCCGTAGGAGAGGCGTCCGATCCCCGTGACGGCCATGTCGCAGTAGACCGAGGCCATGTCGTCGTAATAGCGGCGCGTCTCGGTGCCGTCGAGCGTCAGCACCGCGAAAACCGTCGCCTGCAAGTCCAGAACGGGTCCCGTGAAGCGCCAGCCGAGTTCGGCGGCATAGGTACGTTCGGGCACGGGATTGTCGACCGTGCGGTTGTTATAGAGAGGTTGGTAAAAGAGGTTCTCCGCTTCGGGCATCCGGGCGTCGGCCTGCACGGCGGCTTCGAGGTAGCAGCGCGGCGTGAAAGCCCAGCCGGCAAGGGCCCGGAAGGCATAGGGCGTGAAGCGCATCACCCGCGAACGGCCGTAGGACTGCGCTCCGGGAAAGAGCTCCTTCTCGTAGTGGCCCCGGCGGCTGACCGCCCCGCTGCCCAATTCGGCGGAGAGATCCGCCCGGAAACGGTCGGCGCGGTAGTCGGCCTGTGCGTGGATCAGGGCCGTGCGGGCGGTGAGCGTATAGTCGTAGCCGAAGCGGTCGCCCGCGCGGATCGTGCGGTCGGGATGCCGCAGATCGTTTTGCAGCAGGTTGCTGTAGGTGTCGTCATCGACGAGGAAACGGTCGATGTCGGTGATGTACTCCGCACCCAGCAGATCGCGCATCTGCCGGTAGGAGCGCGTATTTTCGCGGCGGAGGGCAACGCCGTAACGGAGCGTCAGCCGGCCGTCGACATCGGTGGTCAGGAGGGCGTTCGCCGAGAGATTGCAAAGCCGCTCGGCACGGTCCTCCAGCGCATAGACCGCGTGTCCGGCGGCCATGCGGTTGCGGCGGATCAGCTCGTCCCAGTCGACCTGCGTATAGTGCGTGTCGTTCGAACGCCACGCCAGCTCGGTCTCCCGGTCCCCGGCATAGCTGGGCAGGTAGCGGTAGTTGTCGGGCATCGGCGTCCGGGCGTCGTACCAGTCGAGCATGCTGTATTTCGAAACGCCCGCTTCGGCGCCGAACGCCGCCGTGAGCGAGGTCGCGGGCGACAGCGGAACCTCATAAGTGACAACGGCCAGCGGGATCGTCTCGCGCCGCACCCGGGAGTTGCGGACCCGGCCGTCCTGAAAACCCCACGCCGGGTTGTAGAGGCGGTCGCCCGTCAGCGAAAAGGCTTCCTCGGAGGAGGAGAGGCGCGTGCCCCGCGTCGAGGGCGGCACGATACAGAGCAGGGCGAGTTCATGCCCTTCGCCAAAACGTTTGGCAAGGCGCAGCCCGGCGGTCAGGGCGTTGGTGAAGACCCCTTCGACGTGCATGTCGCGGCCCGTGCGGGCATCGGCAGCGGCCGAAAGGCTCCATCCGTCGCCGAGAGTCTTCGCGGCGGCTACTTTGGCCCCGAAAAGGTAGTTGCGGTCGGTGAAGCGCACCGAGGCGAGGTAAGGTTGCAACGACTCCCCTTCCGGAAACCGGAACAGCCTCACACCGCCCGCAGGGCCCCACTCCCCGGGCACCGGAGCAAGTCCTGCGTAGCGCTCCTCCCCGGCCCCCAGCAGACGCAGGAGCGAAAGATAACGGTACGGCAGGTCCACGCCCGAGAGCGACGTGCGCGCGGCGCGGTAGTCCAGCCCGCGACGCTTGTGGGCCACCTGCGGCAGATTGAAATCGGTATGGTCGCCGTAGAGGTCCGAAACGCCCTGCACGGCGCGGTAGAAGATCGCGGAATCGGTCGTGAGCACTTCGCGCCGCTCCTCACGTTCGGCATAGGGATAGTATTCGTCGTCGGGAGACTGAGCCGCAGCCTGCAGGCTCGGCAGCAGAAGAAACAGCAGGCAGCAGCGACTTTTCAGCATCTTTTTGCGACTTTACGAAATACAAAGATAAGAAAAAATCGAATCGGATGCGGTACGGAGAAACGGTGCGCCCCATGAAAGTATCGTTGCGGCACCAAATACCGCAAAAATACTTACAATTTGAAACCAAATCATAGGCATTACGACAAAATTATAAGATTTATATAAATAAAAATCCATCATCCATATTATATAAGGTATGGAATCAAGATTATGCCCTGATGATGAAACCGGTTCAAAACACCTCAATGAGTCAGCAACTTCCAATCTAAAAATGCGCTCTGCTGCATGATCGATGATATGCAGCGACATTCAAAACCAGAAAACAATCTGCTTGAAAAAAGCGCACTTTCGAACAGTTATTAATTTTTTTTCATTATATTGCACCCGAGATATTCACAATGATTCTCGGATCTATACAGGGGCAAATTTACCTTTTTGCACCTGATAGGTTCCATTTATTAACCCAAAACTCGATAGCTTATGAAGGTTATTGCCAAATTGAGTGTATTAACGAGTATTCTGATACTTTGCAGTGCCGCTTCTTTGTCGGCGCAGAGCAAAGGAAAGGTCTCGTTTAACGGCACAGTGCTGGCCTCGGAAACCGAGGGGGGGGGAATTTCCAAAACCACCCCGCTGGCCTATGCCGTTGTCTCCCTGCCTGAGATCGGTGTAGCGACAACCACCGACGTCAAAGGTCGGTTCGAAATCCAATTATCAAACCCGGGAAAATACAAGGTCGAAATCAGTTCCTTGGGCTATGAGCCCCTCTCGCAAACGATCCAGCTTCCCGCCCGGGACTCCCTCAAATTCATTCTGAAGGCCACGTCGTTCTATCTGGAGAATGTCGTGGTGTCGGCCGAGTCGAAAAAGACCGGTGCGGCAACCGCATCGAAGATCTCCAAATCGGCCATGGAGCACATTCAGGCCACCTCGCTGGCCGACATCATGTCGCTGCTCCCGGGTGCCGATACGCGCACCTCCGAAGAGATAGCGCTCAAGAAAGTCGGCACGTTCTCCATCCGCAACGGCCAGAGTTTCGGTACGGCCATCATCATGGACGGCGCCCCCGTTTCGAACAACGCCAACATGCAAACCCTGTCGTTGTCGTTGGGCGCCAATGCCGGACCCAGCATCTCCACTCCCAATTCGGGCGTCGACATGCGAACCATCACCACCAGCAACATCGAATCGGTGGAGGTGATCCGGGGTATCGCATCGGCCCAATACGGCGACATCGCATCGGGCGCCGTCATCGTCAACAGCAAGGCCGGACGCGCTCCGCTGTCGATCCAGTTGGACATCAATCCCAATGTCTACATGGCCTCCGCATCGCACGGCGTAGGTCTCGGCGACAGGGCCGGCGTACTCAACTACGGCGTCGACTATACCTTTGCCCAGAACGACCCTACCGAAGGATACGACACCTATAATCGGGTAACGGGACGTGTCAGCTACTCGAACACCGTGGGAAAATGGTCGACCAACACCTCGATGAACTTTTTCTACACCAAGGACAAGGCCGAGCCCAACCCCGACGACAAACGCGATCTGGACGTAATGACCCAGCGCGATTTGGGACTGCGTTTCAACACCAACGGCTCGTTCAACTTCAACAGGAACTGGTTCAAGAACCTCCGGTACACCGTCTCGGCGAACTATACGGACAAAAAGACCTACCGGTCGGAATTCGCCACCAACTCCGACTGGACCTACTCCACCTCGAAAACCGACGGGGCCATTCTTTCGAGCATTCCCGGGCGGGACATTTTCCTGTCCGACGGTACGAAAATCACGAACATCCCCGATGCGGACAAGAACGGCAAGGCGTGGCGTCTGCCCTCGGACTACACGGCGGAATACGATATCTACGGCAAGGAGCTGAACACCTTCGTACAACTGGCGGCCAACTTCGCCGGCGACTTGGGACGCACGCACCACCGGCTGATCGTCGGCGGCGAGTACCGCGCTACGGGCAATCTGGGCGAAGGCAAGGTATTCGACCCGGAAAATCCGCCGCGTCGGGTGGTCAACACCAACTTCACCACCCAGCGTGAACGTGCCTTCAGCGACGTGCCGTTCATGCACCAGTTCAGCCTCTACGCCGAGGAGCATTTTTCGACGGACATCCTGCACCGCAGGCTGGAAATCGTCGCCGGCGTCCGCTATGACCACGTTTACGACATGGACGGAGGCGTTGCGCCCCGCGTCAACGCCTCGTATGACCTGATTCCCGAAAAACTGAGCATCCGCGGCGGTTACGGCATCACATACAAAGCCCCCTCGCTGGGTTATCTCCACCCCGACAATGCCTATTTCGACATTCTGAACTTCGACAACACGACGGCAAGCGGTTTCAGCGACGCCCAGAAGTTCCAGATCGCCACGACGCACGTCTATTCGGCGGAGAATCCGAACCTCAAACTGGCCAAAACCACCAAATGGGAGGTCGGCGCCGACTTCAAGATCGGACAGGTGCGCGGTTCGGTCACCTATTTCGAGGACAAGACCCACAACGGCTATATGACCAGCCCGACGTTCGACACGTTCAAGTGCGTGGACTACAACCAGTATTCGGCGGCCAAACCGGCCAATGAAACGGATATGCCCGAACTTTCGCTCAAGTCGTCGGACAAGATCCTGCTCCAGTATTCGACTCCGACCAACTACTTCGCCTACGAAAGCCGGGGCGTCGAGTTCGACATCGACTTCGGACGCATCAACTCCATCCGCACCTCGTTCGGCCTGAACGGAAGCTGGACGCAGTACAAGTCGTGGAAGAACTACTACACGTTCGACAACCATACGACAGGCAATACCGTAGCGGGCTCCTATCCCCACATGGGCGTTTTCGAACCGGGCAACAAGACGGAGCACGCGGAGGCGACCACCACCAACCTGCGCATCACGCACAACATTCCGCGCATCGGCTTCGTCGTGACCCTGACAGCCAGCGTCAAGTGGCAGGAACATTCGTACACCACCTACGGCAACGACTCAATCCCCGTGAAGTACATCTCGCGTCTGGACGGCCGGGTATACGATTTCGACGCTTCGCGCATCGGGGAGGAGGAGTTCCAAGCCGTAGACATGCGCTCACGCCTCGACAACCGCCGGTTGATCCGCGAAGGTTCGATGCCCCCGATGCTCTGCATCAACATCAATCTGACCAAGGAAATCCGCAACTTCATGCGCATTTCGTTCTTCGCCAACAACATGTTCCGCAGCACGCCGATCTGGGAAAGCAAGGTCTATCCGGGCAAGTACACCCGGCGCAACGAAAAGACCTTCTTCTTCGGGGCCGCGCTGTCTGTCAAGATTCGATAACCCTACAATGCAAGCATAATTATGAAAAAGAAATATATAGCCATACTGACGGTTGCTGCAGGGCTTTGTTCGTGCATCGAGATGATGGACTCCGCCAGTCAGGCCGATGTCGTGAATCCGTTGGACGTTTCGTTCAAGGTCAAGGCCGTGACCGGCTTTGTGGATGCCGACGGCAACGGTACCATCAACACGGATTTTCCGGTGGAAGGGCTCACCGTCCGTTTCACCAATTTCGAAGAGGATGCCATCATCGAAACGCAGACCGATGAGAACGGCATCGCGCAGGCGCAGGTCGCTCCGGGCAACTATACGATCTCCGTATTCGGCGAATCCGAATCCGAAGGGAACACCTATTACCTGAACGGATCGGTGCAGAACAAAACCATCATGAAAGACATCACGCCGGAGCAGGCCGAGGCGTCGAACGACTTCTCGATCGCCATCCGCCCCGCCATGGTGGGCCCGCTCTGCTTCAGCCAGATCTTCTACTGCGGAAGCACCAACCCCACGACCCAGTCGACCTATTTCCGCGACCAGTTCTACGAGATCTACAACAACGGCGACGAAACCTATTACCTCGACCACCTCTGTTTCGCGCGTCTCGTGCCCGAATTCGCAACGGCGACGCTCCCGGAATGGCCTGCCGAGGACGGACTGAACAACTACGTCTATGCCGTGACGGTCTGGCAGTTGCCGGGTAACGGAACCGACTACCCGCTCAAGCCGGGCGAGTCGTTCATCATCACCCAAGAGGCCGCGAACCATGCCGACCACAGCAAATACGGCGGTCTGATCGACACGTCGCTGTCCGAATTCGAAACATGGGCCGGCAATCCGCAGCGTGTCAACGAGGACGTTCCCGACCTCGAGTACGTTTTCTGGTCGGGGTACATCGTGACCATGCAGTGGCTGAACACCGTCAGCGGTCCGGGACTCTGTATCTACCAGCCCGGCAAGCACCTCGAATTCCCGACCATCAATACGGGCGTGGTGGGAGAGACGACCCAGAAGCAGGTGGGCAAAACGCAGGAGTACGTCCGCATCCCGGCCGAACAACTGATCGACGGTGTGGAGATGCTCCCGACATCGAACAGCCTCAACATGAAGCGCATCCCCGGATTCGTGGATGCCGGAGCAGCTTCGACGGAAGAAATCTACGTCGGCAAGAGCGTATGCCGCAAAGTGATCGGCCAGCGGGCCGACGGCACGCCGATCTATCAGGACACGAACAACTCGACGGAAGATTTCGAAATGCAGGACCCGCAGTTCCGCCGCAACGGAGAGAAAATGCCCGCATGGAACTGGTCCCTGAAATAATAATCCCCAAAAATCGAATGAGTTATGATAAAATATAGCTACATCAAACTGACGGGATGCCTCGTGGCTGCGGCCCTCGCGCCGCTCTGCTCCTCGGCACAGCGGATCAATACCGAGGCCTCCGTCGAACGGCTGAAAAGCGAGAGCCTCCAGTTCAGCTACTCGGACAACGTGTCGGGCATCCAGCTAGACCGGATGGACTATTACAGCCAAGTCGGACTGGGATACGATATCGAAAAAGGTTCCTTCAAACGGGCGCAGGAGGGGAAACACAACACCGGCTACCGCTTTTTCACCGACGGCGGCGGTACGATGCAGGCCCTCAAGGGCGCCTTCATCTGGGGACGGTTCGAATATTCGCGCGACCAGTTGCGCGACGCCGAATACAACGCCTCGCTGATCGACCCGCTGCGCGGCACGCCCTTCTTCATCGCCGACACCTACAAGAGCAAATGGATCAACCAGCTCTACGACATGACCGTGAAAGCCGCTACGCCCAAACTGTGGAACCGGCTGATCTTCGGCATCGAAGCCGGATATCAGAACGGTCAGGGCGCCAAGCAGCACGACCCGCGCCCGCTGGTCAGCCTTTCGAAATTCGAGATCAAACCGGGCCTGACCGTCACGCTGGGCAAGCACGCCATCGGCGCCAACTATCAGTATTACTCTCGGCGCGAAGACGGAACCGCCATGAACAAAATCGCGTTCAGCACCAACCCCGTCTACATTTTCAATTTCCCGGGATTCTTTATCGACGCGTCGATCGGAGGCAACAACGATGACAACCAGCGCATCTACAACGCCAACTGCATGGGCGTCGGCGGCCAGTACTCGTTCACGACCCAAAAACTGCGACTGCTCGTATCGGGTAAATATTCCCGGGAGGTGGAGGACGTTACCAACAGCTACACGACCCCCAAAATGGTCGGCACGACCCGGGACGAGCGCTGGTCGATCGGCCTGAACGCCGTCTACAAGCCTTCGAAGGAGAATACGCTCTTCCTGAACGCCGCTTACGGCGACCGCAGCATCGACGGCATCCAGTATGTGCAGGAGTGGGACAACTCCTTCGAGGTCGCCAAGTGGATCATCAAATCGAAATCCGTCCGTTCGAACAGTTCGAAGGCCGGTTTCGAAGGACGTTTGCAGTACATGCGCACCACCCGCGGCGATTCCTACAACTGGACCGCCGGCGTCGAATTCTCCACCGAGAAGCTCAGCGACATCTACTATTTCCCGCGCAGCACGCAGGACATCAAGAACTGCAAGATCGGAATTTTCGGACGCAAGAACTTCATCTTCAACGAAAAGCACTCGCTGCTCGTCGGAATCCGCGCCTCCTACAAAATGAACGACAGCAGCGACATCGACTACAACGGGTACAAGGCCGACGCGAAGTGCTACACCGATTTCACGCTCCGCGACTATTACTACCTCGGGTCGGGATACGCCGCGTTCGGCGGTGAGGTCACCTATTCGTTCGCCCGTCTGTTCAAAGGCCGCGGTTCGGTCTTTGCCGCAGCCTCGGCCGACTATGTGCGTGCCGACGACCACCGCGACCTGTTCAACCGCCGCGGTTACGCCAATTTCAAAATCGGACTGATGTTTTAAAACCGGAGCCCTCCGGAGAGGACGCCACATATCCTCCCCGGAGGGTTTCAAATAACTGCTCCATATGAATTACAGAAAACCGTTTTTTGTCCTGCTGGCCGGAGTTCTGCTGCTTTCGGCCGCGCCGGGACGATCGCAGACGTTCGAAAACCCCTCCGTGCAGGGACCGAGTTCCTTCGCCGTGATCACCGACACCCGGACCGCCCGGGAATGCCGGACCCAGATGACAGCCTACAAACAGACGCTCGAAGCCGAAGGGCTGCCCGTCTACATCGTTTCGCACGACTGGACGACGCCCGAACAAGTGCGCGACGTGCTGCGTAAGCTTCACGCGGAAAACGCACTGGAAGGCTGTGTGTTCATCGGCGACATCCCCATCGCCATGATCACCAAGGCACAGCACCTCACCTCGGCCTTCAAAATGGACGAACGCAACCACCCGCTCCACGAGACCTCGGTCCCCTCGGACCGTTTTTACGACGACTTCGACCTGCAATTCGTCCCGCAGGGCACTCCCTCGCAGGGTCTCTTCCATTATTACGAGATGTCGCCCTCGTCGCCGCAGTACATCTCCTGCGACATCTATTCGGGCCGCATCAAGGCACAGAAAGCCTACGGCGACCCCTACAGACAGATCGCCCGTTACTTGGAAAAAGCCGTGGCCGAACACCGCGCCACGACGCCTTTCGACCGGTTCGTCTCCTATACGGGCCACGGCTCCTATTCCAACTCGCTCATCGCATGGCGCGATGAACAGCAGTTGCTGGACGAGCAGTTCGGCGACGTATTCAGCCGTACCGAGAACGCCAAATTCCTGCGTTACTCGATGCAGCCCTTCATGAAGGAGTCGCTCATCCGCGAAGTCCGCCGCGACGACGTGGACATGATGGTCTTCCACGAACACGGAATGCCCTATCGCCAGTACCTCTCGGGAACGCCCTATGTGGAATCGGGCGAGGAGGCCGCAGCCGAGATGCAGCGCAGCCTGCGCGAACTGGCCCGCCGCCCCGGAACCGGCCGGGAGTACGCCGCCAAACGCGCCGCCGAGAAAGGGCTCGACTCCACTTGGTACAACCGGACAGACGACCCCGAGATGCTCCGCCTCGACTCGATCGCCGACCTGCGCACGGGCATCATTCTCGAAGAGGTGGAGGCCATTGCGCCCAACGCCCGTTTCGTGGTCTTCGACGCCTGCTACAACGGCGACTACCGCGAGGACGATTGCATCGCAGGGCACTACATCATGGCTCCGGGACGCTGCGTCGTAACGTTCGCCAACAGCGTCAACGTGCTTCAGGACAAGTCGGCTTTCGACCTGCTGGGGCTGTTGGGCGAAGGGCTGCGCATCGGCGCTTGGGCCAAGAACATCCACATCCTCGAATCGCATGTGATCGGCGACCCGACCTACCGTTTCAAGGCTGCTCACCCCGAACTCGAAATCAATTCGATGGCGCTGAAGCGCGACAACGGCTTCTGGCTCGGACAGCTCGACAACGCAGTGCCCGACATCCAGAATCTGGCGATGATCCGGCTCTGGGAAAATGATTATCCGCAACTGCCCGGCATACTGCTCGACAAGTGCGCGACATCGCCCTACAGCGTCGTGCGCTACAATGCATTCCGGCTGCTCGAATCGCTCAACGGCCCCGAATACAAGAAAGCCCTGATGCTGGCCGCCTACGACCGTTTCGAGTTCCTGCGCCGCATCGCCGTTACGCGCATGGGCCGCATCGGTGACGAGGAGTTCATCCCCGTACTCATCGACGTCTATGCCAAGGACCGTAACGCCGCGCGCATCGTGTTCAACATCAGCGAGGCAATCCGCTGCTTCGACACGCAGAAGGTCAAAAAGGCCATCGAAACCTATTTCGCCGGCAAGACATTCTATCACGCCCAAGAGGAAAAACAGGAACTGCTCGACAAGCTCGTCGAGCGCGACGGGCTTTCGCCCGGAGAGTCCTCGACGCGGGAAATACTCGACCCCGAAGGCAAGATACGCTGGCGTCAGGCCCGCATCAGTTTCCTCAAGAACCGCCCCTATCATCAGCATGTAACGGAATACCTCACCCTGCTGGGCGACGAGCAGGCCCCGGAAATTCTGCGTGTGCGGATGGCCGAGGCCTTGGCGTGGTTCAATCTCTCGGTGCGCCGCCACGAAATCGCCGACGCCGGACGCAAACTGCTCGCCCGCGGCAACTGTTCGCCGGAACTGTCCAAAGAGTTGCAGCGCATGATCAACCGCGTGGAATCCAAGAAATAATCCGTAATGAAAGCTATGAAAAGATATTTATTGGCAATCGTCCTGCTGCTGCCGTTCATCCTGCAAGCCAAAGTTACAGTCGAAAAGCCCCGCAGCAAGCAGCCGACATCGTTCGCAATCGTTGTCGATCAGGCAACCTACGACAAAACCACCCCGCAGCTCCACGCCTACCGCGATGCTCTGGAGGCCGACGGCCTCTCGACCTACATTCTCCGCGACGACTGGCAGACCCCCGAGCAGGTGCGTGCGCAGCTCATCGAACTGATGCGCAAAACAGCCAAACGCTCGCCGCTCGAAGGCGTGGTCTTCGTGGGCGAAATTCCGATCGCCATGGTGCGCAATGCCCAGCATATGACCACGGCGTTCAAAATGGACGAGCAGAATTTCCCGATGATCCAGTCGTCGGTCCCCTCCGACCGCTACTACGACTGCCCTGACCTGCGGTTCGAACTGATCGCCCGCGACAGTACGGACCGGCTGCTCTCCTATTTCAACCTCGCCTGCGATTCGCCGCAGCAGCTCGCTCCCGCATTCTACTCGGGGCGCATCCGCTATCCCGAACAGCTCGGAGGCGACAAGTATGAGGGAATAGCCCGCTATCTGGAAAAGGTCGTCGCCGAACGCGGCAAGGTCGATCAGCTCGACTGTCTGGTAACCTATGCCGGAGACGGTTACAATTCCGACTGTCTGGTTTGCTGGATGGACGAACGCATTGCGCTCGACGAAAACTTCCCGCTGACCAATACCCGCAAGGCCGAGAACCTGCGCCAGCTCAATTTCCGGATGGACGACTACATGAAATACCGGGTTTTCGACGAACTGGTACGTCCGGAGGTCGATGCGATGTTCTTCAACGAACACGGATCGCCCGACAAACAGCATGTCGGCAATTACAAGACCGAGCCCGACAGTTTCGAAGGACAGTACAGCCAGCTCAAGGCCGAAATTTCAATCGCCCTGTACATGGAGCGGCGCAAGGGAGAGAAGGCCGACATGGAGGGAGCCAAACAATATTTCAAGGAGAAATACCACCTGACCGACGCTTTCTTCGAAGAGAAGGAAAAGGACGACGGCGCGAAGGCCAAGGGCGACCAGACGATCATCAGCCTCGAAGACCTTGCAACGCTGGCGACGCAGCCGCGCTTCGTGATGCTCAATGCCTGCTACAACGGGTCGTTCCACAAACCCGGATACATCACGGGATATTACATCTTCGGCCCGGGCCGCACGGTGGTCACGCAGGGCAATACGGTCAACGTGCTGCAGGACCGCTGGACCTACGAGATGGTCGGCCTGCTGTCGCACGGCGTGCGCGTCGGACAATATAACCGGCTGATCGCATCGCTCGAAGGGCACATCATCGGCGACCCGGCTTTCCGGTTCCGCCCCGTCGAACCGAATACGCTGGCGACCGACATGGTGACCCGCAAGGGAGATGCCGCCTACTGGCGCAGCCTGCTCGCGAGTTCGCCGTGGGCCGACGTACAGAGCCTCTCGCTGCGGATGCTGACCGACGCCGGGGCGATCTCGGCCGGCGAACTGCTGGAGTTCATGAAACAGTCGCCGCTGGCGACGACCCGCATGGAGTGCCTCAAGCTCATCGGCCGCTCCGGTGACGAAGAGATCTTCGCACAGGCCATCATCCGGGGACTGAAAGACCGTTACGAGCTGCTGCGCCGCAATGCCGCGACCTACGCATGGCAGTCGGGCCGCCCGGAACTGCTGCCTGCATTAGCCGACATCTATGTCAACGACAGCGAATCGAAACGCGTAGCCTACATTGTCCTGAAAGGGCTGGAGCTGTTCCCCGGGAAAGAGGTCGAACAGGCGTTGCGCACGGCCGTCGAGGCTTCGGCATATCCGGATCACGACGCAAAGTTCGCCGAACTCCGGGAGGAGGTCGCACGCGAACAGGAGATGAAGGCCCGTCAGCAGAACCTGCTGTTCAACGGCAAGACGCTCAAAAGCCGTATTTCGGCCATCCGTTCGATGCGCAACAACACCTATCACGAACTGGTGCCCGATCTGCTGAAACTCGTGGCAGACGCTTCGCAGCCCCTCGAACTGCGGGTCAACACGGCCGAATGTCTGGGCTGGTTCGTACACACCCCGCGCCGCGCCGAGATCATCGCCGCCTGCCAGCAAATGGCTGCCGACAAGAGTCTGGAAAAAGAACTCCGCGACGAGCTGACGCAAACCGCGATCCGGCTCGGAAACACCCCATCCAAGCCGACCCGTTAATCAGATATGGCCATGAAGTTGAAAAAAATCGTTTTACTGATCGCCGTCTGCCTGCAGGCATTGTCACTCGCAGCGGCACCGCGCATCATCCGTCCCGGCGTGAAAAGCGCCACGACATTCGCCATCTTCATCGACAGCCGGAGTTACGACGCCGCAGCGGCCGAGGTCGACGCCTACCGCGCCGCCGTGGAACGCGACGGGCTGGGAACCTACCTGCTCATCGACACATGGCAGAATCCCGAAAGCGTGCGCAGCGAAATCGTCCGGATGACGGAGGCTCGGCCGCCCCTCGAGGGCGTGGTGTTCATCGGCGACATCCCCGTCGCCATGATCCGCGATGCGCAGCATCTCACGTCGGCATTCAAGAGCAGTCAGGACCGCGACTGGAAAGATTCGTCGGTCCCCTCCGACCGCTATTACGACGATCCGGAACTGCAATTCGAATTCATCCGCCGCGACGCCGACGAACCGCTCTATTTCTACTACTCGCTCACGCCCGAATCACGCCAGCACATCGCGTCGCCGATCTATTCGGCCCGCATCAAGCCGCCCAAACGCGAAGGCACGGATTCCGACGAACTCCTGCGCGCCTACCTGCGCAAGGTGGTGAAGGCCCATGAGGAGCAGAACGTTCTGGACAACCTGTTCGTTTTCCGCGGCCACGGCTACAACTCCGAGGCTCCCGAGGCTTGGGCCGGGGAACAGATCGCACTGCGCGAACAACTGCCCGCACTTTTCCGCACCGGCAGCAGCGTGCGTTTCTACGACTTCGAAAGCCGCTGGCCCATGAAACCCTATCTGCTGGAGAAAATGGCCCGGAAAGGCGTCGATGTCGCCCTGTGCCACCACCACGGCTCTCCCGACATGCAATACCTGAACGGCTACCGGAACGGTTCGAGCATGAACGTTTCGATCGAGAACATCAAACTGTTCCTGCGCAGCAAACTCGACGGACGCAAAGACCCCGAAAAGCGCAAGGCTGAAATGATCGCCTATTACGGCGTGCCCGAAGCGTGGTGCCGGCTCTCCGATTCGCTGCACACGGCCGATTCGGTGCTCAACCGGACGATGGACGTACACATCGACGACCTTTATGAACGGCCGATGAATCCCCGCATGGTGATGTTCGACGCCTGCTACAACGGCTCGTTCCATCTCGACGACTGCATCGCCACGAGCTATATCTTCGGACCCGGAGACTGCGTCGTCACGCAAGGCAATTCGGTCAACGCCCTGCAGGACAAGTGGCCCGACCGTTATATCGGACTGCTGGACTGCGGCGTGCGCATCGGCCAGTGGGGACGCCATGTACATTACCTCGAAACGCACCTGATCGGCGACCCTACCTATCGTTTCGTCAACCGGGCGCTGCCCGGCACGGACCTAAACGCGGCGCTCACGGCAAAGGCCGCGGACAACAAATACTGGCTCCGGATGGCCGCCGAAACGATGCCCGCCGACGTGCAGGCCATCGCCATGCGCAAACTCGCCGACAACGGCTACGGCGGGACGGCCGACCTGTGCGAAAAACGCGCTGCCGAATCACCCTACGGATCGGTACGTCTCGAAGCCCTCACGCTGATGAGCAACAGCCGTTCGCCCCGCTTCAAGGCGATGCTGGCACAAACGGCGGGCGACAGCTACGAATTGGTGCGCCGTCTGGTGTCGCAGTGGATCGGCGACTGCGGCGACGACGAGCTGGTTCCCGCGGCTGTCGAGATGCTGCTGGACGACGAACTTTCGCTGCGCGTGGCCTATCATGCCGACGAGAACATGATGTTCATGAATCCCGACGCCGTAAGCACCGAACTCCGCCGTCAGTGTGCGGCCAAGCATGAACTTTACCAAAACGACGAGTTGCTGCAAAAGCGCCTGAAGCGCGTAGCCGACAAACAAGCCGAACAGACGGAGACTTTCAAATTCATTCGGGACCCGCAGAACAAAATCAAGAGGCGTATGGGTGAAATAACCTATTTCCGCCTCTACCGCCACCATTATTGCGTGCCCGAACTGATCGCTCTGGCCGAAGACGCCGCGCTCGAAGAACCGCTGCGCGTGGCCGCCATCGAAGCGTTGGGCTGGTTCGGCCGTTCATACCAGCGTCCCGCAATTTCCGCCATGTGCGAACGGTTGCTTCAGGGCGGACAGCCCGCCGCAATTACCGCAGAGGCCCGGCGCACGTCCAACAGGCTGACGGCCTATTGATGCAGCCCGAAACTATGAATGACGAAGGCTTTTCAGATGCAACTCTGAAAAGCCTTCGTCATTGAAAAGCCGGCAGAATACCGCTAAAGTACGCGCAGCGTCTCGCAAAGCAGGTCCCAGAATTTGGGAACCGTGGCGATCTCGAGCCGCTCGTCGGGCGAATGCACGCCGCGGAGCGTCGGGCCGAAGGAGACCATCTCCAGATCGGGATATTTTTCGAGGAACAGCCCGCACTCCAGTCCGGCATGGATCGCGCGGACCTTGGGCTCGGTACGGAACAGCCGCTTGTAGGCTTCGACCGTGACCTCCAGCAGCCGCGACTGCGGATTGGGGGCCCAGCCCGGATAGCCGTCGGAATGGGCCACGTCGGCACCCGCCAGTGCGAAGACCGACTCGACCATCTGCATCACATAGGTCTTGGCGCTCTCGACCGACGACCGCTGCGACGAGGTGACGACAATACGGTTGCCGTCGGCGAATTTCACCGAGGCGAGGTTCGTCGAGGTCTCGACCAGCCCCGGAACGGCGAACGACATGGCGATGACGCCGTTGGGCACGCCCACGATCGAATAGACCAGCGCGAACTGCGTCCGCGCGTCGAGGACCTCCTCGACCTGCGGCATCTCGTTGAGCGTGATCCGGAAATTGGGTTCGCGGAAGCGGAATTCGGTTTCGAGGTCCGCGGCGAAAAGATTATAGCGTTTGACGAACTCGCCCTTGAGCCGGGTCGGAACGCCGAAAATGGCGTAAGCCTCGCGGGGAATGGCGTTGCGGAGGTTACCGCCGCTGAAATAGCTCAGCCGCAGTTCGGACGACTGCATACCGTCCCACAGCAGGCGCGCCACGGTCTTGTTGGAGTTGACGCGGCCCTTGTCGATGTCGTCGCCCGAATGTCCGCCCTGCAAATCCGAAACGTCGACGCGGAAGAAACTGTAATTCTTCGGCGCAGGCTCCATCGTGTAATGGAACGTGGCGATGGTGTCGATGCCGCCCGCACAGCCGATGAAAATCTCGCCCTCGTCCTCCGAATCGAGGTTGATAAGGTATTTGCCTGAGAGCATCCCCTCGCCCAGCTCGAACGCGCCTGTGAGGCCCGTCTCCTCGTCGACGGTGAACAGCGCCTCGAGAGGTCCGTGTTCCACCGTGTCGTCGAGCAGCACGGCCAGCGCCGCGGCCATGCCGATGCCGCAGTCGGCGCCCAGCGTCGTACCCTCGGCCTTGACCCACTCGCCGTCGATGCGGGTGCGGATGGGGTCGTTGTCGAAATCGAACTCCACGTCGGAGTTCTTCTCGCAGACCATGTCCATATGCGACTGGAGGATCACCGCGGGGCGTTCCTCGAAGCCCGGCGCGGCGGGTTTGCGCATCACGACGTTGCCGACGGCGTCCTTCTTGTATTCGATATTGTGTTTCTTGGCGAAATCGACCAGAAAGTCGATGATCTTGCCCTCCTTCTTCGAGGGCCGCGGCACGCGCGTAATGGCGTCGAACTGCTCCCACACGAGGCGGGGCTCCAGCGAGGTAATTTCTGACATAGGCATTTGCATTTTTGCAAAGTTAGGAAAAATCCGTAACTTTGGCAATATAAAATACGGGAACCGATGGATTTCAGGATAGGACACGGATACGACGTACACGCATTGGCCGACGGCCTGCCGCTGGTTTTGGGAGGTGTCGAGATCGCCCACACCCAAGGATGCATCGCCCATTCGGACGGCGACGTGGTGATCCACGCCCTGTGCGACGCCCTGCTGGGCGCTGCGGCGCTGGGCGACATCGGACTGCATTTCCCCGACACGTCGGACGATTTCAAGGGCATCGATTCGAAAATACTGCTGCGGAGGGTCGCGGCGCTGCTGCGCGACAAAGGATACGAAATCGGAAACGTGGACTGCACGATCCGCGCCCAGCGGCCCAAACTGAGGCCGCACATCGACGCCATGCGCACCGCGATGGCCGACGCAATGGGTGTAGACGATGACCGGGTGTCGGTCAAAGCTACGACCACAGAGCATCTGGGCTTCGAGGGGCGGGAGGAAGGGATTTCCGTCTCCGCCGTGGCATTGATCTGCAAAAAATAGGCCAAGGGGTCTCATACGAACGAAAAGGCTGCCCTCGGGCAGCCTTTCGTCAATCCATCCGGTGATAACGCGGGTCATTGACCCGTTTGTTCCACAGCCACCCGACGTAACGCATCGTAACGGCAGGCGTCAGAAGCGTCAGCACCGTTTCGCCCGTGGCGGTCGAGACAGCGAAATCGGCGTGGTACAGGGCGTCGCCGTCGGCGATGTTGAACGTGACCGACCACCCCCACTGCGTGCGCGCCGCCCGGTAATCGCGGATCGACATCGAGTCGAAATTCAGCATCTCGACATACTGCGTGATGCCCCGTTCGGTGGGCAGATGCACTTCGACGTGGTCGACGAACATCCCGAAAAAGAAATAGTCGGCATAGATCGAGCGGATCATCCCGCCGGGAATCTCCTGCATCGAGTTGGGGAAGAACATATAGTCGCGCGACTGCACCAGCGAGTCGATTTTCGCGGCATAGACCCGGGCTTTGTAAGCCCGCCGCTGGGCGCGGTCCATCCCCTTCTCCGGCTCCTCATAGACGGTCGTGCGCTCCACGACCCCGACCGGGGGCTGCTGCACGGGGACAATCGTGGTCTGGGGAATGCTGTCAGCACCCGAAGTCCCCACAGCGAACTGCGGGGACTGGGCGACGGCTGAGCAGGCCAGCAAAAGGGCCGCCCCGGCCGTGAAAAAACGGTTCATACTCAATACAATTGCGAAATCGAACCCGTATACTGCACGGGGCTGTACCACGGATTGGTGATCGTGAGGTTGGCACCGCCCGTCCGGGAGAATATCTCGAAGGTGAAGGTGTAGGTCGACGCCGAGAACAGCGACGTCGAGAAGGTCACCATCCACCCCTCATGGGTCTGTTCGGTGGTGTAGCCCTGCACGTCGGGGACCGTGTAGTTGATGATCGTCACATAGTAAGGCGGCACATATCCCTTGATATAGGGCAGGCAGATGTCGACCGTGCCGTCCCAGATGCCGACGTTGAACGCGGGGTTCATGATCTGGCGCATGGGGCCTGCCGGCTGACGCTGCATGGTCGAGGGATTGAACTGGAAATTGCGCGACAGCACGAGCGAATCCATGAACTTTTCATAGTTGGCAATGCGTTCCGCACGGCGCTTCTCACGCACCTCGCGGCGTTCTTCTTTGGGCGACAGAATCTTCTTCTGTCCGATCACGGTAACGGCCGCCGTCGCAAACAGCAGCCCCAAGACGATGATGACTGTTTTTTTCATAGCACATAAGGTTTGTTACGGCTATGAAAGCAAGTTTTGTGCCGAAAGCGCTAAAGGCCAATCTTTTTTAGGAACTGCCCGGTGTAGCTGCGTTCGCACTGCGCGACCTCGTGCGGCGTACCCGCGACGATGATCTCACCGCCGGCGGCCCCGCCCTCGGGACCTATATCTATAATATGGTCGGCAACCTTCACGACATCGAGGTTGTGCTCGATGACGATGACCGTGTTGCCGCGGTCGACGAGTTTGTTCAGCACCTCCAGCAGCAGGCGGATGTCCTCGAAATGGAGTCCCGTCGTGGGCTCGTCGAGGATGTAGAGCGTGCGGCCCGTGTCGCGCTTCGAGAGCTCCGAGGAGAGCTTGATGCGCTGGCTCTCGCCCCCCGACAGCGTCGTGCAGGGCTGTCCGAGCGTCAGATAGCCGAGGCCCACCTCCTGAATCGCCTTGAGTTTCTGATGGATATTGGGAATATTCTCGAAGAACTCCACGGCCATGTTGACCGTCATGTTCAGCACGTCGTCGATGTTCTTGCCCTTGTACTTCACCTCGAGCGTTTCGCGGTTGTAGCGGTGACCGCCGCACGCCTTGCAGCGCACATAGACGTCGGGCAGGAAATTCATCTCGATGGTCTGCACGCCCGCACCCCGGCACTCCTCGCAGCGGCCGCCCTTGACGTTGAACGAGAAACGCCCCGCCTTGAAGCCGCGGATCTGGGCGTCGGGGGTCATTTCGAACAGCTTGCGGATGTCGGCGAAGACGTTCGAATAGGTCGCGGGATTCGAACGCGGGGTGCGCCCGATGGGCGACTGGTCCACGACCACCAGTTTGTCGATACGGTCGATGCCCTCGGCCGCATCGTATTCCAGCGGCTGGTCGAAGGAGCGGTAAAGGGCTTTCGACAGGATCGGCCGCAGGGTTTCGTTGACCAGCGTCGACTTGCCCGAACCGCTGACACCCGTCACGCAGATGAACTTGCCCAGCGGGAACTCCGCCGTGACGTTCTTGAGGTTGTTGCCCCGGGCGCCGCGGATCACGATACGCTCGCCCGTGCCCTTGCGCAGCGTTTCGGGTATTTCGATCCGCCGGCGGCCCGTAAGGTAGTCGGCGGTGATGGTGTCGGATTGGAGGATGTCGTCGAACGTCCCGGCGGCGACGATGTTGCCGCCCTTGCGGCCCGCGCGGGGACCCACGTCAACGATGAAATCGGCGGCGCGCATCATGTCCTCGTCGTGCTCGACGACGATCACCGAGTTGCCCGCGTCGCGCAGCTCCTCGAGGCTGCGGATCAACCGCTGGTTGTCGCGCTGGTGCAGTCCGATCGAGGGTTCGTCGAGGATGTAAAGCACATTGACGAGTTTCGAGCCGATCTGCGTGGCGAGGCGGATGCGCTGGCTCTCGCCGCCCGAAAGCGAGCGCGACGAACGCGCCAGCGAGAGGTAGCCCAATCCCACGTCCATCAGGAAACGCAGGCGTTCACGAATCTCCTTGACAATCTCCTGAGCGATCTTCCACTCCTTTTCGGTCATCTGCCCCTGAATCGAGGGCACCCACTCCGAAAATTCCGAAATGGCCATGGCCGAGACCTCGGCGATATTCTTGCCGGCGACGCGGAACTGCAGGGCCTCCTTCTTGAGACGCGTGCCGCCGCAGACCGAACATTTGCGGTAGACGAGGAACTGGTCGCGCCATTTCTGGCCGCGTTTCGAATCGTCGTCCTCCGTGCGGCCGATGTATTCGGCGACGCCCTCCCACGAAAGGAACTGCCGCCCGCCCGGGGAGCTGAACTCCGAGAGATCGACCGTCAGCGGCTCGGAATCGCCGTACAGCACGGCGTTCAGCGCCTCCTGAGAGAAACTCTCGACGGGGTCGTCCAGCGTGAAATCGTAACGGCGGCCCAGCATCTCGAGGATGGCGAAGAGCATGTTGTTGCGGTACTTGCCCAGCGGTTCGACGGCCCCGTCGCGCAGCGAGAGCCGGGTGTCGGGGATGATCTTTTCGATGTCGAACACCGCCTCCTCGCCCAGTCCGTTGCAATGGGGGCAGGCGCCCTTCGGGGAGTTGAACGAAAAGGTGTGGGGCGCGGGGTCCTCGAAGGCCATGCCCGTCGAGGGGCACATCAGGTGGCGCGAATAGAAGCGCTGCTGCTCGGTGCCGTAATCGTAGACGGCCATCGTACCCTTGCCCTGCCGCATCGACTCTTTCAGCGAGGTCATCAGCCTCTCGCGGGCTTCGTCGTTCACCGCCAGACGGTCCACCACCAAGTCGATGGTGTGTATCTTGTAGCGGTCGAGACGCATCCCGGACGATATTTCGCGGATTTCACCGTCGATGCGGGCATAGATATAGCCCTTCTTGGCCAGCGACTCGAACAGTTCGCGGTAGTGGCCCTTGCGGCCCTTCACGACGGGGGCCATCAGGGCGATCTTGCGCCCGGCGAAGCCTTCGAGAATCAGGTCGGCGATCTGGTCGTCGGTATAATGGACCATCTCCTCGCCCGTGACGGGCGAATAGGCCCGCGACGCCCGCGCATAGAGAAGGCGCAGGAAGTCGTTGATCTCGGTGACGGTGCCGACCGTCGAACGGGGGTTCTTGTTGGTGGTCTTCTGCTCGATGGCCACCACGGGGCTCAGGCCCGTGATCTTGTCCACGTCGGGGCGCTCCATCGTCCCCACGAACTGCCGCGCGTAGGTCGAGAGCGTCTCCATGTAGCGGCGCTGTCCCTCGGCATAGATCGTGTCGAAGGCCAGCGACGATTTGCCCGAGCCCGAAAGCCCGGTGATGACCACCAGTTTGCGGCGCGGGATTTCGAGGTCCACGTTGCGGAGGTTGTGGACCCGGGCGCCGAGTATTTTGATCGTATCTTCCATTTTCGTTGAGAAAAACGTACCGGAGGCCCCTTTTATTGAGTGCATGGGAAATCCGGCGCGAAAAGTGCGTAAAGATACGACATTTGCGCCTGAAAAACAAGCCGTGCGAATTACATTTGAATCCGGAAATCGTCCGCGTCCCTCCACGCGGGGAATTTGGCGCGGAACGCCTCCAGCGCTTCGCCGTCGAACACCGCCGTGAGCGTCCGCTCCCGGTCGTCCGCCTCAACCAGCGTGCGGCCCTTGAAATCGACAAAAGCCGAATCCCCGGCGTAATGCCCCGAGGGGTCGTCCCCCACCCGGTTCACCCCTGCGACATAGCATTGGTTCTCGATGGCCCGGGCGCGCAGCAGCGTCCGCCACACCTCGCGCCGCGGTGCGGGCCACGAGGCACAGCACAGGATGGCGTCGTAATCCCCGCGGCAGCGGCTCCAGACCGGAAACCGCAGGTCGTAGCAGACCAGCAGCAAAAAGCGGAATCCCCGGTATTCGACCACCACGCGGCTGTTGCCGGGCGTGTAGTTCCGGGCCTCGCCGCCGGGCGTGAACAGATGGCGTTTGTCATAGGACACGCACCCGCCGTCGGGCGTCACGAAATACATCCGGTTGCAGAACCATCCCGCTTCGGCGACGGCGACGCTGCCTGCGACGGCCTTGCCGTATTGCGCGGCCCAGCGGCGCAGGGCCGTGACGACCTCCCCGCCGGGAGCGTCGGCAACAGCGGCGGGATCGAGGGTGAAGCCCGTGGCGAACAGTTCGGGCAGCACCACCACGTCGGCAGCGGCGGCGGCCACCAGCGGCTCCAGCCGGGCGAGGTTCCGCGCAGGCTGTTCCCACGCGATATCGTGCTGGCAAAGGGCGATACGCAGTTCCATCGGAATCAGAGTTTAAGGACGGAGACGGACGACGCGCGGTCGCGCTGGTGGAAAAGCGTCACCCGGCAGGGCACGAAATCCGATGCCGTACAGCGCCACAGATCGACGAACTGCTGGGGACTGCGCTCCATGAGCGGGAACCACGAGCTTTGCACCTGCACCATGATCCGGTGTCCGGCGCGGAACGTGTGGGCGATGTCCGTCGTGCGCAGCCGCACGCATTCGGGCCTGCCCGGAGAGAAGGCTTTGGGGCGGGTGAATCCGTCGCGGTAACGTCCCCGCACGGCATCGCCCCGCACCAACCGCTGTTCGCCCCCGTCGGGGAAGCAGTCGATCAGCTTCACGACGAAATCGGCATCCGAGGTCGACAACGCCGCCTCGAGCGCCGCCTCGACGGGTCCCACGAGGGTCACATCCTCCGTGAGCGGTTCGGTGACGAAGGTCAGCACGTCCTGACGGCCCGCAAGGAACCGTTGGTCGGCGACCATATACTCCTTGGGCCGCCGTGTGCCGGAGGTTTCGACATAGGGCACGGGGTCGGCGGGATCGGAGAGATAGGCGGTCGAGGAGTTTTTGGCCGTGGGGCGTTCTTCCGTCAGGCGGCCGCCGTCGGCCAGATAGAGGGTCATCCGGCGGGCCCCGGCGGGCGTCCAGCGGTCGAACGTGTGCCAGCGGTTGTCGCCCGAGGAAAAGACCGCCACGGGCGGCAGGCGGTCGACGGTATCGCGGGCCCAAAGGTAGCAGTCGAAGAACGGCGCCTCGAAGTTTTCCATATAATGTTTCCCGGAGGCCTCCTCGCCGAAATCGTACGCCCCCAGTTTCCGGCCGTCACCGGTCCATGCCCCGTGCGCCCACGGGCCCACGACCAGATGCACCGGCGTCGGAGAGCTCTGCCGCACCACGGCCCGATAGAGGTTCCACGCCCCGTAGCAATCCTCGGCATCGTAGGTTCCGCCCACGACGAGCATCGCAGGACGGATGTTGTAGCACGCCCGGCGCGTGTCGCGCGCCCGCCACCACTCGTCGTAGTCGGGATGTCCGGACATCTCCTCCCAAAAGGCGTTGGGGGCCAGCAGTTTCGTCAGATCGGCCCGCGCGGGGTGTTCCAGAAAGAACGTGCGTTCGTCGGGCGAGAGGGTCAGTTCCCGCCGGGGCGTCCCCTCCGGCGGGGTGTTCATCGAATGGAGGAACCGCACGGCATCGCTCAGCATCAGAATGCCGTTGTGGTGCACGTCGTCGCCCATGTACCAGTCGGTCACGGGAGCCTGCGGCGAAACGGCCTTCACCGCCGGGTGTCCGCTCAGGGCCCCCATCAGGGCGTAGAATCCCGGATAGGAACAGCCGGCGAAACCCACGCGGCCGTTGTTGCCGGGAATGTGTTTCACCAGCCACTCGACCGTGTCGTAGCTGTCCGTGGCCTCGTCCACGTCGCCGAAGCCCACCGGACGGATGTGCATGAACTCACCCTCGCTCCGGTTACGTCCCCGGACATCCTGCTGAACGATGATGTAGCCCCGGTCGACATAGCTGCGCAGGTAGCCTTTATCGAATGCGGCGGGAAATTTGCCGGCGCCGTAGGGCCCCGTGCCGTAAGGCGTGCGGAAGATGATGATCGGCGCGCGGCCCGGAGTTTTGGGGGTGTAGACCGAGGTATGGAGGCGGACGCTGTCGCGCATGGCGATGCGGTATTCGGCCTTGTCGTAAAGCGAACTGATAGGCTGGGCGCACGCGGCGGCGACAGCCAGCAGACCGCCCCAGAGCAGCAGCAGGAATCGGCGGAGTCTCATGGCAGGATTGGTTTTAGCTTCCCGTAAAGATAGCTTTTTTCCTATCAAAACACAAAAATACACCCCGAAGCCCCGACAAAAGCACCATTTCTTCCGACGGGCAGGAGCGCGGCGTTTGGATTCGGCCGAAAATAAACGTACTTTTGTTGCGTATTTTTCAATAAACGACTATGCTCAGAGCAGGACGCACACAAACCCTCACCGTAAGCCGCGTATCGGAATACGGCCTATACCTCGCAGATGAGGAGCAGAACGAGGTTCTGCTGCCCAACCGCTACACCTCGCTGACGGACAAGGTCGGCGACCAAAAAGAGGTATTCCTCTACCACGACTCCGAGGACCGGCTGGTGGCGACGACCGAAACGCCGCTGCTGCGCGCCGACGAAGCGGGCTACCTGCGCGTGGTGGACAAGACGGCCCACGGGGCGTTTCTCGACTGGGGGCTCCACGGCAAGGATCTCTTCCTCCCCAACCGCAACCAGCAGGGCGGCATCTTCGCCGGGCAAAGCTATGTCGTCTACCTCTACGAAGACAACATCACGGGCCGCTGTGTGGCCACGACCAAGCTCAAAGGCTTCATCAACAACGACCTGATCTCGGTAAAACCCCGCGAGGAGGTTTCGCTGCTCGTCGCCTCGGAGAGCGAGATCGGCTACCGCGTGATCGTCAACAACCGCCACTGGGGCATGATCTACCGCAACCAGATATTCCGTCCGGTAGCCGTCGGCGACCGCCTGACGGGTTATGTCCGCCGCATCACCGAGGACAACCGCATCGACGTAAGTCTCCAGCAGGCCGGATTCGCGCAGGTGAAGGACTCGGCCCAGACGCTGCTCCAACTGGTCCGCGACAACGGCGGATTCCTCCCCCTGAACGACGACAGCGCCCCGGAGGAGGTGACGCGCCTGACGCAGATGAGCAAAAAGGTTTTCAAGCGTTCGCTGGGGATGCTCCTCAAGCGCGGCGAGGTCGAGGTCGGTGAAAAGGGAATAAACTGCAAGACCCATGGCGAAGATTAACACCGCAGAGCGGGTCTCGGGAGAGGCTTCCGACAATTTCGTGTTTCAGCGTTCGCTGCTGGCCTACCACGCCGCGGCGGAGCGCATTGCAGGCGACGTGCTCGAGATCGGCACGGGAAGCGGCTACGGCATCGAGGTCGTGGCGCCCCACGCCCGGCGGTTCGTCACCGTGGACAAGCACGTCCCGGCGCCGGAGCTGCTCGAACTGCCCAACGTCGAGTTCCGGCAGGCCGAGGTGCCGCCGCTGGATTTCCCCAAGCAGAGTTTCGACTGCGTGATCTCGTTCCAAGTGATCGAGCATATTCAGCGTGACGGTGATTTCGTGCGCGAGATCGCCCGCGTACTGCGCCCGGGCGGACGTTTCATCGTGACGACGCCCAATGCCCCGATGTCGCTGACGCGCAACCCGTGGCATGTGCGCGAATACACGGCCGAGGGGCTCCGGAAGCTCCTCGCCGGGAGTTTCTCCACGGTCGAAGCCCTCGGGGTGTTCGGGGATGAAAAAGTGATGGATTATTACGAAGAGAACCGCCGCAGCGTCCGCCGCATCACGAGGTTCGACATTCTGGACCTCCAGCACCGCCTGCCGCGCCGCCTGCTGCAACTGCCCTACGACCTGCTGAACCGGCTCAACCGCCGCAAGCTCCTGAAGCAGAACACCGACCTGACGACCTCGATCCGAATGGACGACTACCGCATCGACCCGGTCGGCGCGAATTGTTTCGACCTGTTCTACGTCGCCACGAAATAAAAAATGCGGAGGTCAGCCTCCGCATTTCTCATTAATATTCTTCCTCGTTGAAGAAAAAATCGTCCTTCGAGGGATAGTCGGGCCAGATGTCCTCGATCGATTCGTAAATCTCACCCTCGTCCTCTATTTCCTGCAGGTTTTCGAGCACCTCGAGCGGCGCTCCCGAACGTACCGCATAGTCAATTAACTCCTCTTTGGTTGCGGGCCAGGGTGCATCTTCGAGCTTCGAAGCCAATTCAAGTGTCCAATACATAGTCACAAAGTTTTTAAGTTCCCAAATATCAATGGATTATAAGCCCCGCAAGGCTCTTGATCCTATATGACTGATTTGCAAAAGTATAAAAAAATTGAGAAAAACAAAGAAAAAACGATAAAACATCGTTATTACATCTGCATACCTCAGCCAATCAGCGATTTAAGGAATCCACAAAACCTCTTTCACCTCATAATGAGCCGTCAGCGTGCGTCCGAGCAGGTAAAAGTAGTCCGAAAGACGGTTCAGCCAGACCAGCACCGAGGGGTCGACGCCGTATTTCGCATCGGCCCGGAGCGCCGCGCGTTCGGAACGCCGGCAGACCGTGCGGCAGACGTGGCACAGCGACACGGCGGCGTGGCCGCCGGGGATCGTGAACTTGTCGATCGGCGCAAGCGCCCCCTGCATGGCGTCGATGCGCCCTTCGAGCCATGTAACGACCGCAGGGTCCAGCGGTGAGACCTTGTCGCTCCCCGACTCGCCCGTCGCCAGCAGCGCCTCGACGCTCATCAGCCGCGAAAGGATGCGGTTCAGGTCGTCGACGTAAGCCGCCAGCGCCTCGTCCGGACGCAGGTTGTCGGCCAGCAGGGCCGTGAAGGCCGCCAGTTCGTCCACCGAGCCGTAAGCCTCGACCCGCTCGTCGGTCTTGAAGACCCGTTCGCCGCCGATCAGCGAAGTGGTCCCCTTGTCGCCTGTCTTGGTATATACCTTACTCATATCCGGAAGTGTTGTTTCGGTAAATGGTTATTGAAAATCAGCAGGTAACCGCGGTTGTCGACCGTCGTCGAACGATGCCGCGCAACGATCTGGGCACACAGCGCCTGCCGCACCTGCCCGTCGTAGGGCGACATCACCGCCAGAGTATGCCCCGCTTCGGCCGCCGCACGCACCAGCGCCAGCGTCTCCGTCCGCGGCAGGTCGCGCGTCGCCACACACAGCTCCGCATCCGCACGATTCAGGCCAAACGAACCGTAACCGCAGTGTATCGCGAGGTTTTGTAACTGCGTGGCGCGCCGTCGGGAGATGCCCGCGGCCGTCAGGGATTCGTAGACCGTCCGGTCGCCCGGAAGCAGTCCGTCGCGCATGAACACCTCGCGCACGATGTCGTAAACGAACGGCGAATGCACCCCGTGTCCGCGGAAATAACGGGCGCGGGAGAGACGGTTGCGCAGTTCCGCAACCCGCCCGGGCAACCGGAGTGAAAGAGGATATTCGCCGAACCTCATGGTCTCTATTTTTTGAGCATGCCGGCCAGACGCCCCGTCGAAAAGGCGATCTGGAGGTTGTAACCGCCCGTGTTGGCGTCGAGGTCGAGCACCTCGCCGGCGAAATACAGCCCTTTGATTTTCAGCGACTCCATCGTATAGGGATTCACCTCCTCGCAACGCACGCCGCCGGCCGTCGTGACGGCATATTCAAATGGCGCATAGTCTGTGATCGGGAAAGTCAGCCCTTTGAGCGTCCGCACGAGGCGCGTGATCTGCTCCTCGGTGAGTTTGCTGACATAGCAATTCGCCCGGACGTCGATCTCCTGCGCCAACGGCATCACCAGCGGTTTGGGAACCAGCTTGCGCAGCAATTCGCCGAAGAACTCCGTGGGAGCCAACTCGGCCAGTTCGCGGGCGATGCGGTCGCGCAGGACCTCCTCCGTGAGCGCGGGTTTCAGGTCGAGCGTCAGCTTCACCCGCTTGCCGTCGATCAGGGCGTCCACCGCATCGCGGCTCATGCGCAGCGCCACGGCGCCCTCGATGCCGCGGTCGGAGAACCCGATCTCGCCGAACTCCTCACGCACGGGCTCGTTCTCGACATAAAGGGTCGCACGCACGTTGCGCAGCATCACCTTGTCGAGGTACCTCATCTGGGCGTGCGACGAGACGAGCGGCGTCAGCGACGGGCGCAGCGGCTCGATCGTGTGGCCCAAGTCGGCGGCAAAGGCATAGCCGTCGCCCGTCGATCCGGTCGCGGGATAGGAGACGCCGCCCGTGGCGAGGATCACCTGCGCACACTCCTCCTTGCGTTCGAAGCCCCGCTTGTTGATATATTTCACGCCGAAAACCTTGTTCCCGAGGGTCATGATCTCCGTGACACGCGTATCGTAGATGAGTTTGACGCCGTTCTCGAAGCAGTATTCCAGCAGGGCGTTGGCGATGTCCCACGCCTTGCCGCTCTTGGGAAAGACCCGCTCGCCGCGCTCAATTTCGAGTTTCACGCCCGCACGCTCGAAAAATTTGATCGCCGCGCGGTTGTTGAACTCGGCGAACGCCGGCGCAAAAAAGTCGGCGTTGGTGCGCATCTGCTCCGCAAACTCCTCGGCAGGCCGGGCGTTGGTGACGTTGCAGCGGCCTTTGCCGGTAATGCGGACCTTGCGGCCCGACTTCTCCATCTTCTCGATCAGCAACACACGGAGCCCGTTGCGCGCCGCGGTCCCCGCGGCCATCATGCCCGCAGCGCCCGCCCCGACGACGATTACGTCATACGGCTGTTTTTCTTCCATTTGTTCCATACGGGTGCAAAGATAGGGATTTTCCGCAAAAAGGTGTTCATTCAGGGCGGCTAAAATGCCGGTCCGGACCGGCAATAGCCCGGTTATGTGCAAATAAATTTGGCAGTCCGCTCGGCTTGCACTATCTTTGCCGCCGTCAAAACCGTTCCAATCGTTCTAAAAGATATGTTGAGCAGAAGATTACTCCGTATAAAGGTCGTCAAGGCGCTGTTCGCCCACCTCAAGTCGGGTGCCGACAATATGATCGCGTCGGAAAAGACGCTCATGGCGTCCGTCGACAAGGCCTACGACCTCTATTTCCAGATACTGATCCTCCCCGTGGAGATCGCGCGCTACGCCGAGCAGCGTCAGGAGCTGGCCAAACAGAAGAAACTGCCGACATTCGAAGACCTCAATCCCAACACCAAGTTCGTGGACAACGCCGTGATCCGCACCATCGCCAACAGCGACGCGGTGAACGACCATGTCGCCGCCCGCAAGCTGGGCTGGACGAGATACCCCGAGTTGATCCGCACGCTCTACACGCAGCTCATCGAGAGCGACTATTATAAGGAGTACATGCAGCGCGAGGAGCGCCCGTTCGACGAGGACAAAAAACTGCTGGAAGAGTTTTTCAAAGAACTCCAGAACTGCGAGGCGCTGGACGACGTGCTCGAAGAGATGTCGATCCTCTGGAGCGACGACCTCCCCTATATTATTATGATGATCCTGCGCACGCTGTCGGGGCTGCGCGTGTCGCACACCGAACTGCGGGTTCCCCCGAAATTCAAGAGCGACGAGGACCCGGCGTTCGTCAAGACGCTGTTCGAAAAGTCGCTGGTCAACTACACGACCTATCAGGACTACATCGAAAAGTTCACCTCGAACTGGGACGTCGAGCGCATCGTCTTCATGGACAACCTCATCATCGGCACGGCGATGGCCGAGCTGACCTCGTTCCCGTCGATCCCCGTGAAGGTGACGCTCGACGAGTGGATCGAAATTTCGAAATACTATTCCACTCCGGGCAGCAGCACCTTCATCAACGGCGTACTGGACAAGATCGTCGAGTCGCTGACCGCCGAGGGAAGCATCAAAAAGGCAGGCCGCGGCCTGATCGAATAACCCCTTCTCCGGCATGTTCCGCGCGCTTGCGATCCTTTTTTTGGCCGCCCTGACGGCTGCATGCGGCACCCGGCCGCAGACGACCGAACGCAAAGGCCGGATTATCGCGCTTACGGATTCGATGCTCACCACGGGAGGCACCGACACCGTGCGTTTCGGACGCCTCGGATCGGGCGAGATCGCCCAGTTGCGGCTGTGGCTGGCCAACGACGCGAGCCGTCCGGTGGCCGTCGCCTCCTACCGGCGCAGTTGCGGATGCACGACCCTCGAATTTGATTCCCAGCCCATTGCTCCGGGGGACGCTCAGCAGGTGACGCTCACGTTCGATTCGCGCGGCGAATGGGGCTGGCAGCTCAAAACCATGGACATCTCGCTGGCGGGCGCACAGCAGCCCCTGCGGCTCTTCATCGAAGCCGATGTGGAATAAATGCTTGTTTATTCCGCAATAATTCGTATCTTTGGGGTCGTAACGACCCTTTTAGGAGTCGGGCCGTTTTGCAAAACCGGGTCCAATCCGGTTTTGGCATTGTCCGTTCTTTTTCGTATCTTTGCTTCGTTCACTGAAATAAACACTTAAAACAGAATAACAGTATGATTAATTTTCTTCAGGGCGCGCCCATAGAACCCCAGCCGGGTTTCATGCAGCAGTACAGTTTCATCATTATGATCGGCCTCATGGTGCTGGTTCTCTGGCTCTTCATGTGGCGTCCCGAGTCCAAGCGCCGCAAGCAGATGCAGGAGTTCCGCAACAGCCTGAAAAAGGGCGACAAGATCATCACCGCCGGCGGTATCTACGGCGTCGTGAAGGAGATCAAGGAGACCACCCTGCTGATCGAGGTTGACGGCAACGTCACGCTGCGCATCGACAAGAACATGGTCGTAGCCGACAACTCGGACCTCCAGCGTCAGTAGAGGTAACCGACATATCATAAAGAGCTGCAATGATTTGCGGCTCTTTTTGTTTCTTTCGTCACACGACAGCTTATGATACGGAAAATAACCCACGCCTGCGAGGGAACCTGCTCGCGGCAGATCGAGATCGAGGTGGAGGACGGCATCGTCCGCAGCGTCGCATTCACGGGCGGCTGCCACGGCAACCAGCAGGGCGTCGCGGCGCTCGTGCGGGGCATGAAGGCTGCGGAAGCCGTGGCGCGTCTCGAAGGCATCGACTGCCGGGGCCGGGGCACCTCGTGTCCCGATCAGTTGGCAAAAGCGCTGAAAAAGGCGTTGTGAGCGGTTCGGGAACGAATTTTGCAACAAGTCGTGTGTTCTAAAACGCACGAATATGTATTTTCTATGGTATCTGCTCCTCGGCCTGACGGCCGGATGGATCGCCAACCTGATCGTCAAGGGAGGCAGCTCGGGACTCTTCGTCAACCTGATCGTCGGGCTTATCGGCGGTGTGCTGGGAGGCTGGATATTTTCACTTTTCGGATGGGTGCCCGTGGGCACGCTGGCCAGCTTGGCCACGGCCGTCATCGGCTCGGTCGTACTGCTGTGGATCGCGGCACTCGTCTCGCACCGCAAAATACGCTGACGCAGGCTTGCAGCAAAATAAGACCGGGAAACAGCACTCCATAAAGCCCTCCTTTTCAACGTTGCGAGTAAGCGAGAGCAAAGGCTGCTTGCAGACTATGCCGAGCGAAAGCAACGAAAAGGAACTTAAAGGAGGGTTTGGGAGGATTGTCCATGTGAGCTTTAGCTCAACAAAAAAGGATGGTCGCATGACCACCCTTTTTTGTTGAGCTGCCGGGATTCGAACCCAGAACGACAGAACCAAAATCTGCTGTGTTACCATTACACCACAGCTCAAACATTCGCTCGAAAGCGACGACAAAGATATATAAAAAATTCCAAAATCCAATCGGGACCACAAAAAATGCCTGATCCGACAACCGGAACACCGGCAATTTATTAACTTTGCAATTATCGTACTTTTAATTGATGCGCATATAATGATAACGACAATGATTCTGCTCTTCGTGGTGGGCTACCTGTTCATCGCACTCGAGCACAAGACGAGGATCGACAAATCGGCCGTCGCCCTGCTCATGGCGGGAGCGATCTGGACCGTCTTCAGTCTCATGGGCAACGATCCCAAGATCCAGCACGAACTGGTCGATCAGTTGGGTGACACCTGCGAGATACTGGTCTTCCTGATCGGCGCCATGACCATCGTGGACCTGATCGACAGTTACGGGGGATTCAGCGTCATCACCGACCACATCACCACGCGCAACAAGCGCAAGCTGATGTGGCTGCTCTCCATCATCACGTTCTTCATGTCGGCGGCGCTGGACAACATGACCACCACGATCATCATGGTCATGCTGCTGCGGCGGCTGATCGCCAACAAGAAAGAGCGGTGGATATTCGCCAGCGTGATCGTCATCGCCGCCAACAGCGGCGGCGCATGGTCGCCCATCGGCGACGTGACGACCATCATGCTGTGGATGCGCGGCAACGTCACGGCCTCGAACCTCGTCGCCAACCTCTTCCTGCCGTGCCTCGTGTCGGTAATCATCCCCACGGCCATCGCCAGCCGCTACGTCGCCGACAGGCCGGCGGCACAGGTCAGCGCCAAGGCCCTCGCAACGGGATGCCCCGAGTGCATCGGGCCGCGCCTGCGCAGGTTCATCCTCATCGTGGGCGTACTGAGCCTGCTGTTCGTGCCGGTCTTCAAGAGCCTCACCGGGCTGCCGCCCTACATGGGCATGATGGTGTCGCTGGGATTCATGTGGATACTGACCGAGATCATCTACGACCGCAAACGCAGCATCCGCAATATGGAGGAATCGATCCAGCCGCGCGTGTCGAAAGTACTGAAACACATCGACATGCCGACGATACTCTTCTTCCTCGGCATCCTGATGGCCGTAGGCGCCCTGCAAACCGGAGGCGTGCTGACCGACATGGCCGACTGGCTGGACAAGACCGTACACGAGGTATTCACCATCGCGGGGGCCATCGGCCTGCTCTCGTCGGTGGTGGACAACGTGCCGCTGGTGGCCGCCTGCATGGGCATGTACCCCGTTTCCGACGCCGCGGCGGTGGCTGCAAGCGTCGATCCGGCCTTCGCGCAGAATTTCGTGCAGGACGGCTTGTTCTGGCACCTGCTGACCTACTGCGCCGGTGTGGGCGGAAGCCTGCTGATTATCGGTTCGGCGGCGGGCGTCGTGGCGATGGGCCTCGAAAAGATCAACTTCGGGTGGTATCTCAAACGGATCACGCTGCTGGCTCTGGCGGGTTATGTGGCGGGAATCGCGGTGATCTGGCTCGAACACCTGATCGTCGGGCTGTAAGACAGAGGAAGCGGGGCAAATGCCCCGCTTCCTGCGTTTCAGGGTTCTCCGGTCGTCTCGGAAAGGAACGGCGAGTACATCATCAGCGCGTCGTTGCCGGTAATATACTGCACGTCGACACAACGCCCCTCGGTGTCGTAGACCTCGCGGAAAAGTTTGTTGTGACGGCTGTAACCGCCCCACCACTCGCTCTTCATGCAATGGTCGCGCTCGACGACGCGGTAGGCGAACTCCGGACGCCGGTCGGCCCGCCACTCCCCTTCGAGGAACTCCCCGCCGACGGTGACGTGGAGCCGGAACGTGGTCTGCGTGTCGTTGCGGATCATCAGGTCGCGGTAGGGATAGACGCATGTGGCGCCGCTGCCGAAAGGCTGCGTGCGGCCGCTGTCGGGAAAGACGTCGTAGGAGTGGCGGTAGCGTTCCACGACGGTCAGGGGCGTGTGGAGCGTCATCCAGAAGATCAGGTTCGACAACTGGCACAGCCCGCCCCCGACGCCCGGGCGGAAGGTGCCGCAAAAAAGCACGATGCCGTCGAGATACCCCTTGCGGCGTGTCGGATGCCCGATTAGCCGCCAGTAACTGAACGTCTCGCCGGGACGCAGGACCACGCCGTCGAGGTGTGCGGCGGCCAGCCGGAGGTTGGTGATCTTGTTATATTGGTACTGCATGTCCACGTCCTTCAGCTTGCGCAGCAGCGGTGTCCGGTGTTGGAAATGCAGGTGGGGACACCCCGGGGCCGAGGCTTTCCGGGCGAAGCGCAGTCCGCCGAAATACCACGTCCCGTAGCGCAGGAAGGTGTACCAGAGGCGGCCGCACCAGAGGCGCAACCGCGAGCGTTTCAGCGGTCGGGGCGTGGACTGCTCCACGGTCAGCCGAGTTTGGCCATGAATTTCGCGCGGTCGACGACGTAGCGGATGTGGACGCCCTCGCCGATCATCCCCTCGGCGTCGCGGGCCCCGACGTTGAAGGTCAGTTTGCGCCCCTCGACCTCGGTCAGCACGGCCGTGGCGGTGATTTCGGCGCCCAGTCCCGAGGGTTTGATGTGCGTGACGTTCATCTCGGCGCCGACGGTGGTCGAGCCTTCGGGCAGGCAGGAGGCCACGGCCGTCATCGCGGCGTTCTCCATCAGCGCCACCATCGCGGGCGTGGCGAATACATCGAGGTCGCCCGAACCCATCGCGGCGGCCGTATTGCCCGGGGCCACGGTCGCGGCGCTGCGGGCGGAAAGTCCTTTTTCAAGCATAATATCCTGCGTCTGAATTTCGTTTACGGAATATGATTATCTTTGCCAAAGATAAGCAAATTTCGCCGATCATGAAAAAATGGGCCGTCCTGCTGTTCCTCGCATCGTTTGCCGCGCTTCCCGAAGCGCAGGCGCAGGGCGGACGCGGCTTCTGGCATCAGGAGTGGGCCGTCGAGCGGGGCGATTCGATTCCGCTGGTCCACATCCTGCCGGTCTATGTCTTCAGCCGTCCGGTGGACCTGCGGCGTTACCGCCGGCTGGTGGACGCCGTGAAGAAGGTCTACCCCATTGCCAAGATCGCCCGGGCCAAGATGGCGACGATGGAGGCCGAACTGACTCGCCTGCCCACCAAGAAAGCCCAGAAGGAGTATATCAAGCAGATTTACCACGAAATCAAGGACGAATACACCCCCGTGCTGAAACGCATGACCCGCACGCAGGGCCGCGTGCTGCTGAAACTCATCGACCGCGAAACGGAATACACCGCCTACGAGGTGCTGAAGGAGTTCCGGGGCGGCTTCGTGGCGGGGTTCTGGCAGGGCATCTCGAAAATCTTCGGACAGGACCTCAAATCGCAGTACGACAAGGAGGGCGAGGACCGGATGATCGAGCAGATCGTCATTTATTACGAGGCCGGATTGCTCCGCTGATTCCAGTCTAAAAGTTAGGCCGCAAATTTGTGGCATTTTCCCGTTTTTTATTACCTTTGCCCTCTGAAACAAGCTACAACAACCATGTTTGAAAATTTAACAGATAAACTCGAACGGTCGTTTAAAATCCTCAAGGGCGAGGGCCGCATCTCCGAAATCAACATCGCGGAGACGCTCAAGGAGATTCGCCGCGCGCTGATCGACGCCGACGTCAACTACAAGGTAGCCAAGTCCTTCACCGACGAGGTGAAGCAGAAGGCGCTGGGTCAGGACGTGCTCAAGGCCGTCAAGCCGGGCCAGATGATGACCAAGATCGTGCGCGACGAGCTGGCCGAACTGATGGGCGGCACGGCCACAGACATCCGGCTGGAGGGTACGCCGGCCGTGATCCTGATCGCGGGTCTGCAAGGTTCGGGTAAGACCACCTTCTCGGGCAAGCTGGCCGCGATGCTCAAGTCGAAGAAGGGCCGTCAGGTATTGCTGGTAGCCGGCGACGTCTACCGTCCCGCGGCCATCGACCAGTTGAAGGTGCTCGGCGGGCAGATCGGCGTGGAGGTCTACACCGAAGAGGGCAGCAAGAATCCGGTGCAGATCGCCGAGAACGGTATCAAATACGCCCGTCAGAACAACTGCAACGTGGTGATCGTCGATACGGCGGGACGTCTGGCCGTGGACGAGGCGATGATGCAGGAGATCACGGCCATCAAAGCTGCCGTGAAGCCTTCGGAGACGCTGTTCGTGGTGGACGCCATGACAGGTCAGGACGCCGTGAACACCGCCAAGGAGTTCAACGACCGGTTGGATTTCGACGGCGTGGTCCTCACGAAGCTGGACGGCGACACCCGCGGCGGCGCTGCCATTTCGATCCGTTCGGTGGTCAACAAGCCCCTCAAATTCATTTCGAGCGGCGAGAAGATGGACGCCCTGCAGGTGTTCCACCCCGAGCGTATGGCCGACCGGATTCTGGGCATGGGCGACGTCGTGTCGCTCGTGGAACGTGCGCAGGAGCAGTTCGACGAGGAGGAGGCCCGCAAGCTGAAAAAGAAGCTGGTCAAGAACCAGTTCAACTTCAACGACTTCATCTCGCAGATTCAGCAGATCAAGAAGATGGGTAATCTCAAGGATCTGGCTTCGATGCTTCCGGGCATGGGCAAGATGCTCAAGAACGTGGATATTCCGGACGACGTGTTCAAGCAGACCGAGGCGATCATTTCGTCGATGACCCCGGCGGAGCGCGAGCGGCCCGAGATTATCAACGCCCGCCGCCGCGAACGCATCGCCAAGGGTTCGGGCACAACGATGGCCGACGTGAACCGCCTGATGAAGCAGTTCGAGGACACGCGCAAGATGATGAAAACCGTCGCCGGCGGCAACCTGAAGATGCCCAAGATGCCGGGCGGCATGATGAGGCGGTAGGCAACATTTTACAAAACTTCATGACAAAAAGGCTCTCGAAAACGAGAGCCTTTTTATATTCATGTGAAACCCGGTGGGAAATGCTACTTTTCGTAGAATGTCCTGCCGCTATCGTTGGTCTCATAGGATTTTCCGCTGCGTCCTTCATAATATTTTTCTCCGAACAATCCCGATTTCTCGGTCACCTTATCGCCATTGTCGAGCGAAAACCGCTTCTTTTTCGAACCTCCTCCGTCGAACAAGGCAATGATCGTCATCACGACACTCAACAGAAACAAAGCGACCGAAATAGCAATGGTCAGCAAAATAAGGGCAACAAGTATCGGGAAAATAGACGGTCCCAGAATAGCAAGCATCACACAAGTGAACAATCCATATCCGATTTTCTGACCGGTCGTCGAGAACAAATACAAATGCCGTTTCAAATAATATATCCAGTAGGCAGCACAACACAGAAACGGAAACATTGCCTGAAAAACCATCACTACAGACATGCTAACCGACAAATCAGAAGAAGAATTTACGGGCGACAAGCTCGTGACTACACCCATCAGCAGGGAACTAATAAGTATGGCTCCGATAGATATACCCGTCACGATCAGAACATGCCTGCTCAAATCGGATTTGTAATCAGGATGGGTCTTCCGGGTGAATTTTTCTTCCAGCGTGTTTATGCCCCGGTAAACATACACAAGCAAATTAAAACGTTTCATCATTCAAGGAGTTAGAATTTTACATCAAGCAAATGTTAAAACACAAAAAACGCGGACAAACTTCGTTCATCCGCCTTCGAGGCCTTGGACTGCCCAACTAACAAAATGAAGAAAATGCCCGCGCCGTAAAACAGCACGAACATCAACTCTCATTCCCGTCAGTTTCAAAAGTGTCCAAGTTTCGAAAGCAAGAAGAAAAGCCGATGCGCTTTTATATGTCGTTGCCGCCACGGCGGCATTAAAAATCAAAAATTTCTATCTTTCCATAGGCAGCTCGATTTTGGTATATTGTTGAGCAAATATAGGATAAATTCGATAAAAAACCTATCTTTGTTGCTCAAAACAGCATATTCCAATGCATAAATCGGGCTTCGTAAATATCATCGGCAACCCCAATGTGGGCAAATCGACGCTGATGAACGCCTTGGTCGGCGAAAAACTCTCGATCATCACCTCGAAAGCGCAGACCACGCGCCACCGCATCATGGGCATCGTCTCGGGCGAGGATTTCCAGATCGTTTACTCCGACACGCCGGGCATTCTGAAGCCCTCGTACAAGTTGCAGGAGTCGATGATGAAATTCGTGACCGGAGCCGTGACCGACGCCGACGTGATCCTCTATGTGACGGACACCGTCGAGCGAAGCGACCGTTCGGCCGAGATCATCGAGCGCATCAACCAGAGCGGCATCCCGACGATCGTAGTCATCAACAAAATCGACCTCTCGACACCCGAAGCGCTGGACGCGCTGGTGGACAAATGGCAGGCCGAGATTCCCGGGGCACGGATCGTCCCGGTGTCGGCCAAGGAGAATTTCAACGTCGAAGGGGTGTTCAAAATCATCCTCGAACTGCTGCCCGAAGGCCCGGCGTTCTACCCAAAAGATACGCTCACGGACAAGACCCTGCGGTTCTTCGCCTCGGAGATCATCCGCGAGAAGATCCTCAAATTCTACGACAAGGAGATCCCCTACTGCTGCGAGATCGAGATCGAAAGCTACAAGGAGGAGCCGACGATCGACCGCATCGCGGCGACGATCTATGTAGCCCGCGACTCGCAGAAGGGCATCCTGATCGGACACAAGGGCGAAAAACTGAAGAAAGTCGGCCAGACGGCCCGCGAGGACATGGAACAGTTTCTCGGCAAGAAGGTCTTCCTGCAACTTTTCGTCAAGGTCGCCGACGACTGGCGCAACAACGAACGCCAGTTGCGCCGATTCGGATACGAGCAGGAATAATAAATCGAACAAAAAGGCCGTTTTAAGCGTAAACGAAAATTCGAGCATGCGGAAACTCATCTTCGGAATCATACTGGGAGCCGCCCTGCTGTGCGGCATGAAGGCGCACGCACAGTACAACCGGGAGTATTTCTTCTGGATGGGCCGTTCGTCGATGATGAACAACGACTACCAAGAGGCCATCCGCACCCTGAATACCCTGCTGCGCTTCGACGAGGACGCTTTCGAAGGCTACTTCCTGCGCGGCATCGCCAAATACAACCTCGACGACCTGCTGGGCGCCGAAGCCGATTTCTCGACCGCCATCCGGCTGAACCCCGTCTACACGCAGGCCTACACCTACCGGGCCATCACCCGTTCGCGGCTGGGCAACTACGACGACGCCCTGCAGGATTTCCGCGAGGCGATCGAACTGCGTCCCGACCTGCCGGGACCCTATTACAGCCGCGGCGTGACGCGCCTGCTGAACCAGCAGTTCAAGGAGGCCATCGAGGATTTCGACAAGTTCATCCGTCAGGAGAACAAGGTCGCCGACGCCTTCATCTGCCGGGGCCTCAGCTACCTGCACCTGAAGGACACCACCCGGGCCTACGAGAACTTCAACACCGCGATCCGTACCAACCGCGAGAATCCCAACGGCTACAACCGCCGCGGATCGCTGCACCTGCAGCAAGAGCAGTACAAGGAGGCCGAAGCGGATTTCAACAAGGCCATTTCGTGCGACTCCGCCTATGTGCTCTCCTATTTCAACCGCGCGCTGGTCTACAACGCCACCAACCGCCCGATGCAAGCGCTCGCGGATTTCGACAAGGTGATCCAGCTCGACTCGACCAACTCGCTGACCTACTTCAACCGCGCCATGCTGCGCACCCAGATCGGCGACTACAACCGCGCACTCGAAGATTACGACAAAGTGGCGCTCTACTCGCCCAACAACGTGCTGGTCTACTACAACCGGGCGGGCGTCTACGCCCAACTGGGCGAGATCGAGCAGGCCGTGGCGGACTACACGTCGGCCATCAAGCTCTACCCCGATTTCGCCAACGCCTACATCTACCGCGGACGCCTGCGCGAATTCCTGAACGACCCGCAGGGCGCCAAGTCCGACCGCGCGATCGCCCAGAAGAAGATCGCCGATTACCGTTCGCGCCTGAGCGACAGCACCTATTCGATCTACGCCGACACCACGCAGCGTTTCGACCGCCTGCTGTCGTTCGACAGCAAGTTCGCGGGCGGCAGCTTCGACCGCATCACGGGCCACAACGGCGGCCGCGAGGAGATGCGCCTGCTGCCGCTGTTCAAGTTCACGCTGATGCGTGCCGACACCGCGCCGACCGTCACACGCTACCATTTGCAGCGCGTGGAGGACTTCCGCAAGCGCGTCGACAACGAGTACCTCACCCTCTCGTGCCGCGAAAGCAACATCCCGGCCGACTCGCTCGTGATGCTCGACAAGCAGTATGTGCAGGAGCTCAATGCGAGCAACCCCTCGTGGACGGTGCTCTTCGAGCGCGGCGTCACGCAGTCGCTCATCAAGCAGTACACCAACTCGGTGAATACTTATTCATCGGCCATCGAGCTCAATCCGTCGAACCCGTTCCTCTACCTGAACCGTTCGACGACGCGTGCCGAGATGATCGACTTCATCTCGTCGATCGACAACTCGTACCAGCGGATCACGATCGACTCGGACCCCGCCAACCGGCTGAACAACAACTCGAAACGCACATACAGCTACGACGAGGCCGTGGCCGACCTGAACAAGGCCGTCAAGCTCTTCCCCGATTTCGCCTACGCCTACTACAACCGCGCCAACCTGCTGGCCCTCTCGGGCAGTCTGCCGGAGGCTTACGAGGACTATTCGAAGGCCATCGAGCTGAACCCGGCATTCGCCGAGGCGTACTACAACCGCGGTATCATCCAGATATTCATGAAGGACACCCGCAAAGGCTGTCTCGATATTTCGAAAGCCGGCGAACTGGGCATCCTCGAAGCCTACGAGGTGCTGAAACGCTACGCACAACTGGAGAACTAACTCAAACAAACAAATAATGGTAGAAAAGCTACAACTCACACTGCGGGATTCAGCCGCTGTACGCTGGACGGCATTGCTGTTCCTCGCATTCGCCATGTTCTGCTCGTATATCTTCATGGATATACTCTCGCCGATCAAGGACCTGATGCAATCGGAACTGGGATGGAACTCCACCGCTTTCGGAACGATGCAGGGTTCGGAAACGTTCCTGAACGTATTCATCTTCTTCCTGATCTTCGCGGGAATCATCCTCGACAAGATGGGCGTGCGGTTCACGGCCGTACTGTCGGGTGTCGTAATGCTCGTCGGAGCGTCGATCAACTGGTACGCCGTGACGAAAGGTTTTCAGGAAACCGCCCTCGCGGCTTGGTTCAACGACCACCTGAACTACATCCCGGTCTTCGACGAACTGGGCATCTCGCCTTTCTATAAAGGCATGCCCGCGTCGGCCAAATTCGCCTCGGTGGGCTTCATGATCTTCGGCTGCGGCGTCGAAATGGCCGGAATCACCGTTTCACGCGGTATCGTCAAATGGTTCAAAGGCCGTGAAATGGCATTGGCAATGGGCTCAGAGATGGCTCTGGCGCGTCTGGGCGTTGCAACCTGCATGATCTTCTCGCCGATGTTCGCACGTCTGGGCGGACAGATCGACGTGTCGCGCTCGGTGGCTTTCGGCGTGATACTGCTCATGATCGCCCTGATCATGTTCATCGTCTATTTCTTCATGGACCGCAAACTCGACGCCCAGACCGGCGAAGCCGAAGAGAGCGACGAACCGTTCAAAATACGCGATATCGGCAAAATCCTGTCGAGCAGCGGCTTCTGGCTCGTCGCCCTGCTGTGCGTGCTCTACTACTCGGCGATCTTTCCGTTCCAGAAATATGCGGTCAACATGCTGCAATGCAACCTGACCTTCGTACAACCGGAAGCCGGTTCGTTCTGGGCATCGAATACCGTGACCATGCTGCAATATTGCATCATGCTGGTGGTGGCCGCAACAGCTTTCGCAAGTAATTTCAGCAAGAAAAACAGCATGAGATTCGGATTGCAGGCCGTAGCGGTCGTTTTCCTTGTCGCGTTCTGCTACATGGGATACATGCGCCAGTCGGCCGAAACGATCTTTGCCGTATTCCCGCTGCTGGCCGTGGGCATCACCCCGATCCTCGGCAAATTCGTCGACACGAAAGGCAAGGCCGCCTCGATGCTGATGGTCGGCTCGATCCTGCTGATCGCCTGCCACCTGACGTTCGCGTTCATCCTGCCGATGTTCAAGGGCAGCGGCGTGGGCGGAGTATTCGTCGCCTATATTACCATTCTGGTGCTGGGTGCGTCGTTCTCGCTGGTTCCCGCATCGCTGTGGCCCTCGGTCCCCAAACTGGTGGACAACAAGGTGATCGGTTCGGCCTATGCGCTCATTTTCTGGATTCAGAACATCGGTCTGTGGCTCTTCCCGCTGCTGATCGGCAAGATACTCGATGCGTCGAACCCCGCAATCGTGCAGGCGGTCGAGAACGGTACGATGAGTCAGGCGGAAGCCGCCACACAATACAACTACACCAATCCGCTGATCATGCTCGCATGTCTGGGTATAGCAGCATTTATCCTCGGCTTTATCCTCAAAGTCGTGGATAAGAAACAGGGACTCGGGCTGGAACTGCCCAATATCAAGAAGTAGCCCAAGCTACACCCCGAATAAATGAAGAAGGAGACCCTGCTGTGCGATGCGCGGCAGGGTCCGTTTTTTCTCAGGATTTCCGATGCCCGCGGAGGGCGAAGCGGACCATCAGGAAATTGATGGGAAAGGCCACCAGAAAGACGCACAGCGGTGCATAGAGCTTCGGAACGCCCGCCCACAGCCAGATTTCGAGCAGCACCAGTTCGTTCACGAGGTTGATGAGGTGGGCCGCCAGAAAGCGCACGGCACGACGCGCGGAAGGCCGCACGCGGAACGTAAAATAGCTCGACAGCAGAAAGTTGCAGACGATGCTGACGCAGAAGGCACAGAGATAGGCCACGGCCGGATGGAGGTCGTCGAAGCTCCGCACCAGCACGACATAGGTCGCATAATTGACCGCCGTGGCGACGCCTCCGACCGCGGCGAAGCGCACGAACGAACTCTCGTAGAGCGCCCGAAGCAACACCGCTACCCTATTCATCGCAGCCGAGGTATTCGCGGGTGGTCGAAAACCGGCAGCCGCGGGCTTTCAGCCACTCCAGCAGTCGGGTGAATTTCCGCTGCAATTTCTCCCCCGAGCAGTGCGTAAGATAGCCCGGAACCCCGAAAGCCGGATCGCCCAGCCTTGCGGAAAACTCCCACGGATGGAAATAGAGGTTGAGATGCCCGTCGCGGCGCAGAGCGCTGCGGCACAGCCGTTTATAGATCGGCAGCGGCATGACGTGCAGCGAAATCCAGAACAGCGGCACCCGGAAAGGCGCGGAGACCGAAACCGGATAGATCGTGAGCCCCTCCTCCTGCGACACGGAACGCGGAGCCCGGAGGTTGTTATAGCGCGTCGGAATCCACGTCGGATTGACCGACGAGTTATAGGCATACCCGGCGTCCCGAAGCGCTGCGGACGAAGCGACGGCCAGCCGCGGGGCGCGGTAGCCGACGATGCGCTGTCCGGTCAGCTCTTCCAGCACCCGACGGCTGCCGGCAGGATCGGCCCCGGCGGTCAGCCCGTGGCAGTAGTCGTGCGAGGCCACCTCGTGCCCTCCGGCGACGATGCGGCGGACGAGGTCCGTGCGGTTCAGGGCGAAATTGGCCGTCGTATAGAACGTGGCCCGCAGATCCAGCCGGGAGAGCAGTTCCAGCAGAAATTCCAGCCCTTCGGCGCTGACCGAAAGCTGGGTGCCGAGATCGATTTCACGGCCCCTTTCGAGCGGGAAATCGAACTCCTCGACGTCGAAACCAAGTGTCACGTTCATAGGCGGACAGCGATGCGGAAAAAGTTTTTCAATTCACGGAACAGCACCCGCGGGGACATCGTCGACATGACGACCCCGTCGCGGAGCGAGGTCTCGACCTCCTCGATGCGCATACGCTTGTCGCGCGCGGCGAGGACGACGAATTCGGTGTCGAACAGGAAATCGGAGATACGCGTGCGCAGCATGACCGCCCGGGCGCGGGGCGAAAGACCTTTGAGGCCGCCCTGCGTGTCGGTGTGGCGAATGTTGAGGAAGATGCGGTTGAGCAGTTTCGACCCGTAGGACATCGCCTTGCGCAGAAGCGAAAGCTGCGAATGGTAGCTCGCATTGCGTACGGCGATCACCACGTCGGCTCCGGCGAACACACGGTCGATCACCCCGCACATCGACTCCGCCGTGTAGGGCATGTCGATGTCCGTATAGACGGTATAGGGCGCCCGGGAACGTGCGATGCCGGCACGGATGGCCGCGCCTTTGCCGCCGTGGGGAATGTCGACGATCTCGACGTCCGGAACGGCCTGCCGGAGAGCCGCCCGCTCCTCGTCCCCGAAATTGCGCGGCGAGCCGTCGTTGACGACGATCAGATGCAGCCGTTTGTCCGGATAGCGCGCGCAGAGCTCCGCGAATGACCGGGCCAATGCGGGCACGAACTCCGAATCCGGATTGTAGCACGGGCAGACGATGTCGAGCCCGTCGCCCGGTTCGGCCGGCCGGGGCTCCTCCACAGGCACCTCCGCACCGGGCAGGGTCTTGTAGCCGAGGAGGACATCCGTGACGGCGAAATCCTCATACCACAGCCTCCGGATGCAATGGAGCCAGATGGCGAAATACGGCAGCGAGCGCAGCGCGTAGGCTACGAAAACGCCACGGTAGAATTTAGTCGGGAGTAAATTATAGGAGAAACTGGCGAAAAGGGCCAGTAGGAGCAGTGTCCATTCGAGCCATCCTCGTGAGGGGGGGGGAAATTAACCCACCAGATACCCATGCCGAGCGCAGCGATCACATAGCCGCTGTGTTCGCTGCCGCTGCTGAACAACACGATGAACAGCAGGAGCGAAGCCAGCATCGTCAGGCGGTAGCTGAGGTGTTTGTACTGCCCGATACGCAGGTAGGAAAGGAGGAACAGCACCATGGCGGGCACGATGATCAGCAGGTCGGAATAGGACGCCGAACCGCTGATCTTGCGCACACAGCCCACCAGCGAGATGTTCGTATAGGCGCAGAACATATTCTCGCCGTTCTTCTGCGCAATATCGACGGCCCACGCCTGATACTGCGACCAAAGATATTCGGGGCTGACGAACAACAGCGGCAGCAGCAGGACCACAACAGTCCACAGCGCCATGCAGCCGATGAAACGTCCCTTGCGCCGCACGAAAAAGAAAAAGGCCAGCCCGACGATGCCGTAAATCTTGACGAACGTGCCGATGACGATGAACAGCGCGGCCCATCCTTCGCGGCGTTTCTCGATCATGGCCAATGCACCGACGACCAGCGCCGCGACGGCGATGTTGAACTGCTGTTTGAAGGCGGCGCCGTAAAAGTCGTTGAGCGTCAGCCACAGCACGAGACTCGCCAGCACCACGGGGATCGGCAGTTGCCGGACGGCCCAATAGAGCAACAGCGAAAGGCTCATGCACCACAGCGACATGCCCAGCCACGGCGGCAGCACGGCGAACGGTGCGATGATGAAGGCAAAGACAGGGCCGTAATGATAGATGTCCCCGTACTCGAGCGGATAGGGTTCGTAAAGGGGAAGCGAGGCGAACAGATGGTCGAAAGCCCCGCGGAAAACCAGAAAGTTGTTGTAGTTCTGAGGCCCGGCCAGCGACTGCGTAATGCAAATCCAAACCGTGCAGAGCAACCACACAGCCAATACCACACGGGGATTCAGCAATCTGGCTTTCAGATTGATCGATTGTGACGCCACAATATAAAAAGTAAGAGTTAGGTTCGGCAAAGATAGGCCATTTCGCCCGAATAACCAACAAAACGGTGAAAAAGCGACTCTTTGCGGCCCGATCCCACCTCTTTACGGCTCCGGGGTGACCACCCGGTAGAGCTCCGTGATGCGGTTGCACATCTCCTCCCACGAGAAGCGGCGGCGCTCTTCGACGCAGTTTTCCCGAAAGCGCTGCAACGTGTCGCCCTCATACATCCGTTCGATCGCATCGGCGACCCCCGCCGTCGTGGGCTCGCAGACATACCCCACCCGGCCGTCGGGCACGATCTCGGCCAGTCCCCCGACCTTCGTGACGACCATCGGCACGCAGAACTGGTAGGCGATCTGCGTCACGCCGCTCTGCGTGGCCGTTTTATAGGGCTGAACGACGAAATCGGCCGCCGAGAAGTAATATTTCACCTCGTCGTCGGGGATGAAGCGGTCGTGGAGCAAAACCTCGTCCTGCAGGCCGTTGTCGGCGATCTGTTTCAGATAGGGTTCCTTCGCCGTGTAGAACTCCCCCGCCACGATCAGCCGGCGGCCTTCGGTCTGCCCGGCCCGTTTGAGCCGCGTCCACGCATCGAGCAGCAAATCCAGCCCCTTGTAGTCGCGGATCAGCCCGAAAAAGAGCACATAGCGGTTCGCAGGGTCCAGTCCCAGCCGCACGCACGCCTCGGAACGCGCGACCCGCTCGCCGAAATTCTCGAACAGCGGGTGCGGCGAGAACAACGCCGGGGCATCGGTATAGGCGCAAAGCTCGCTGCGGACCTGTTCGGACATATAGACGAAACCGTCCACCGAACGCAGGTAATAGCGGTTGAAGAGTTTGTCGGTCAGGTGGTGTTCGTGGGGTTCGACGTTGTCGATCTGGCACAGCACCTTCGTGTGGCCGTTGCCGCGGGCCAGCCGGGCGATGGTGCCGAAGCAGGGCGCCATGAAAGGCGTCCAGTATTTCATCAGCACGAAATCGGGACGTTCGCGCCGGATGCGGCGGCCGATGCGCACCCAGTTCAGGGGATTCATCGTGTTGACGCACCGGCAGATGCGCAGGTCCGCAGGCGGCGGCGTATCGACCGTCTGACTCTCGCCGGGGAACAGCAGCGAGGGATATTGCAGCGTAAAGGTTTTGATGTCGACCTCGTTGCCCCGCCGCTGGAACGTGCGGGCCATGATCTCCATGATCGACGCCAAGCCGCCCCGGTAGGGGTGCGCAGGTCCTAAAATCGTAAGTTTCATCTTATCAGAATATTCCGGCTATTATACACCGTTCATTCGCCCCGGCAACCTGATACCCACGGCCTTCGGCCGTATATGCAAATCTGCCCCCACCCTAAATCCCTCCCTCGGGAGGGACTTATATGCCTTCGGCAAACCGGGGCTTCAGCAGGTCCCTGCGAATGATTCAAGTACAAATATAACCGAAAAAAACGGGACCCCGGCAAAAGGATTCCGTTTTTTGCATCAGAACGGCTTTTCGCCGCGCAAACGCCTATTCGCCGCCGCCCGGGTGCCCGAAACTCTTCGATGTGTGCTTGCTGCCGGCGGCCGACTGCAAGGCCAGATACTCCTCACCGTAATCGATCAGGTTCTGCAGCTCGGTGCGGAACGTGTCGAGGTGCTGCTCCTCCTCGGCGATGATGTCCTGAAACATCTTGTGCGTCACGGCGTCCTTGTGCTCGGCGGCGACGCGCGAAGCCTCATTGTAGCTGTCGATCGTACTCTGTTCCAGTTGCATGGCCATGCGCAGCATCTCCTTGGCGTCGGTGACCTGCTTGGTCCGGAACGAGGCGTTCATGTCCACGTCGCCCTGCAGGAACAGAATGCGGTCGGAGAACTCCTCGATATGGCGCATCTCGGCGATCGAGATCTCGCGCATGATCTTCGAGAGGTACTGATAGCGGTCGTCCTCAAAATGGGTGTGGAAATACATGTATTGCAGCGAGGTTGCGATCTCCTTGCCCACGGCATCGTTCAGCAGGTCGATGCTCACCTGATACTTGTTCTGTGTCTGTGTTTTAGTCGCGCTTTCCATAATGAAAAAGGTTTTGCCGCGATAACTGCAAAACCCGTTCCACAAGCCGTCGGCGCAACACGCCGCCCGGACCTATTTCCATTCGATAGAGGCACGCACGGCCGCCGGTCCGCCGTCGGCCGAAATCTCGAACAGCGCCGAGTGTTCTCTCTGCTCACACCCCACCGTCAGCGTCTGCCCGAAACGGCACTCCTTCAGAAAGTGAATGTCCAGCCGCACGGGAGCCTCCCGGGTCAGCGTCTCGACGGGAAGCATGTCGAGCATCATCTCGATATAGCGCATGGTGTTGACATGGCGGTTGAAGTCGATGTCGCTGTACACGACGCGGTGTTCGACGCGCTCCGTGGGGTTCACCTCGCGGATCTTGCGCGGCTTGTCCGTCGGGGGTGCGGCGTCGACGATGGCATCGGCATGGGCGTCGCCCACCCACGAAAGATCTATCGCCGAACGGCTTTGCAGGTCGATCATCGCCCACTGCGTCACGGCGCGGCCGAATTCGCGTCCCGAAGCCACGTCGGTCAGCGTAAAATTACGCGTCGAAAGCACACGCCCGTAGTCGCTGATCCACGTCGCAACCGCATAATCGGTGTACTGCACGGGCTGGTAATCGAACTCCACGGCCATGCGCGAAATCACCCACGAGTGGTTGTCGGCATTCAGCGCATCGACGCCAAAGCCTTTGCCGTGGGCGTCGATACCCGCGGTATTGAGGATCGCACCCCCCAGCGAGGGGATCGTCGCCCGCAGCGTGAAATCCACATCCTGAGGTTCGACTCGGTAATTATAGCGTGTTTTTTCTGCCATTCGCCTGTATTTTATTGATTATGCAGGCAAATATACAAAATTTTTCCTACTTTTGCCGGCGACGCTAATCCTTAAAAATTTGTTTAAATGGAAATGAAAAAACTTGATTTCGCGGAAACCTTTAAAGACGCCATCACCATCGGCGTGAAGAACGCACCTTCGGTCATCGCAGCCGTCGCCCTGTTTTTGGTCACGATCTGGATTCCCTACATCAACATCGGAACCTTTATCGCCATCACCCTGCTGCCGACGCAGCTGGCCAAAGGCGAGGTGATCAACCCGCTGGGCATCTTCGACAGCAAGTACCGCCGTTACATGGGTGAATTCCTCATCACCATGGGCCTGATGGTCATTCCGACCTACATCGCCTTCCTCTTCATGTTCATTCCCGGCATCGTGCTTTCGCTCGCATGGTCGCTGGCCTACTACTTCCTGATCGAGAAGGGCAAGAACCCCATCGAGGCGCTCCGCGCATCGAACGACGCCACCTACGGCAGCAAATGGACGATGTTCGCCGTGGCGCTCGTATTCGGCATCGCCGCCTCCATCGTCATGCTGATTTTCTTCTCGATCTGCGGCATGATCAACGTCGGCTTCATCACGTTCGTCGTGATGTTCGCGCTGGTAGTGATCGTCATGTCGATCGGCATGGCCATCAGCGCTTCGTACTGGAAGCAGCTGAAGGACAACGTGGCGTAATTTCCCCGGTCCCCGGGTATATCTGCAAGGACGGCACTCGGTGTCGTCCTTTTTTAGGTCCAAAGAAATACTTTATCGAAAAACGATAAATATTATTTGTTTTTCGGAAATAAATGGTATATTTGCATCTGTAAAAACCAAACGAAAGAGAGATGCAAAATAAAAAATCGCTCCTGCAGCGCCTGCTGGTCATCTACATCACGTTCTTCATCGTGCTCGTGGCAAGCATCGCACACGGCATCCTGCCCAATTTCACGCGGGGTGCGGCCGAAGGCGTCGAGATGGGTAACGACATCGCCGAGAAGTGGAAATCGGGGATTCCCCGCATGATCTACATGCTGAGCGACATCCAGATCACCGGGCAGCCCGAAAACACCGTCGAGGTCGAGGCGGCCCCCGGCATGAAGATCAGCGCGAGCGTCAAACGGCTGGGCATGGTCGTCGAGCAGGACGCCCCCGGCAGTTCGGTGCTGGGGCTGGCGTTCCGCTCGGTGGGCGGCAGCGCATGGCTCTATGCACTGGTGATGCTCGTGCCGCTGCTCTATCTGGGCATCATCGTGCTGATGTTCGTCATCATCCACTCGCTGCGCCGTTCGATCCGCGAGGAGCGTACGCTCGACAAGCGGAATGTCTGGTATCTGCGCACCATCGGTCTGCTGACCATCCTCGCCGAGCTCATCAGCGACACCGTGAACTGGGCCATGAACAGCCGCGCCGCCGAGTTGCTGGCAGGAAGCGGTTACACCGTGAACACGGGATTTCACATCTCCTACGCCATGATCATCATGGGTATTCTGATCCTTTTCGCCGCCGAGGTCTTCGCCATCGGCCAGAACCTGAGCGAAGAGCAGAAATACACCATTTAATATAAGGGAACGACATGCAAATACGAACACACAACACGAGGGGGAGGAATTTATGGCGATAATCATCAACATAGACGTAATGATGGCCAAACGTAAGATGTCGCTCGGCGAACTGGCCGAACGGGTCGACATCACGCCCGCCAACCTCTCGATTCTCAAGAACGGGAAGGCCAAGGCCATCCGTTTTTCGACGCTCGAGGCGATCTGCCGCGAACTCGACTGCCAGCCGGGGGATATCATCGAATACCGTCCGGAAGAGATCAAAGAATGAAAACCTTTAAAATAACACCCATGAAAAAACTGATGATGCTGGCCGTTGCGGCATTTGCCGCCGCCGGCGCCATGGCACAGATGAACCAGCCGATCCCCACGGACCCCGAACTCCGCACCGGGAAGCTGGAAAACGGGATGACCTATTACATCCGTCACAACGAAAAGCCGAAGGGACAGGCCGATTTCTACATCCTGCACGATGTCGGAGCCATTCAGGAGAACGACTCGCAGCAGGGCCTCGCCCACTTCCTCGAACACATGGCCTTCAACGGTACCAAGAACCTCCCGGGCAAGCAGCTCACGGAGTATCTGGAGACCGTAGGCGTGAAATTCGGCGCCAACCTCAATGCCGGCACGAGTTGGGACCACACGGTCTACAACATTTCGGACGTTCCGACCTCACGCGAGGGGATCATCGACTCGGCGCTGCTGATCCTGCACGACTGGTCGCACTTCATCGCCTTGGAACCCGAGGAGATCGATTCGGAGCGCGGCGTGATCATGGAGGAGCTCCGCACCCGCGACGGCGCGTCGTGGCGCTCGACGATGAAAATGTTGCAGGCGCTGGGCAAAGGCACCAAATACGAGCACCGCAACCTGATCGGCTACCTCGACGGACTGAAGAGTTTCCAGCATAAGGAACTGGAGGATTTCTACGCCCAGTGGTACCGTCCCGACTATCAGGCCGTTGTCGTCGTGGGCGACATCGACGTGGACGCCGTGGAGAACAAGATCAAGACGCTGATGGCCGACATCCCGGCACCCGCCGCCGATGCTTCGCAAAAGGAGACCATCGTGGTCCCCGACAACGAGGAGCCGATCGTGAGCATCTTCACCGACCCCGAAATGCAGGGCACGAAGGTCCAGCTCTTCATCAAGCGTCCGGCACTCCCCGAGCAACTGGGCAACACGATCGTCGCCGAGGCCAACAACGTGATCGAGGCCTATATGACGACCATGGAGAACGCCCGCCTGCAGGAGATCGCCATGCAGCCCGACGCGCCGTTCCTCGGCGCCGGCATGGGCACGGGCGACGTGATCGGGGTCATCCCGACGCTCAACGCCACGGTATTCGTTGCGGCGACGCAGAACGGCAAGCTGGCCCGCGGCTTCGAGACGCTCTACACCGAGATGGAGAAGGTCCGCCGTTACGGCTTTACGCAGGGTGAGTTCGAACGCGCACAGGAGAACCTGATGCGTCAGGCCGAACGCACCTACGCCAACCGCAACGACCGCCGCAACCGCGAGTTCGTAAACACTTATCTGGACAATTACCAGAAGAACTCCCCGATGCCCGACGCCGAGACCGAATGGCAGCTCGACAGCATGCTGATCAAGATGCTCAATGTCGATGCCGTCAACGCTTTCGCCGCCCAGACCATCACCCCGACCAATCAGGTCATCCTCGTCAACGCCCCCGAGAAGGAGGGCCTCGTGACGCCGACCGCCGAAGAGCTGCTCGCCATCCGCAACAAGGTGGCCGCAGGCGAGGTTACGGCTTACGAGGACAATGTGATCAAGGAGCCGCTGATCCCCGAAGGCACCGTCCTCAAGGGTTCGCCCGTGAAGACGACGGCCGAGGACAAACTGCTCGGCACGACGGAATGGACGCTGGCCAACGGCACGAAAGTGGTCGTAAAACACACCGATCTCAAGGCCGACGAGGTGCGCATGAGCGTCGTCGCCAAAGGAGGTCTGTCGGTGCTCTCCGACGCAGAGTTCTACATGGGCGAGATGATGCCCGCCATCAACTCTATGTCGGGTGTCGGCAAGTTCCCGGCTACGGAGCTCAAGAAACAGCTTTCAGGCAAATCGGCCTCGGTGCAGCCCTCGGTGCAGAATTACAACAGCGCCATGAACGGCGTCTGCTCGCCCAAGGACATCGAGACGATGTTGCAACTGCTCTACCTCAACTTCACGCAGCCGCGCTTCGACCGCTCGGATTACGACAACCTGATCAAGATGCTCCGCGCGCAGTTGGAGAATGCCCGGACGAACCCCGACTACCTGATGCAGGAGAAGGTGATCGACGTCACCTACGGCGACAATCCCCGCCGGCAGATGATGTCGAACGAGATCGTCGACAAGTTCGACTTCGAGCAACTGCCCGCCATCTATTCGAAACTCTACCCCGGTGCCAACGGATTCGTCTTCACGTTCGTGGGCAACATCGATCCCGAGACGCTGAAGCCCCTCGTGGAGAAGTACATCGGTTCGATTCCCGTCGCCAAGAAACCCCTGAACTACGTCGACGACAAGGTCGCTCCGGTCAAAGGCGAGGTCGCCGAGGAGTTCACCGCCCCGATGCAGCAGCCGAAGGTGTCGGTAGTCTACTACTACTCGGGCAAGATGCCCTACACGCTCAAGGACAAGCTGGCCCTGACGTTCCTGACTCAGGCGCTCGATTCGCGCTACCTGATCTCGATCCGCGAGGAGAAGGGCGGCACCTACGGTGTGCAGGTTCAGGGTTCGACGGGGTACATTCCCCGCGAGACCTACGACATGACCATCTCGTTCGACACCAACGAGGAGATGGCCGACGAGCTGTGCGAAATCGTGCTGAAGGAGATCCGGGAGATCGCCGAAAACGGCCCCAAGACCGAAGATATCGAGAAGAACCGCGAGTTCATGCTCAAGAACTGGAAGAACAGCCTCGAGATGAATCAGGGCTGGATGAACTACATTCTGGCCAAATACGGCTCGGGGCTCAACTATGTCGGCGAATACGAGCAGGCCGTCCGCGACCTGACCAATGCCGACGTACAGGCCCTCGCCAAAAAGCTCCTCGCCGACGGCAACCTCGTGAAGGTCGTCATGCGCCCGGCGAAAACAAAGGAAAAATAGAACAATTTTTCAAACCAAATCGAGAAGGCAGCCCCGAAAAGGCTGCCTTTTTCACGACTCGAAACAACCAAAAATAGTTAACTTTGTCCGCAATAACAATCAACTGACATATCATGCAAAAAAGCATCCGGCTGGTCTCCGGCCTCTACCTCAAACTCGCTCTATTGACGGTGGCCGTAGGTCTCGTGCTGCGTATCGTACTCCTTTTCAACGCCCAGACGACCTCCCTGAGTTTTACGTTCGGCGAATGGTGTGAAATATTCCTGCTCGGCGCCGTGAACGACTTCTGCGCCGCGACCGTGGGATTCGTCTTCCTGTGGCTCTTCCTGCTGAGCGTCTCGCGCACCAAGTACGCCAAGCCGTGGGGATGGATCATCCTCGGGCTGCTCGCGGCGGCATTCTGCTATGTCGCGTTCTTCAACACGATCTTCGACGAATACGGAAGCGTCGCGCCGCGGATCGCCATGTACGTTCTGGGCTACTGGGCCGTGACCTTTGCGCTCAGGCTCTTCCTGCCCGGATTCCGCAACCTCTGGACCACCGTGTGGTTCGCGCTCTTCATCGTCATCTATGTGGGCGCCATCGTCTTCAACGGCCTCAGCGAATACTTCTTCTGGAACGAATTCGGCGTCCGCTACAACTTCATCGCCGTCGATTATCTGGTCTACACCAACGAGGTGGTGGGCAACATCATGGAGTCCTACCCCGTCGTTCCGATGACACTCGGCATCATCGTCGTCACGCTGCTCATCACATGGTATCTCTTCCGCCATGACCTCGTCCGTGCCGAGGAGCTCAAGGGATGGCAGTGGAAAGCAATCGCCGGCCCGGTCTACATCGCGGCGCTGCTGGCGGCGGTCGGCCTGCTGAACTTCAACACCCGCTTTCAGGACAGCGGGAACGTCTATGTCAACGAACTGCAAGCCAACGGGCTCTACAAATTCTACGACGCCTTCGTCAAGAACACCCTCGACTACCCCCAGTTCTACATCACGCGCCCCGAAGCCGAGGCCGAAGCCTTCGTACACGGGATTTACGGCAGTACGGGCGACAACCTCCGCGCTGTGCAAGCCGGGGAGGGGCCGGAGATTCATCGCAACATCGTACTTATCACCATCGAGAGCATGAGCGCCTCCTATATGGAGCGCTTCGGCAACACGGAGTCGATCACGCCGGTCCTCGACTCGCTCTACCGGCTGGGCATGGCCTTCGACCGCGTCTACGCCACGGGCAACCGCACGGTGCGCGGACTGGAGGCCGTGACGCTGTCGCTCCCGCCCTGCCCCGGGCAAAGCATCATCAAACGCCCGAACAACGCCGGAATGCACTCCACGGGAGCCCTGCTGCGTGAGAAAGGCTACAACGTGACCTATTTCTACGGCGGCAACAGCTATTTCGACAACATGGAGACCTTCTTCTCGGGCAACGGCTACGATATCGTCGACCAGAAGAGCTACTCGCCCGACGAGATCACTTTCGCCAACATCTGGGGTGTCTGCGACGAGGATGCCTACCGCAAAGTGATCCGTACCCTCGACGAACAGTCGCACGACGGCAAGCCGTTCTTCGCCCACGTCATGACCGTCAGCAACCACCGTCCCTTCACCTACCCCGCAGGGAAGATACGCATCCCCAACGATTCGAAATCACGGGCCGGCGGCGTACTCTACACCGACTATGCGCTGGGACAGTTTCTGGCCGAAGCGTCGAAACAGCCGTGGTTCGACAATACGATCTTCCTCATCACCGCCGACCACTGCGCCTCGAGCGCGGGCCGCACCGAAATTCCGTTGCACAAATACCACATTCCGGCGCTGATCTTCGCCCCGGGATTCGTGGCTCCGCAAGAGGTCAGGGGCATCGTTTCGCAGATCGACCTGATGCCCACCCTGCTGTCACTGCTCAACATGGACTACGACTCGCATTTCTACGGCCGCAGCATCTTCGATCCCGGCTACATCAACCGGGCCTTCATCGCCACCTATCAGGATCTGGGCTACCTCGAGGGCGACACGTTCACCATCCTGTCGCCCGTGCGCCGCTGCGAGCAGTACCGCGTGGTTCCCACCGAGGAGAATCCCCACCACCTCGAACCCGCCGAAGAGACCGACACGGCGCAGGTCGACCGGGCCGTCTTCTACTACCAGACCTCCTGCAAATGGAACAAGCGCTGAGGCGCAGACCGACACAGCACAAAAAACTGCGGCCCCCGAAAAAGGGGCCGCAGTTTTTATCTGTCCACGACGGAATTATTCGCCGGTATAGTCGTCGCCGCCGTTCTTCACGGGAGGATCGTAGGAGGATGCCGGCGTCATCCGCTCGATCTCTGCCTCCGTCAGCAGGTCCTCCGCCTTGAAGTCGAGGTCCTCGATCCGGTTGACTGAAATCTGGAACTGAGCCTGATCCCACCTCTGACCGTAAACACCGTAGATACCGAGCACGTTACCCACAGCGCCGTCCTTGGGAATAGGTTTCATGGCGAACTGCGAATAGCCGCTCGTGCGAATCCCGTAGACCCCCGGATTCGCCGTATTCGTCTCGCTCTCGTTGTAACACATCAGCACCGAACCGTAGAGGCGCACGTTGTTCACATTATAGGCCCAACGATACCATGCGCCGTAACGGGGCGATCCCCAGTCGGTGACGATCCATGTCGGATAGGGATTCTCGAACGTGCCGTTCATCATCGGGGGATTCGTATTGCCATCCTGATTCGGAATGCCGGCATAGCGGATCTTGACGTTCTTGAAACGCACCAGACGTCCCAACTGGTCCTCGCTCAGCGAAGTGTAGTTCGAAGCGTCCACTTCAAAGATGTCCGAAGCCTCCAGCTTCACATAATCCCCGGGGAAAACGTTCAGTTTGGCGACCCTCGGGTTGTCGAGGTTCGAGTTGGCGTAGTACTTGTGCGTGCCGGCCGTATTGATGCCGTCCGAGGGAGCCCCGCCGATCGAAAGCATCATGCGGTAATTGCCCAGATAGAGGCCGTCGAGGCGCACATAGACCCACTGGCTCTCCATCGTGTTCAGGTCGAGCAGGTAATCGAGGTAAAGACCGTTGTAGAGCTTGAGCTCGATGGCGGCCGTACCGTCGTAAATGTAGAGCGACTTGTAGATGTTGCCCTGACGGTCGCTGCTGATGACCTTGCCTCTGATATACTTGTTGGAGGCATCGGGGCGCCCCTTGAGGCTGATGAACTGCATCTCGTCGGGCGTGAGTTCGCCGAATTTCAGCGTTTTGGTGTTCTCCCAGCCGTTGTTGTTGGTACCCGTGCCGGAGATGCCGCCGAAAGCCTCCGTGAACCAGCCCTTCACCGTCTTGATCGAGACCTGCTCCAGCCCCATCAACGACATATCTTCGTCGGTGTAGAGCTTCCGCGGGCCCGGGGTATCGAAATCGTTGTAGCATCCTGCGGCCAGAACGCCGACAAGGAGTGCAAATGCTATTTTAAGACTTTTCATAATAGATTCTCTTCTCGGTTAGAAACGGAAATAGACATTCAGGTAATAGGTCGTACCGAACAGGTAGAAATACTTCGAGGGGAAGCGGCCGTAGATATAGTCGCCGCCCTCGCCGCGCACCTTGCTCATACGCATCTGCTCGTAACCGCCGGTGCGGATGTCCTGATCGTTGAGGATGTTCTTCACCTCGAGGCTGAAGCCCAGCATGTAGTTGCGGTGGATATACCAGTTCTTGCCCACATTGGCGCTGAGGGTGTAATAGCCGCCGAACTTCTCCTGATTGCGGATCTTCTTCACCGACGCAATGGCCTGCGCCAGCACTTCGACATCCGGTTCGGGCTTTGAAACCTCGGCGACGATCTGGTTGGTGTAGTACTCCGTGGCCGTGGCCGTGCGGTACAGCGGGTTCATCGAGAGGTAGAGGTTGTCGTAGTAGTTGAAGTTCACGCCTGCGAACCAGTTGCGCGGTCCGCGGTAGTCGAGACCGATGTTGAGGGCCAGTTGCGGCGAGCTCTCCACATGGAAGCCGTCCCAGTTGACCTTATCTTTCAGCACGATCCGGTCCATGTTGTCCACCGTCTGCACGAAGTTGGGGTTCGACGTGTAGGTGTACTCGCCCCAGCTTACCGCACCGACGACCGACAGGCCCTGCCATACCGGAACCGAAAGGCCCAATTCCACGCCGTAGTGCTCCTTGTCGATGCCGCTCATGGCGAAGTTGGTGAACGAACTGCGGGTATCGTCGTAGAACGAGATGACCTTCGACTGGTCCTTGATCGTCGTATAGTATCCCGACAGACGCGCCTTGACGTAAGGCAGGTTGAGGTTATAGGTGAGGTCCACGCCGAATACCTTCTCGGCCTTCAGCCCCGGAGTGGTCGTATTGCGCGTG